>JADJLT010000001.1:1075000-1385259 GCA_016709965.1 Betaproteobacteria bacterium
TCAATTCCTTTGAGTTTTAACCTTGCGGCCGTACTCCCCAGGCGGTCAACTTCACGCGTTAGCTCCGGTACTAAAAGGTTTTACCCTCCCAACACCTAGTTGACATCGTTTAGGGCGTGGACTACCAGGGTATCTAATCCTGTTTGCTACCCACGCTTTCGTGCATGAGCGTCAGTATTGGCCCAGGGTGCTGCCTTCGCCATCGGTGTTCCTCCACATCTCTACGCATTTCACTGCTACACGTGGAATTCCACCCCCCTCTGCCATACTCTAGCCTGCCAGTCATAAACGCAGTTCCCAGGTTGAGCCCGGGGATTTCACGCCTATCTTAACAAACCGCCTGCGCACGCTTTACGCCCAGTAATTCCGATTAACGCTCGCACCCTACGTATTACCGCGGCTGCTGGCACGTAGTTAGCCGGTGCTTCTTATTCCGGTACCGTCATCCACACAGGGTATTAACCCATGCGTTTTCTTCCCGGCTGAAAGAGCTTTACAACCCGAAGGCCTTCTTCACTCACGCGGCATGGCTGGATCAGGCTTGCGCCCATTGTCCAAAATTCCCCACTGCTGCCTCCCGTAGGAGTCTGGACCGTGTCTCAGTTCCAGTGTGGCGGATCATCCTCTCAGACCCGCTACAGATCGTCGCCTTGGTGAGCCTTTACCTCACCAACTAGCTAATCTGATATCGGCCGCTCAATCAGCGCAAGGTCTTGCGATCCCCTGCTTTCCTGCTCACAGAATATGCGGTATTAGCGTAACTTTCGCTACGTTATCCCCCACTGAAAGGTACGTTCCGATACATTACTCACCCGTTCGCCACTCGCCACCAGGATTGCTCCCGTGCTGCCGTTCGACTTGCATGTGTAAGGCATGCCGCCAGCGTTCAATCTGAGCCAGGATCAAACTCTTCAGTTTAATCCAACATTACTACTCACAATTCACTGACGGTAGAATGTTACTTCTACCTCGATGGATCTCTCCATCCGTGTGATTGCCTTTAATACTTTTGCGTGACCGAAGTCACTAGCATCAAGGCACCCACACCTATCGGTTGTCCAAATTGTTAAAGAACTTCTTTCTTCGCCGCGCCGTTTCTTTCGATCCGTCTGCAGCAGAGAGGCAAGATTATGAAGCAAACCTCACTTCCCGTCAAGCGTTTCGATAAAAACTAAAACACTTTATTTTTTCAACCCCAGAAACAAAACATTGAATTATCAATAACTTTGCCACTGGTTGCGGGAGCAGGACTTGAACCTGCGACCTTCGGGTTATGAGCCCGACGAGCTGCCAACTGCTCCATCCCGCGTCCGTCGAAGAGGGCGCATTATCCAGAGCCATGCCCTGCTCGTCAACAACTATCTGGATAAAAGAGGACTATTTCTTCTCGACCCACTCGATCAGTGATGTCCATTGCTCAATATCCCTACGCAACTTAGCCCGAGGAGGATCGAATACCGTGCAGCCGCCTGCGGCGACATTGACGTAGTTCTGGGTGTTTCTCAAATAGGCGACAATAGGTATATCAAAGTGCTTCAGAAACTCCTCCAACATCGCCGCAGCCTTGGTGCGTGGATCAACTCGCATAGCTACGATACCTACCTTTGTCCGCTGCCCGCGCATCTCACTCCGTATGGAATTAAGAAAATCCTCCGTAGCTGCCATGTCAAAGACCGACGGCACCAATGGGACCAATACTTTATCAACCGATCTCAAATAATCAGTCAGCTTATAACCTTGCAAGCCCGCCGGCGCATCAACAACCACCCAGTCGGCCTCTTTCGGCAAACTCAGTGAAATTTGATTGCCTGCAAAGTAACCAGTAATCGGCGGCAAATCTGGATCGCGAAAGGCCATCCAGCGCAAAGAAGATTGCTGGCGATCCAGATCACATAGCGTGGTCTTTTTCCCCTGATTGGCGAAGTAGCCCGACAAATTCGTCGCCAGCGTTGTCTTGCCCGCACCACCTTTCGGATTTGCAACCAGAACTGCACGCATACCTGCCCCCGTTATTAGTTTGTAGTGGGATTATATTCGCCACCTCAAAACCCTCATAGATGCATAGAATGCAAGCTTTCCTTTTGCAAAACTCATCATGACCACAAAAGCGGCAAGCGATCGTCAAGGCATTCAATCCGTCGAGGTGGGATTTCGCCTCTTGCGAGTACTAGCCGCCACCAATCGCCCGATGATGCTGCGCGACATTGCAAAGGGCGCAGCAATGCCTGCCGCAAAAGCACATAGATATATGGTCAGTTTTTTACGCGTGGGTATCGTCGAGCAGGATGCGAGCAGCGGTCGCTACGATTTGGGGGCTTACGCGTTGGAGTTGGGTCTTTCCGGCTTGGGACGTTTAGATCCCGTTCGGCTTTCCGGTCCTATCCTAGAGGCACTGTGCGAGGAAATACAGGAAACCGTTGCCCTGGCGGTATGGGGCAATCACGGCGCGACCATCGTCAGGATAGTCGACGCAGGCGGCCCCATAACGATTACGCTGCGCTCCGGTACCATTTTGCCCCTATGCAGATCCGCTACTGGCCGTGCCTTTGCAGCCTTCTATCGCTCCCCATTCCTCAAGAAAATGCTGGATGACGAGTTAAAAGAAGCATCCGACGCCAGCAAAACTGCAATCACTACCGTTCGCCGACAACTTGAAAAAAACCTGACAGAAATCCGGGAGCATGGCATTGCTCGCGCCACGGGTAGCCTGACGCCCGGCATCAATGGTTTTAGTGCCCCGGTTTACGACCACACCGGAAGCATGGTCGCGGCAATCACATCACTTGGCACAATGGGCGAATTCAACGTGGAATGGGATAGCCCGGTAGCAAAAGCCATGATCAACGCAGCACAAGGCCTGTCACTGCGACTGGGCCATGGCAGCATGCATGAATAGCATTACAGAAAAGGACTTGCCGAAAAACAAAAAGGCCACTCCGAAGAATGGCCTAACTGTTTGATTTTACTGGTGCCCCCCGAACGGAATCGAACCGCTACCTGATGATTAAAAATCAAAGATTTCGACCATTGAATAGTGTTGAGCGACGTTGAACAAAGCAACAAAATTGCTTAATAATCATTGAATTAAGGTAAATTAGCCGTTGATAGCCATAGCTATAATGTGCGTACACAGAATCTCTCTTGCGTACACAGGAAAGCAAAAATGGCTCGCTCAAAACTGACTGCAGGACGCATCCGAGACTTTCAATACGTCCCTACCCCCAAACAATTGCAGCAGTTTCTACGTGATACGGAGACGCCAGGACTTGCTGTACGTGTGACAGCCGGTACGAAGGCGTTCATCTTTCAGAGCAGACTAAAAGATGGCACTACAATCCGTCGCACTATTGGCGACGTTCGGACGTGGAGCCTTGAAGAAGCGAGACTTGAATCACGAAGACTGCAAATCCTGATCGACCAAGGAACAGATCCGCGAGAACTCGACCGAAAACAATCTGACGATAAAGCTGCCGCCAAGAAAGCCAGCGAAACAGCTCGAATAGAGTCAGAGAACCGTCAGCGTTACACCCTGCGCTCACTCTGCGAGGCATACAGTGATCTTCTTGAAGCACGAGGCAAGGCTCAGACCTCAAGGCAAACCCGCTCCATATTCAAATGCCACGTATTTGAAGCCCAAAAAACAATCGCAGCACTCCCTGCTCGGGAGGTTTCCCCCATCAGATTGCCGCAATAATTCGTCATGTTAGCGAGCAGGGCAAAGACCGCGCTGCCGGAATACTTCGCAGTTACTTGAGCGCAGCCTATAACGCAGCGCGAAAATCCCCTTTCGACGCCAAGTTGCCCTCTGCACTGATCGCCTATGGCATCGAATCAAACCCTGTTGAGCCAGTTTCAACTATTGCAGTAAACCGCGGCAATCGAACCCTTAGTACTGATGAAATGAAGGAGTATGCCAAAGCTCTTGGCGACGAATTGGCCGACCAAGCTCTAAAGCTTGCTCTTTACGCTGGAGGGCAGCGTATGGCCCAGCTACTACGCGTCAAGATCAACTCATACGATGAACAGACACAAACTCTTCGTCTATGGGACGGAAAGGGGAAACGAAGCACTCCCCGCGAACACTTACTCCCGCTAGCACCGCAGGCATCTGCGATTGTTGATGATCTGATAGCCCGCGCAAAATTGATGGAGCAAGACATCGCAGAAAAGGAAGGTCGAGAGCCCGCATTTAGCAATCTCTGGCTATTTTCATCAACAGGAAAAACCCAACTGGTCGAAACAACGCCGGGAAAACGGGTAACAGCCATCTGCAAAGCAATGAAGGGAGAAGCCTTTGACCTCAGGGATATTCGCCGCACATGCGAAACGATGCTGGCCGGACTTGGCATCAACCGCGACACGCGAGCTCAACTGCTCAGTCATGGTCTATCCGGCGTACAGGCGGCGCACTATGATCGCCATACCTACACAGATGAAAAACGCGCCGCTTTAGTTGCATGGGAGCAACGACTAGACGAAATCATTACGGGCAAGAAGATCGTCAAAAAGCCAGCGCGCAAGGCTGCCAAACAAGCCTAAAGAATCATCTATCTTCGCGTGCGTGCCAAAGCCGAAGCATATAGATCGTCGAAGCTTGAATTTCGTACCGCATCTCATATTGCCCGACGAGTATTCGCCTCACTTCGCGCGGTTCAAATTCTTCCAGCTTTTCACCGATGCGGGGGTTTTGCAGCAATGTTGCCGGTGCAGCAGTCAGCGATTGCACAGTCCGTGCCGCAGCTACCTTATTAACTGGCGCAAGAAACTCATATAGGCGCGCCAAGTCTGACAGCGCCTTACTCGTCCATTTCAGCTCCATTACCGGGGAACTGGTAGTGGCCGATCGCTACTCAGGCTTTCAGCCCAAGCTTGCACAGACTGGTGGTCGATGACTAGCCCCGCATCTACGTCAGCCATGGCCTCACGAGTCAAACGACTTCGCTCTTCCTCTTGAACAACCCAGGCGGTCAATGCTTGCTTGACGATCCAGCCACGCGACCGCTCTAGGCGAGCAGCCATTTGATCCACTTTTTCAGCAAGAGGCAACGGCACGTGCGCCGTGAGCACTTTGGTTTCTGCGTGCGCCATACTTCACTCCCGTAAGACTTCGTCAGAAATCATCATAGTGATTAAGATTGATTAAAACAAGATCGGACAAACCAGAATTTCTTCCTCACCACCATCTGACAGTCCAAAAATATCAGTCACCAAATTTAAATGAATGGCCGGTGACTCAACGGATCGCTCATGAACATCGTGCTCCGAGGAATTCAGGCGACTCTGAAAGAAAATGAAAAAGTCTGGCTGCAGCCAGACCCATACTTGTATCGCTAGCGGTGCATAGAAGAAGCCTTCGAGTTGACCAGGCATCAACCAATGGCCGGATTAAGGCTCGATCAGTGGCAAGTCGAAATGCGGCTACTTCAGGAATTACTGCTACACCCACACCCTCAATGACGAGATTCACCACATCTTCAAGACTACGCATCCGTATGCGGTGATGAATTCCGCGACCATGATGCAAAGCTTGGTTTTGAAGAAATCGACTCAAGCCACTTTCCGCTGGTAATCCAACGAATGGCAGTTCCAGCAAATCGACAAATGAAACCGCACTCAGCGCCCCGCTCTCATTCCCTATCGGCATGATTGCAACCAGACGATCGGTCCGGAATAACTGCGTCTTAAGCCCTTCCGTTCCAACATAATCAGCAACAATTCCGATATCAGCCTGTTCCTGGTGCATCGCCGACAACACATCGTGGCTATTCAACTCACGCAGGTCGATATCAATATCACAATGATGTATCAGGAACTGACCAACCAAACGTGGAAGATAAATACGCTTTCATCAAAAACTAACTGCCCGAGAGAATATGACGATCCAATCTATAAAATCGGATGTTACAAATCGCTGGTTCAACCGGCCATTGGTTTTCGTCGTTGCTGGTGGCTTGATAATGGGACTGGCACTCGGGGTTCGTCACGCGACTGGAATATTTCAAGTACCAATTACGATGGGTAATGGGTGGACACGCGAAGTCTTCGGTTTTTCTATCGCAATACAGAACCTGATCTGGGGCGTAGCCCAGCCGTTTACAGGCATGTTGGCAGATCGGTTTGGCTCAATGCGCGTGATTATCGCCGGCCTTGTCTTTTACGCTGTCGGCCTCGCCCTTATGAGTATTGCTACCACCCCATTGGCCTTCACACTCACTGCGGGTTTGTGCATAGGAATTGCGCTTTCTGGCACGTCGTTTGGTGTTATTTATGGCGCACTCAGCCGCATGGTGTCTCCCGATCGGCGTAGTTGGGCACTCGGTCTGGCCGGCGCCGTTGGTGGATTTGGCCAATTTGCCATGGTGCCGTTGGCCCAAGGACTAATCAATTCACTGACATGGTCTGGTGCCTTAGTGGCACTGGCGGTGATATGCGCGATGTTTCTACCTTTGGCATTGCCCATGAGAGAAAGTGCGGCGCCATCACCAGTTCATGGTGCAGATCAAACGATGCACGAAGCACTAATCGAAGCATTCCGACATCGCGGGTTCTGGCTACTGAATCTGGGCTTTTTAGCCTGCGGCTTCCAATTAGCCTTCATTGCCTCGCATTTACCGGCCTACCTGCTGGACAAGGGTATGTCAGGAAACGTGGCGGTTGCCGGATTGGCGATCATTGCCTTAAGTAACGTGGCGGGCACTTATTGCTGTGGCGTGCTCGGTGGTCTATTTCGGCGCAAATACCTGCTCTCCGGAATTTATCTGGTGCGATCCCTGGTCATGGCACTTTTCGTTCTAATGCCTTTGACAACCTGGAGCCTCTATCTCTTTTGTGCGGCGATGGGCTTCATCTGGCTGGGTAAGCGCAAGCCCAAGCATGAGCCTGTCTTATAATCAGCAGAAAAATGTGAAAGCCCACTTTGATTTAACGAAGTGAGCGATTTCCCCCGTCACGGGGGCGTCACTTGAGCGCAGCACAACAGCAACCTAGGAGGCTACGAGTAATGAAACAAGCGCGTGGAGGAATTGTTGCTGGTGCTGCCCCTGTGCTGCCCAGAGCAGAAACAAAAAAGGCTCACATCTCTGTAAGCCTTGATTTTACTGGTGCCCCCGAACGGAATCGAACCGCTACCTGATGATTACAAATCAACTGCACGACCTTCATGCTACGGGGGCCCAAGCGATGGGGCAAGATTATAGCTTGATCATTCAAATTTCGTAATGACTACACTCACCAATCCATTTGAAATTGCCCGCGAAACGCTGCGCCTACTCGCGACGCGTCGCATTCCGCCTTCGCCGGACAATTATCTGACGCTGTACCATGAGATTGCCGGGACTAAACCTTCGAGCAATTCGTTTCCGGAAGAACAACTACGCTCACTTGCTGCCGCGCTCCCAAAGGCCTCTCCGGATCAGCTGCGGCTAGCCCGCCAACTAGATGAAGCCGTCAAATCCGCCAACTGGACGGACTACAAAAAGTACCTGATAGAATTTATCGCCGCCCTCGCCGAATCGCAAAAACTGGGATGGTCAGACCTCATCGCCGACCTCCTAAAGCAATGGGAAGCCAAGCACCAAGGACTAACCAGCACACGCAAGCGTGAGTCGCTCGAACATATACTCACCAGTAGCGGCGCCAACCCCGACACACTCTTCAATCGCCTGCAAAGCCTCATGCGCTCTTGGGGTCAGGGCAAAGCCAGCGAAAGCAGCAACTTATCCAATCCATCTGAAACAGAAAATTCCGAAATCGGCGAAATTTCCGGGTTGACCGCCGCAAGCACAGATTTGCTGCCCGAACTCCGCGAACTTTTTGCCTTTACGCTCGAAACCGCCATGGCAACCCAGTTGCTCGAAAGCCCACAGCTTTCGTCAGACGCCAAGGTGTTGGCCAAAGACATACGCACCGCCGTCACTCCGGAACAATTGCAAGAGTTCCTCACACGCCTGAAACGCTTCGCTTTCAAGCTCGAACTGCTGGCAGAAGACCAGACCGAACTCCGCCTTAGCCTGCTCAACCTGCTTCGACTGCTGGTCACCAACATCACCGAACTCGTCCTCGACGACCACTGGCTACACGGGCAAATAGAAGTCGTGCGCGAAATCATCGACAAGCCGCTCTCGCAGCGCGCCCTCGACGATGCCGAACGCCGCCTGAAAGAAGTTCTGTTTAAACAGGCACAACTCAAGTCCAGCCTCTCCGAAGCTCGGGACGCCATCAAAAGCATGCTGGCCGGCTTTGTCGACCACCTAGCCGACTTTGCCGAAGCCACTTCCGACTATCACGACAAGATTGAAAACTGCGCTGAAAAGATCAGTTCCGCCAACGACATCTCCGAACTCGAGACCGTCCTCGGCGAAGTTATGCGCGAAACCCGAACCATTCAGATCAATGCCCAACGTTCGCGCGACGAGTTGCGCTCGACGCAGCAAAAAGTTCAGGAATCCGAAGCCCGCATCCAGGAACTAGAACGGGAACTCGAAGCCACCAGCGACCTCGTCCGCCACGATCAACTGACCGGAGTACTCAACCGCCGCGGCCTGGAAGAAACCTTCGCCAAGGAAGCAGCCCGTGCCACGCGCCACGACACCACCCTCTGTGTCGCACTGATCGACATCGACAATTTCAAGAAACTCAACGACTCCATGGGCCACGATGCCGGAGACGAAGCGCTGATCCACCTCGCCAGCATCTGCCGGCAAACCTTGCGTCCGCAAGACACTGTCGCCCGCTATGGCGGAGAAGAGTTCATTATCCTGCTGCCCGACACTTCATTGGACGATGCGGTCGTCGCACTTACTCGCCTGCAGCGCGAACTCACCAAAAAGTTTTTCCTGCACGCCAACGAAAAAGTGCTAATCACCTTCAGCGCTGGCGTCACGCAAATGCTGGCTACGGACAATCAGACCAGCGTAATCAAGCGCGCCGATGGCGCCATGTACCAAGCCAAGCAAACCGGAAAAAATCGGGTCGTTTCCGCAAACTAGCCCCCCCAACACGCAATGATAGCAGCGCACCCGACCAACGAGAGCGCTGCCAAGACACGTCCATATTAATAGGCTCAACACCACCAAAACGATCTCCTGCGCCCAACTGCAAAAAACATCAAAAATGTGGCTAAAGTTTTTTTTGTGGCAGCCGTTAATAGATTCAAGGGCAGCAAATCAGGCCCGTCAAACCGCCAGGCCTCTGGCAATGTGAAAAGAATTTTTTAGGAGAAGATCATGTCCTCTGTTATCAGTACCAACGTTGCCTCACTCAACGCCCAACGTAACCTGGGCACCTCCCAAACTTCACTGGCCACGTCTTTGCAACGTCTATCTTCCGGCATGCGCATCAATAGTGCCAAAGACGACGCCGCCGGCCTGGCGATTTCCCAGCGCATGACCTCGCAAATCAACGGCTTGAATCAAGCCGTCGCCAATGCCAACGATGGCATCTCCCTCGCGCAAACGGCTGAGGGCGCACTTTCTTCGTCAGGCGACATCCTGCAACGTATTCGCCAACTGGCCGTTCAGTCATCCAATGCAACGAACTCCGCCAGCGATCGCCAAGCCATCCAGGCCGAAGTCGGTCAGCTGACCTCCGAATTGGATCGCATCTCCACCTCCACCCAGTTCAACGGTCAAAACCTGTTGGATGGAACGCTAGGCACGCTCAACTTCCAAGTTGGTGCCAATGCCAATCAGACAATTTCCGCCACCGGCACCAATTTCCGCACTAGCAATTATGGCGATAATCGGGTTGCGGAAGACACCGTGCAAGCCAAGGCCACGACCAACGTAGTTGCGGCCAAAGACATTACCGTTGCTGGCTATCTAGGCTCTTCAAAATACACGACGACGGCCACCGATACCGCGAAATCGATTGCAGCAGGCATCAATGGCATTACATCAAAAACCGGTGTCACAGCTACCGCGGTGACCGATGTGAATTTGAGCCTCGGTGCAGAAAGCTATTCGTTCAGTATTAAATCCGATAACACGACAGCAGTTACCGTATCTTTCAGCGTTGGTGGAACGGCTTCTACGTCTGACGACTTCTCAAGCGCCGTATCAGCGATCAACGCCGCGACATCCAAGACTGGTGTAACTGCACAATATGACAGTGCTTTGGGTGGTTTGAAACTTACCAACGCCAGCGGCAACGACATCACTCTCACCAATGGTGCCACTGCAAACACAAAATTCAACGTTGCCACCTACAAGGCCGATAATTCTGCACTGATAGCCAGCCCGCTTGATACCAAAGGTGCCGCGGCAGTAGCAGTTGTGAATGGCCGCGTCACTCTCGACTCGCAGAACAGCTTTGCTGTGACTGACGCCGGAAGTGGTCTCAAAGTAGACGGTGGCGCACTTAAGGCTTCGACGCTCAAAACTGTAGCTAGTCTTGATGTAACCACCTACGACAATTCGCAACTGGCATTAGCCATCGTCGATTCCGCCTTGGCTTCCGTGAATAATCAGCGCGCCCAGTATGGTGCTCTGCAAAACCGCTTCCAGAGCACCGTCAGCAATCTGCAAACCACGTCTGAAAATCTGTCTGCATCCCGCAGCCGCATCCAGGACACCGACTTTGCGGCAGAAACCGCCAACATGACCCGCGGCCAGATCCTGCAACAAGCCGGTACCGCTATGCTGGCCCAGGCCAACCAGTTGCCGCAGAGCGTTCTCTCCCTGCTCAAGTAAGCAACCGGCTGACTGATTAGCAGTCAAACAGTGCAAGGCGCGGTTGCGGTAACGCAATCGCGCCTCTTGCCTATATGACAGGAGTAGCATCATGGAAATTAGTCCAAGCAACCTACCGGGCCTGACCGGACAAGTCTTTCCTACCAACAGCGGGCCGGAACGTTCCCGGACGGCCGCCGCAGGAGCAGCGGTTGCTGCGCCAGATAAGCAACTGGCCAAGGCGCCAGCAGTGAGTCAGGCCGAACTGCAAGATGCAGTCACAACCAGTAATAATTTTCTAAAAACCGTGACCAATGCCGTCGAATTCAGTATCGACAAGGACTCTGGCAATACGGTAGTCAAAGTCGTGGATATTGCGACCAAAGAAGTCATTCGCCAATATCCGTCAGAAGAAATGCTGGCAATTGCCAAAGCGCTCGATAATATTCAAGGTCTGTTGATCAAACAGAAGGCGTAAAGTGGGGAAGCTGCATGTGCAGCAAGGTTTGTTAAGGAGATTTAAATGGCCGTCACTTCTTTAGGTGTGGGATCCGGGCTTGACCTGGAAGGAATGCTCACCAAGTTGATGCAGGTAGAGCAGCAGCCATTGACTCTCCTGCAAAAGAAACAAGCCTCATATCAGTCCAAAATTTCTGCACTGGGCACGCTGCAGAGCTCACTCGCGACGTTGCAAACAGCAGCCGCCGGCCTGACACCAAGCGCCACCCAAACAGCAACCGAAAAGTTCGCTTCCTACAGCGCCAGCGTAGCCGACTCGACGATTGCTTCTGCTTCGGCCACAAAAGGCGCAGTGGCCGGCACCTATAGCCTGGAGGTATCCAACCTGGCGTCGGCACAGCGCCTGGTCAGCCCGGCATCCGCCTTTACTGCTGCCGATACAGCCTTGAATCTGGATGCAGGCACGCTGAAAATCGAATTTGGCAAGCTAACCGCCGCTACGACCACCCCGGTTGCGGCTGCAACTTACACACCAGATTCCACACGTGAGCTGAATATCACAATTCCGGCCAGCGCGTCCCTCAACGATATTCGTGATGCCATCAACGCCGCGAACGGTGGCATTTCAGCCACCATCGTTACCGGTACGAATGGACCGCAACTGGTGCTGACCAGCCTGAAAGAGGGAACCGACAATGTCATGCAACTGTCTGGCCTGACGGGAACAGACGCTGGCAACTTTAATTTTGACCCACTGGCACCTGCAGTCGGCACGCTTTCTGAAACCGCAGCTGGCGGCCACTCAGCAAGCAATGCTGCATTCACGCTGAACGGCATCGCCGGCACTAGCAGTACAAATGCGGTCACCAGCGTACTTGACGGTGTCACCCTGAACCTCAGCAAGACCAATGTTGGCACCCCAACAACGATTACCGTCAGCCAGAATACGACATCAGGCCTGACGTCCGCCCTGCAAGCCTTCGTCAAGGCCTACAACGATGCCAATTCGACCATGGGCGGCCTGGGCACCTACAACGCCACCACCAAGATTGCTGGTGCCCTGCAAGGTGACTCATCCTTGCGTACTGCACAAAGCCAGGTTCGATCCCAATTGTTTGGAACAGTGGCCGGCGGCTCATCAGCCTATCAACGCCTTTCCGATATTGGCGTCTCCGTCGCCAAGGACGGCACGATGTCTCTCGATACGACCAAGCTCAGCGCCGCTGCCAACAGCGATTTTACCGGTGTCGCCAATCTGGTCGCCAAGGTTGGTGACACCTATAACAAGACACTGGAAGGCATTGTCGGGACAACGGGAAGTCTGGTCTCTGCAACAACCGGTGTCACCCGCATGATCAAGGACCTGACGAACCGACAGAACACGCTCTCAGACCGACTGACCAAAATTGAAGCGAATTACCGCAAACAGTTTACGGCATTGGATACGCTAGTAGCCAGCATGAACAAGACAAGCACCTATCTCACCCAGCAACTGGCATCCCTGAGCAAGACGACCTCATCATAAGGAATGAAGCAATGTTTGGCATGATGCGCAGCCCCGCCCAAAGTTACGCAACCGTGGGCATTGACGTTGCTGTGGAAACAGCTGACCCGCATCGTCTGATCCTGATGCTTTTCGATGGCGCCATCGCGGCAACCACAATTGCCAAAATGCACATGGAACACGGTGACATCCCGCAAAAAGGCACGAAAATATCGAAAGCCATTGATCTGATCAGCAGTGGTTTACGTGCAAGCCTGGATCTTGAATCAGGCGGCCAACTCGCTGAGCACTTGGCGGCACTTTACGATTACATGGTTCAGCGCCTGTTCTGGGCAAATGCAAAGAATGAGGTTGCGGCTTTGGACGAAGTAACCACACTTCTGATTGAACTCAGGGACGCCTGGGCTCAGATTTCGCCCAACGACCAAGCTGCTGCTTAAAACATGAGTCAACTGGCCAGCTACACAAAGCTGCTGATGCTCTCCAAGCAAATGCGTGAATTGGCAAAACAGCAGCAATGGGAAAGCCTGGCAACGATGGAAGGTGAACGAGCAGCGCTTCTCGCAGCGACTTCCACAATAAACACGGCGTTGGCATCTGCTGAAATTTCAGCCATTGGTGCCTGTATTCGCCAAATTCAAGAATGCGACCGAGCCATTCTCGACTACGTCACCCCTTGGCGGGAGCACGCTGAAAAGCTTCTCTCCCGTCTTGAATCCAAGCAATAACGCGCGCAAATGATCCCGCCGGACGTCGCTAACGCACTGCGGCTTCAAATTCCCGACCAGGCGAAGGTTGCGGCCCAACAGCCTCAGAATCAGCCGGTCGCCGCCGTACAGCAGATTACCGATGTATTAAGTAATCTGGTTCCCGGCCAGCGCATCCTTGCCGAAATTCAGGCACTGTTGCCGAATGGCAGTTATCGGGCGGTTGTAGGGCAGCGGGACATTACGCTCTCGCTCCCATTTTCAGCAAAACCCGGGGATACGCTCGAACTGGAGGTCACCGAAAGCGACGGTAAGCTGACGCTGGCGTTTGTCACCAACCGCTCTGATAGTGCGGCTGCAAAAGCGCCCCCTGAATCAGCGTCAACCTCGCTCAGTACTGCAGGCAAGCTGATCGGCGACCTGATGGGCAATATCCAGACCGATGGCAAGCGTGCGCCCGCAGCCCCCCTTAATAACGCACAGCCCCTGGTCGAAACGATGCCCAAAACCGCTGCCGACCTGGTGCCTGTACTCAAACAGGCACTGACTGAAAGCGGTATGTTTTATGAGGCGCATCAGGCGCGCTGGGTGGCAGGAGAGTTCCCGACCGAAAACCTGAAACAAGAGCCGCAGGGTAAACTTTCTTCTGCGCAGACGAATGCTACGGTCAACCCGGAAAATACGCCAAAAACCAATAATTTGCCCAATGCCGAACCGGCAAGCAACACCGCACCCACAACCGCTTCCCGAGCCGAGCCAAGCGCGGGAACAGCTGTTCCGCGCGACTTGATGCCTATTGTCCAACAACAGCTGGACGGCTTGGCAACCCAGAATTTCGCCTGGCAAGGCCAGGTCTGGCCGGGACAACAGATGCGCTGGGAGATTGGCGAAAACCAGGACGACTCGCGCTCATCCAGCAGCGACGAAATTCAGCGCTGGCAAACTCGCCTCAAACTGTCCCTGCCGCAGCTTGGGGATATCGACATCACACTCAACCTGAAAGCGGGCGGCGAGGTCCGGGTTGCCGTCACTGCAGGCACCGAATCAAGCGAAACTCGCCTGCGAGACGAAGTACAGCAGCTACGCAAGCAATTTGAGGCAGCAGGCCTGAATCTAACCGAAGTGTCAGTTCAGCATGACGAAGCCGCCGATTGATCCCACACGCGAGGCTATCGCCCTCGCCTACAGTCAGACTGACGCCGCACCGAGGGTGGTCGCCCGGGGAAAGGGGCTCGTAGCCGAACAAATCATCGCCAGAGCCAAGGAACATGGCGTCTACGTCCATGAATCACCTGAATTGGTTGCACTTCTGACTCAGGTAGATATCGACGAACATATTCCACCGCAACTTTACATGGCGATTGCCGAGTTGCTGGCTTGGCTCTACCGGATCGAAAACGGCGGCACAGCAATAGACGCCCCAATTTGAATCGCCTGCGGTAACAGCAGCCGCCATGATGGTTTACCATGGCGAAATACGCTTAATGATTGCCCCGCATGAACACAGTCATCGAAGAACTGCCAGTACCGGATTTCGAAATCGATCATCCTGATGAGTACGCTCAATATTTCCTGAGCAACCCTCGGGAAATTTCCTTTTATCTCAATCTGCTCGTCAAGCGTGGCTGCCTGGTAAGCGCCCATATCGATGCAGGCCAACAGTTTTTCCTGACGGCGATGGTTGCGGTCGACGAGGAAAAAGGCGAAATTTTGATAGATCCGGCGCAGATCGAGACACTTAACACTGCGGCAGGGGCGGCACGGCAAATCACACTGGCGGCAAACCTGGATCGCGTCAAGGTCCAACTTCGGCTCGGCGCAATGCGCGAATCACAGTTCGATGGTCGGCGAGCCTTATCAACCGACATCCCCCGCACCATCCTGCGTCTTCAACGCAGGGAATTTTTCCGCCTCGAACCGCCGTTGGGTAGCCCGATTGGTTGTCAAATTGCGCTCAATACGCTCGGCACCAATGTCAGAACTTTCGAACCGAGGGTTACCGACATCAGCGGTGGCGGGGTCAGCCTGAGCGCGCCAACCAATCTGGCCGAGGCGTGCCAACCCGGAACGGTGTTCAAGGACTGCCGACTGGACCTACCCGGCGAAGGTGTCCTGCTGGTCAATCTTCGCGTCAGGAAATTGGTGGAAATTTCAGCCAACACCGGCATCCACAATCTGCGGATTGGCTGTGAATTCGTTAACTTGCCGGGAACCCGGCTAGCCATGATCGAGCGCTACATCACTCGCATCGAGCGCGAGCGCAAGGCTCGCGACTCCGGGCTGGCCGATTAGACCTGCATATTCATTACGTCCTGGTAGGCCGAGACGATCTTGTTGCGCACCTGAACCATTTCCTGGAAGGAAACACTGGCTGTCTGCAAGGCAATCATGACTTCATGAAGATTCTGGGTCGTATCGCCGGCGGCAAGCTTTTGCGCCATTTCGTCCGACTGCATTTGAGTCTGATTAACTTTGTCAATGGAGCCTTGCAAAATCTGGGCGAAATCCGCCCCACCGGCTGTCGGCGTACTCTCTGCAGCCTTTCCGGAAGCTTGCGCCGCAGTCGTCCGCAGCGCGCTTAACATTTGTTCGATTCCCAACGTATCCATTTTCAGCTCCAAAACCCACAAGAACTAACAAGCAAATCTCAAGCCAGAATCAATCCTGAAAATGCCCTTCATCCCGATATTGCTGCAACTTGTAGCGCAATGTCCGCTCTGAAATCCCCAGCCTCTCAATGGCTTTCTTGCGCGAGCCCCCCACCTCAGCCAGGGTGCTCAGAATATGCTCACGCTCCAAGTCTTTCATATTATCGGCTTTTTTCAGCGGCTCGGTTAATCCGGCGTCTGACAAAATTTCCTGAGAACGGTGGCCTGAAGGCTGGGTTTCAACATTAGGCCGCGACACGATATGCAAAGTTTCCGCGCCAATATGCTTCCCTGTCGCCATGATCAGCGCACGCTGAATGACATTCTCCAATTCGCGCACGTTGCCAGGCCATGAATGTGCCGTCAAAGCCGCTTCAGCTGCCGGCGTCAAGGACATGCCGGTCCGCCCGAAGCGCCCGCCATGTTCGGCGACAAAATACCGGGCAATGGCGACAATATCCTCGCGACGCTCTCGCAAGGCCGGAATCGCGACGGGAAACACACTGAGCCGATAGTAGAGATCCTCGCGAAATACACCTTTGGCAACAGCCTCAAGCATGTCGCGATTGGACGTCGCGATGATGCGGATATTCAGCGACACGGGCTTTTTGCCGCCAACCCGCTCAACCTCTCGCTCCTGAAGCACCCGCAACAACTTCGCCTGCAGACTCATGGGCATTTCAGTGACTTCATCAAGCAGCAATGTGCCATCCTGCGCCTGCTCGAACTTGCCCGCCTGCGCCTGCTGAGCCCCGGTAAACGCCCCTTTCTCGTAACCGAACAAAGTCGCTTCGAGAAGGCTGTCGGGAATCGCCGCGCAGTTGATGGCCACAAACGGGCCGCTCTTGCGAGCAGACTGGCGATGAATAAATCGGGCAACGACCTCTTTGCCCACCCCGGACTCCCCGGTGAGCAGCACGGTGGCATCGGTCTGTGCCACACGCTGGGCAATTGCAAACAACTCACGGCTGGCCGGGTCAATCGAAATAACGCCGTCACTCCCCTCGTTTTCCGGCAGTTCATATTTATTAATGTGCGCGAGAAGCGCCTTCGGCTCAAATGGCTTTAGCAGGAAGTCACAAGCGCCTGAACGCATGGCGTCAACGGCCTTCTCGACCTCGGCATAGGCGGTCATCAGCACCACGGGCAGATGGGGCAAACGACCGCGAATTTCCTTGAGCAACACAATGCCATCCATTGGCATCATGCGGACATCGCTGATCACGATTGAAAATGCCTGCTCCCCCAGCGCCTTGAGGGCGGCCTCCCCGCCATCGACAGCCACATACGGGCGCCCCGCCAGCTCCAAGGTATCGCCGATTGCTTCGCGCAAGCTGGGATCGTCCTCAACAACCAATATCGGCAAACTGTGTTCTGCCATTTTATTCAGTTCCGTTCTCTGCCAAGCCAACTGGCAGCGTCATGACAAACTCCGCCCCGGAACCGGGTTCGGAAACAAGCGCTATCGCGCCGCCGTGAGCTCTTGCTACGCCAAGGGCAATGGCCAGACCAAGGCCGGTTCCCTGTCCTTTGGTCGTAAAAAACGGTTCAAATATTCGAGCCTTGGCTTCGCGGGTAATTCCTGAACCGCTGTCGCACACACCAATCAACAGCGTGTCGCCGCGGCGATTGCCGGAGAGGCAAATTTTGCCGCCTGCCGGTGTCGCTTGCAGGGCATTTTCGAGCAGGTTGACCAGCGCACCAAAGAGGGATTTTCTACTACCAACGATGACCGCCCCTTCACAACGATCAATCACTGAAAAATCCACACCATGTTCCCGCATCAACGGCTCAACGGTTTGGGCTGCCTCCGCGAGCAAATCGCCAGCCGCGATGACGTCCCGCCCGATGCTTTCGCCCCGCGCAAAAAGCAGTACATCCTGAATCAAGCGCTCAAGCCTACGCAATTGGCCAGTAGCCTTTTCGGCAAAGCGTGCACGCATCTCATCGGGCACCCCGGCTTGACCAAGATTGGATGTGTGAAGCAACGCCGCAGCCAACGGTGTGCGCAATTGATGCGCCAATGAGGCGGCCATTTCGCCCATGGCCGCCAAGCGCTGATTACGCTCAAGTTCGGTTTGCATTCGGTGCGCCGCCGTCACGTCATGAATCAGCAGTATTTTCCCACCGCCGGATGGCAAAGCACTTTCCGCAATAGACACGCGACCATCGCCAAGTAACCATTCGCCGACAGTCATGGTCGGCTCAAGACTGGCGCGCGCCACATCCCCCCAGTGCCGCCCCAGCATCTCGGCACCAAAGAGCGCCATGGCGGCAGGATTGACCGCAATCACAACAGCCGTCGAATTGAGCAGGACGACCCCGGCAGGCAAAGCATCGAGCAAAGACGACAAACGTTCGGAAAGCGCCTCTTTTTCCTGATATTGCCTGCGCAACTCACCATTGGCTATGGCCAGCTCTTCAGTCAGCGATGCAGCGCGCAGTTGTAACGCCTCATATGCCTGAGTCAACTCGGCCGAAACCTGGTTGAACATGGCAAACGCACGTTGCAATTCGGCGGTCTTGGTGTCGTGATCTGGCATTACGGGATTGGTTTGCACCGCTTCGATAGAAAAAGATAGGGTGGATTCAGTGCGGGTAATAGTAGAATATTTCTAGGAAAATTTGGCTTCTCGATTGATTCTTCTTCTGTTTCACCGTAATTTGACCGGCTATTGATGGCAGCAACCACTGAGACGACAGCAGGAACAGCACCGGACGGAAACCCGGTGGAGCGTCTGCGCGACGCCTTCAACCGGCTCGGCAGCCAGCAGAAACTTGTCTTCATGGTCGCGGTGGCAGCAATTTTTGCCATCATTGTTGGCACGATACTCTGGAGTCGCCAGCCTGACTGGAAAACACTGTTCTCCAACCTGACAGAAAAAGATGGTGGCGCTATCGTCACCATTCTGGAGCAGCAGAACGTACCGCATCGCTATACCGACAACGGCGCATTGCAGGTACCCGCCGATCGTGTGCACGAAGTAAGACTCAAGCTTGCCTCGCAAGGACTGCCCCGCGGCGGCATGATTGGCTTCGAGCTGATGGAGAACCAGAAATTCGGTGTCAGCCAGTTTGCCGAGCAGGTCAACTACCAACGTGGTCTCGAAGGCGAACTGGCGCGCACCATCCAGTCGATCGGCGCCATTCAGTCAGCCCGCGTGCACTTGGCGATACCAAAACCTTCCGTATTCGTACGAGAAGAGCAGAAGCCGACAGCTTCGGTCATGCTCAGCCTGTACCCAGGGCGTAGCCTTGATGGCGCCCAGATTGCCGGCATCACCCATCTGGTCTCCTCCAGCGTGCCGCAGCTCCCAGCCAGCAATGTGGCGGTCATTGACCAGAGTGGGGCTTTGCTCTCCCAGCTCAAGGACAAGCAAACTGAAGCCGGCCTGGACCCTACCCAGATTAAATATGTTCGTGATGTAGAAAGCAGCATCATCAAGCGTATTTCCGAAATTCTCAGTCCTATGCTGGGTCAGGACAATTTCAAGGTGCAGGTTGCGGCCGATATCGACTTTTCACAAAGCGAGCAAACTGCTGAAACCTATCGCCCGAACAACACACCGGAAAGCGCCAGCATCCGCAGCCGCCAAAACAACGAAAGCGCGAGCGTCAATCAAGCTACCGGCGGCGTGCCTGGGGCACTGACCAACCAACCGCCTGTTCCGGCGACCGCGCCCTTAACGCAGCCCCCCACAGGCAACTCCCCCGGTCAACCGGGAAAACCGGGCGAAATTCAAGGAAAAGTCGACGCCGCGGGCATCACCGCGCCACTCAATGCAGCCGGTCAGCCGATCAGCACCAGCAAAAATGCAACAATCAACTACGAAGTCGACAAGACCATCCGTCACACCAAGCAAGGTATGGGCGATATCCGGCGCCTTTCAGCAGCCATCGTGGTTAATCACCGCAAGGATGTCGACAAGAATGGACAGCCGGTCAGTAAGCCACTTCCCGAAGCGGAGATGAAGCAGCTCAACGAACTGGTCCGCGAAGCAATGGGCTACAACAAGGAACGCGGCGATACCATTTCGGTAGCCAACGCCCCATTCACTGCTGTTGACAAGAGTGAAGCCGAATTGCCGGTCTGGAAAGATCCTGAAAACATTTCCTACATCAAGGATCTACTGAAATACCTCCTGATCGCAGGTATCGTCGCCTTCCTTTACCTGAAGGTCATCCAGCCTTCGGTAAAGACCATGTTCTCCCCCCCCAAGGATGCAGTGGGGTCGCACGGGCAGGGTGAAGGCAGAATTTCGGCACATGGCGATGGTGACGGAAGTGGAACGACAGAAGCCGGAGAAGACGGCGCCACCCAAGTACACATCGACCATTATGTGGTCATGATCCAGAAAGCACGTGAGCTCGCCGACAAAGACCCGAAAGCCGTAGCCAACATTATCAAGGATTGGATGGGCGTCAATGGCAACTAGCCCTGAAGAAGGCCTCGAAAAGAGCGCCACGCTACTTATTGCACTCGGCGAAGATCACGCTGCCGAAGTACTCAAGCATCTCGGCCCCAGAGAGGTGCAGAAGCTCGGCCATGCAATGGCCTTGTTGAAATCCGTTCCTCGCACTAAAGTCGAAGGAATTCTCAGTGAGTTTCACCAGATCGCAGAGGAGCAGTCAGCGGTTCACGTCGATACCGATGCGTACATCCGCAACGTACTTAACAAAGCCCTGGGCGACGACAAGGCCTCAAACCTCATTTCGCGCATTCTGCAAACAGGAGAAACCTCCGGCATTGAAGGATTGAAGTGGATGGACGCGACCACCGTCGCCGACCTGATTAAAAACGAGCACCCGCAAATCATCGCGACAATTCTCGTTCATCTGGAACACGACCATGCCAGCGAAATTCTCAATCATTTCACGGAGCGTTTGCGCAACGATGTCGTGCTCCGTATTGCTACGCTTGAAGGCATCCAGCCCGCTGCGCTCAAGGAACTTAACGAGGCCATGATGCGTATCCTAGCGGGCTCATCCAGTGTCAAGCGCACGGCCATGGGCGGCGTACGAACCGTTGCAGAAATTCTCAATTTCATTGGCACCAACAACGAAACTTCGGTTGTCGACGCCATTCGCGAATACGATCCCGATCTCGCGCAAAAGATTCTCGACGAAATGTTTGTTTTCGAAAATCTGCTGGAAATCGACGACCGTTCCATTCAACTCATCCTTCGCGAAGTTCAGTCCGATTCCCTGATCCTCGCACTCAAAGGAGCCTCCCCAGAATTGCGCGAGAAAATCTTCAAGAACATGTCACAGCGTGCCGCTGAAATGTTGCGAGAAGACCTGGAGTCAAAGGGGCCGGTCCGACTATCCGAGGTCGAGGCCGAACAGAAGGAAATTCTAAAGGTCGTTCGCCGCCTTGCCGACGAGGGACAAATTGTCCTCGGTGGCGCCGGCGGCGAGCAGATGCTCTAACCCATGTCAGGCTTCATTCCCAAAGAGCGACTTGCCGGCTATCAACGCTGGCAAGTTACCTCCTTCGATAAAGCGGCTCAGCCAAGCGCCGAAAAAATTGCGGCTGCGCCCCCCAAGGAAATACCTTCAAGCAATTCGAATGTGGCCGAGACAATCGTCGAAATGCCCTTTCCCACAGCAGATGCGCTTCAACAAATCAATGAGGAAGCTCGCACCGAAGGATTTAGGGTCGGCTACGAAGAAGGCCGAGCGGCCATCGAAGCTGAGCTGGCGAAAAACGCGGATAACCAGATTCAGCAACTCTGCGCCATTGTCGGAAATCTGCATGTTTCAATCGCCCACTTGGACCAAAACATTGCTGATCAGCTACTCGATCTCGGACTTGAAATTGCCACGCAAGTCTTGCGTGGCAGCCTGTCCGTGCAGCGCGACCTGCTGCTACCAACAATACGCGAGGCAATTGCCGACCTTCCCTTCCATCATGGAGCAATTTCATTGCACCTGAATCCGGAAGATGTAAACGTCCTGCGCACAGCCCTGACCGAACAACTCGCCCATACTGGTGCCCACATCGTACCGGACAGCAACATCTCTCCAGGCGGTTGCCAAATTACCGCTGGCAATTGCGGTATCGACGCAACTATCGAAACGCGCTGGAAGCGTGTCATTGAAGCCATTGGCGCCAATCCGCAAGAATGGCTGAACGAGACTTAACCCTTCCCCTACCCGATCATATCGGGCGCTGGCAGCGGTTTCTCGCCTACTGCCAAAATTCGGCCGCCCAGGCCCAGCCACTCTGGCCGAGTGGTCGCCTTACCAGAATAAATGGTCTGGTGATGGAGGCCACAGGACTCAAACTACCACTTGGCAGCACCTGTCGAATCGTTCCTAGCGGTGGCGCCCCGGTTGAAGCAGAAGTCGTTGGCTTTGCCAATGAGAAACTCTATCTAATGCCGTCCGATGATGTCTTTGGACTTGCTCCGGGTGCCAAGGTTGAAGCCTGCGACCCGCCATCGCCCCCGCCCTGCATTGATTTTCCGGGAATAAAAAGACGACGTGCCATTGACCGCGCCAAACAGGTTCCGGTCGGTAACGAATTACTGGGCCGAGTTCTTGATGGTGTGGGGCGCCCACTCGACAACAAGGGCCCAATAGTTACCGAGTCGTCTCGCTCGCTTCAAAGCCGGCCATTCAATCCGATGATGCGCGCCTCAATCGATAAGCCGCTGGATGTAGGCATTCGCGCGATCAACTCTCTTTTGACAGTCGGACGCGGCCAACGCATGGGGCTATTTGCTGGGTCCGGAGTAGGAAAATCGGTATTGCTTGGCATGATGGCCCGCTATACAGAGGCTGAGGTTATTGTCGTTGGACTGATTGGCGAACGCGGGCGAGAGGTCAAAGAGTTCATCGAACAAATTCTTGGAGAAGAGGGAATGCGGCGCGCGGTCGTCGTAGCAGCGCCGGCAGATACCGGCCCGCTAATGCGGCTACAGGGTGCGGCATACGCCACGACAATCGCCGAGTATTTTCGTGACCAAGGCAAGCAGGTGCTATTGATCATGGACTCTCTAACCCGCTATGCAATGGCTCAACGTGAAATTGCCTTGGCCATTGGAGAACCTCCCGCCACCCGCGGCTATCCGCCATCCGTATTTGCCCGCCTACCGCAACTTGTTGAGCGAGCCGGAAATGGGCGGGTTGGCGGCGGTTCGATCACCGCCTTTTATACCGTGCTCGCTGAAGGTGACGACCAACAAGACCCCATCGCCGACTCGGCACGCGCCATTCTGGATGGCCATATTGTGTTGTCACGCACCTTGGCCGATGCCGGGCATTACCCTGCAATTGACATTGAACAATCAATTAGCCGAGCCATGGTGAGCTTGATCGACAACGATCAACTTGAAAACATACGAAAATTCAAAGTATTTTTTTCAAGATATCAGCGTTCACGTGACCTGATTTCGGTAGGCGCATATTCTCCAGGCTCCGACCCGGTCCTCGACCAAGCGATTGGCGCATATCCGAAGATGGAGCATTTTCTACAGCAGCAACTAACTGAGCAATCCAGTTTCCCGGCCAGCATAGAGGCCTTGAAAAATCTCTTCTAACCGAACATGACACAAGCCTTCTCACTGCAACCATTGCTCGAGGTCATGCAGACACGCTCAGATGAAGCCACGCGCAAGCTAGGCAAATTAATCGCTGCCGAGCAAAGTCAGCGTAGCCGTTTAGAGATGCTTGAACAGTACCGTGATGAATACGCTCAACGCTTGCGTGATGCCACAATGCAAGGCGTCACACGCTTCATACTGCTGAATTATCAAGCCTTTCTTGCCAGGATAGACGAAGCAATTTCACAACAGCGAATTGCCGTTGAGACCTCAGAACTGAGCACCAAAGCCGGCAAGGATCACTGGCAGGAACAGAACAAAAAGCTAAAGGCAATTGATACTCTCTCGCTGCGCCACGACGCTCGTATGCGCTACCGCGAAAACCGGCAGGACCAAAAGCTACAAGACGAATTCTCTTCAAGAAAATACAGCATCAAGGAGAATTCCGAGGACGGCGACCTCTAGAGAATAGTATTAGGCATATATATTGCTCAAGTGTTAGCAAATAAGTATCTACTTTGGGGGTTGCATGAGCGTCAGTATCGTTTCCAACACCGCTGCCAACCTTGGCATCTCTGCTTCCGGCGCTGCGGCATCACCAATCAATGAATTACCTGCTGATTTTGCGACATTACTATTCGCTCAAACCCGGGGTGCGGCTCAATCGCAAATCACAGCCTCGACCGCGGGCTTGTCGAATAAATTGGAAAATAGTGGAATGCTGGCGGACAAAGCAGAAAAGTCGGGTGATGAACCATTCGATTCTGCAATGCTTGGTGCCATGCTCGGCATACTTCAGCCACCAGTTGCAAGCCCTCAACCACAGAACGTGGCGAGCTTCGGGTCGGGCAACCACGAAGACAACGCGCTCCTTGAGACACCTTCCGAATTAACGTCGCCAATCAAATCAGAATCAAACGGTGCTGACTCAAAATCAACAAGCAAAGAAAATGGCAGCTTAATAAATTCGCTTCAAGAGAAAGCCCCCCCGATCGCCGCATTGGCAAATGAAGCGGCAAATATTGCCGCCGACTCGCCCGGCAATCATGGCCCATCTCCGGGTTTCGATCTTGCACTGACCAATGTGGCTTTTCCTCAAGAAAAACTGGACCCTAAACAGGTTGCGGTAAGTACACCGCTAACTAGCCCGACATGGCCGGAGAAATTCGGCGAAAGAATTGTCTGGCTCGCAAAAAATAATCAACAATCCGCTCAAATCAATATTAATCCACCTCAATTGGGCCCGGTGCAGATCACGCTTAATCTGAGCGGCGACCAAGCAAATGCCATATTTACCTCACCGCACCCGGAAGTTCGACAGTCCATTGAAGCAAGCTTGCCTCAACTGAGAGAAATGCTGGCTTCCGTTGGCATCAGCCTTGGGGATGCCAACGTTGGCGCCAATTTTTCCCAACAAAGCCAGCATCAACCCTTTCTGTCGGGAAACAGAAACCAATCAATGGGTGAAAACGCTATACTCCCGGCAAACGAGAAAGCTGCAACTATCGCAAGCTCGCAGGCTCTCCAAAGGGGCCGCGGACTGGTAGATTTGTTCGCCTGACCACAAAGGGATACAAGAGAGGAAGATTCATGGCCAAGGATGCCAAGCCAGCGGACGACGGGGTTGCCGAGCCCCCCAAAAAAAGCAAAAAACTGTTGATCATCATCCTCACTGTCGTTCTGCTTGTAGTTCTTGGCGGCGGCGGTGCTGCGTACATGCTTCTCAAGAAGGGTGATCACTCAGAAGATGGCGATGAGGAAGTCCCGGAAGAAACCACCAAGTCCAAGAAAAAAGACAAGAAAAAAGAGGCTCACGCTGCGCCTGTTTTCGTAAATCTCGAGGCATTCACAGTGAACCTGGTGCCTGAAACCGGAGACCAGTACCTACAGGTGATCGTCTCTCTTGAAATCGAGGATCCGGCCGAAGAGCCTACCCTCAAAACGCAGATGCCAAAAATTCGCAATAATCTGACTTTGCTACTCTCCTCCAAGAAAGCCTCGGAGTTGTTGACAAAGGAGGGTAAGGAGCAGCTGGCTGAAACATTGAAAGACGAGATCAATTCCGTCATCAATCCGCCAAAGAAAAACAGAAAGGGCGAAATGGTCACGCCGGAAGGCCCTGTCAAGTCTGTTCTTTTCACCTCCTTCATTATTCAGTAAGGAGCCATGGCAGGCGATTTTCTCTCTCAAGATGAAGTTGACGCGCTTCTCAAGGGCGTCACTGGCGAAGCCGACGAACCCGAAGAGAGTGAGGGCGATGGCGGGGGGGTCCGCGCCTACAACATTGGCACCCAGGAACGCATCGTCCGAGGACGCATGCCAACGTTGGAGTTGGTTAACGAGCGATTTGCCCGTTATCTTCGCATTGGCCTTTTCAACTACATGCACCGGAATGCCGAGATTTCTGTAGGACCTATTCGCGTTCAAAAATACAGCGAATTCATTCGTAACCTTGTCGTACCGACCAACCTGAATCTGGTCATTGCAAAACCCTTGCGCGGTACAGCTCTTTTCGTTTTTGACCCCAACCTCGTCTTCTTGGTCGTCGATAATATGTTTGGGGGTGATGGGCGATTCCATACCCGCGTCGAAGGACGTGATTTCACGCCTACAGAACAACGCATCATTCAAGGATTGCTCAACGTTGTATTTACGGAATACAGCAAATCCTGGAAGCCAGTTTACGACATCAACTTTGAGTACATTCGCTCAGAGATGAACTCGCAATTTGCCAATATCGCCACGCCTTCGGAAATCGTGGTGTCTACCACCTTTACCTTGGAATTTGGTGGGGCGACGGCGGATATGCACATTTGCTTCCCATACTCCATGCTTGAGCCCATACGGGATTTGCTATACAGCACCATGCAGAGCGACCAGCTCTCATCCGACAAGCGCTGGATTGGAACACTGCGCAAGCAATTACAAGGCGCTGAAGTCGAAATCGTAGCCCAACTTGGCTCCGGAAAAATCACTCTAGGTCAAATATTGAAACTAAAAATTGGTGATGTGGTTCCTCTACATATCCCGGAAAAAATTGAAGCAATGGTCGACGGAGTTCCTCTGATCGAATGTACCTTTGGCCAACAGAGCGGCCAATATGCGTTGAAAGTTGAGCGATTTATCGCAGCAGCACCCGAAGCACCGCACGCCGATGTTGCACCCGGAGAAAAAAATGGCTGACGAAATGGAAAATATTGAAAACAATGCCGCGGTGGATGCGGACCAAATCAGCGAAGATGACTGGGCTGCAGCAATGGCAGAGCAAGCCATCACCGACCCCTCTTCAGGCCAGGCTGCACAGCCGGCAGATATCTTCCCCTCCTTTGGCGGTAACTCAGGCAATACTGGCATGATGAACGAACTGGACATGATTCTGGATATACCCGTCCAGATTACAGTCGAGCTCGGGCGCACAAAAATAACCATAAAGAACCTGCTGCAATTAGCCCACGGCTCAGTCGTTGAACTGGACGCAATGGCCGGCGAACCCATGGACGTCATGGTCAATGGCACGCTGATTGCCCAAGGAGAAGTTGTCGTGGTTAACGACAAATTCGGTATTCGTTTGACCGACATCATCACCCCCTCCGAACGGATGCGAAAACTCAATCGCTAAACACCCCAGCAAGATTGCATTAAGATAGCTGACTGATTTCACGCTCCCTGGGTCTGCCTTGCTACGTTTCATTTCATTATTCCTCCCCACCGCTGTATATGCTGCCGAATCGGCACCGGTTGGCGTTTCTTCGGGGACCTATATACAGGCTGCACTAGCCTTGGTACTGATTGTCGGCGTCCTGGCCGGAACCGCTTGGTTGGCACGTAAAGTTTCCGGCGGAAAAGGTTTCGGGCGAGGAGGAATGAAGATTGTCGGCGGAGTGGCGCTCGGCCCACGTGAGCGTATTGTTCTGCTCGAAATAGGAAACGAGTGGTTGGTTGTAGGCATAGTGCCAGGCCAAATTCGTACGTTGCATCGTTTGGAGAAAGGTAGTACACCAAGCGAAAACCCACTGGCCACAGCTGACAAACCATTTGCACAGTGGTTACATGGAATTACAGAGCGGCGCGGCCATGAATAGGCACGTAGCGATCGGGATTGCCCTCCTGCTGCCCATCGGACTTGCTCTTGCGCAAACCAATGCAGGGGGACTCCCTGCAATCACCAGCACGCCAACTGCAGGCGGTGGAACCACTTACTCACTGACGATACAAACATTGCTGTTGATGACTGCCTTGTCCTTCATACCGGCCATCGTGCTGATGATGACAGGCTTTACTCGTATCGTCATTGTGCTTTCTTTGCTGCGCCATGCCATGGGTATGCAGACTGCGCCGCCAAACCAAGTCATCGTCGGATTGTCCCTGTTCCTAACCTTTTTCGTGATGAGTCCGGTTCTGGAAAAAGTATATACGGAGGCCTATGTTCCGCTCTCCGAAAACCGGATAAACATCATTCAGGCCGCTGATCGTGCAGCGATCCCTATGCGTGGGTTCATGCTTAAACAGACCCGAGAATCCGATCTCGCCCTATTTGCCGGGATCGCAAAAATCGACAAGATAGAAAAGCCCGAAGACACACCACTACGTATTTTGGTCCCGGCTTTTGTAATCAGTGAGCTTAAAACCGCATTCCAGATCGGTTTCATCATTTTCATTCCATTTCTCGTCATAGACATGGTCGTCGCCAGCATGTTGATGTCTATGGGGATGATGATGATGTCTCCGGTGATGATAGCCATGCCTTTCAAACTGATGCTCTTTGTTCTGGTTGACGGCTGGCATCTTGTTATTGGTTCGCTGATTCAGAGTTTCAGTCCATGACTCCGGGAATCGTCATGGAAATTGGCAGACAGGCTATCGAAGTCACGCTTCTGATTTCCGCTCCAATGCTGCTCACAGCGCTTATCGTCGGACTCATTGTCAGCATCTTCCAAGCCGCCACTCAACTGAACGAGTCCACACTGCAATTTGTTCCCAAACTGGTAGCAATGTTCGTTGTGCTACTTTTAGCAGGCCCCTGGATACTGCAGTACCTGATCGATTACATCCAGCGCCTTTTCGGCAGTATTCCGCAATTGATTGGCTAATATGTTCAGCATCGACTCCGCACAGATCGATGCTTGGATTGTTGCCTTCATCTATCCGTTAACACGTATCCTGGCTTTCATTGCGACCGCTCCTCTGTGGAGTAATGCCGGTGTGCCTGGCCGCACTCGCCTGATTTTGGCTATCGCCATTACTGTTGCCATCACCCCAATCCTGCCAGCTATGCCGATAGTTCAACCGGCGTCGCTTGCGGGCCTGTGGATCCTGTTGCAACAAATGTTGATCGGTATTGGAATGGGATTTGCAGCGAAAATCGTATTTAGCGGGATTGAGTTGGCAGGCGAATTTATCGGCGCGCAAATGGGACTGGGCTTCGCTACCTTCTATGACCCATTGAGTTCATCACAAACACCTGTAATTTCAGAATTTATCAACTTGATTGCGCTACTGCTATTTCTGTCCATGAATGGCCACCTTCTTTATTTGGCGACCTTGGTGCAAAGTTTCTCGAGTATCCCGGTCAGTGCAGTGCCACTTGGTGCTGGATCTTGGTTAAATTTAGCCGAACTGGGAGGGAAAATATTCTCGGCGGGGTTGCTGTTGGCGCTCCCTATAGTGGTCGCGCTGCTGATCACCAATGTTGCACTCGCCGTATTAACTCGAGCAGCCCCCCAACTGAATATATTCGCGTTAGGTTTCCCTTTAACGCTAATAGGTGGATTTTTTGGGCTTGCAGTCAGCCTGAATTATCTTGCGACACCGCTACAGAATATTTTTGAATTCGGGATGAGTGCCATGCTTGGATATGCTTTGCCAGGCAAATAAGCCTGTCTAGTTTTGCAGGAATGAATCTGCTTGCTGTCGCTGAACCAGGCGAACAACACCCTCAGCAACGCGGCGCGCGCCGATCGTTTGAGAGTCGATCCCTTCGGTGTACTCGACGATCTGATAGCTGCCGAATCCCTGCTCATACTGCAACTGACTTGCCCGACGTTTGAGAATCTGGATCGACTCTCCGGCACCGCCAGTATGGTAGCGCTTCATCTTTAATGAGAAGCGATAAGTATCATCATTGAGGCGAGCCTCTTCAATTTCCCAATTTGGCGCCAGCGGGTCATAAACAACATAGATTGCCGCAGCCACCACCGCGGTAGTTGCCAAGTTGGCCAGCGAGATAGAGGTCTTCGCCGTTAACTGGATCGCCTTGTTCGGAATAATCGCCGAGCCTGACGACCCGGTCGAGCTGCAACCTGAAGCCAACAGCGCACCACCAGCAATCAAAAGTATTTTTATTTTCATAGGATGCTGAACAAGCTGAGTTGGCTAATCTGCTTAAAAGCCAATTGTGCCGCTTCAAGCTGCATCTTTTTTTGTGAGATATCGGTTATCGCCTGCGTGTAGTCAAGGTCCTGCAATGCGGATAACGAGGCAGCATATTGGAGCTTCATATCCTCCCCTGAATTGGTCAACGAATCCAGCTCCTTGAGACTCGAGCCTATACCCGCGCGAACTTTATTTACATTCTCAAGCGCTTGATCAATTCCCCCTAAACTTTCAGCAAGTCTGTTGGAGTACTCCGTCGAGGTATATGCGCCACTAATGCCAGTAATCAGCGTGTCGATGGCACTACGCAAGGTGGTAAAAATGCTTTGATTTGTACTCGGGACGATGGTGAACGTATCGCCATTGGCAGGCTGCCCGGAAAGCACGACACTTGAACCGAAATCGGATGCTGGTGCCGTCGTTCTTTCCAGCTTGATCGATTGCCCCGGCGAGTAGGGTTGAGGGGCGGTATAAGCTGTCGTTCCTGCGGGATTATCAAACAATTGATAGCTTGTAACACCACCGGTCACCGAAAACTGGATTTGCACCCCGCCAGGATAGGCGGAAAGCGCTGCCGCCCATTTGAGTGGATCGGAAACAGAACCTTGGTCAATGATTCCAGAGCCTGTATTAATTGGAGCGCCGACACCTGTAGTAGCCGCGGAAGTAACGAAATTGCCATTGCCATTTCGCACTGCTTCAAACAATTCCTTACCGCTTACATTGGTTGCCATTTGACGAGATGCGCCGACCTGCAACATCCGCTTACCGTCATCTCCCAGATAAGCCGCACCGGATGCTGTTTCGCTGAACGGCTTTACCGCACCTTGATACCCGGAAAACAGGTAGTTACCCTCCCCGTCCTGTGCATTGGCTAGCCCCATCAACTCAGAATAACGTGCCTCCAGCTCTGTCTTGATATAGGAACGATCACTATTCGTCAGCGTAGTACTACCTGCCTGAACCAGCCGGTCCCGTACGTTTTGCAGCAGGTCGCCAACAGATGCGACTTGCGACTCTACAAGACTCAGTTTGCCTTGGGCATTGCTCTGATTCGTCAAGAACTGTGCTGAAACAGCCGCCGATTGCGTCAATACCAATGCTTGCGCTGAACCTATCGGATCATCTGCCGGCGTCAACACCCTGCGGCCGGTAGACATCTGATTTTGCAACTTGAACAAGTCACTCTGGTTGCGACCAATTCCGTTCGCACCCGAGTTAAATATCTGAGATGTGCTAATTCGCATGTCGTACTCCGTTAACGAATTTGCAGAATGGTATCAAACAGCGTTTTGCCAATTTCTAGTAGTTTGGCAGATGCTTGATAAGCCTGCTGAAAGCGAATCATATTGGCAGCTTCTTCGTCCAGATTAACGCCGGACAATGAATCACGCGTGGCTTGGGCCTGATCCAGCACCGCCTGCTGAGCATCGCCCGTCACCTTCAACTCCCGGGTCTTGATGCCATTATTGGCAACCAATTGGGCATAAGCCCCCTGAAATGTTGCCTTGGCACCGGCCATCGTGTTTTTTGTCTGCAACTGCCCCAAGGCCAGCGCATTTCGACCATCCGCGGTACCCGCCGAATTCAGCGAGAGCTTGAAAGTATCACCATCGCTAGGCTGCCCGGTTAGCTGAAAACTCATGCCGTCGACCGATATGGTCATGCCCTGGGTATAAGCGACCGGCGGCAATGCCGGGGCACTTTCGGCACTGCCAGGCAATTTAACGATGACTGTATCGGACAAGCCCAAACCAGTGAAACTAAGTTGGGTTGGTGACGCAGCATTATAGGTAACCGTAATATCGCCGGCGCGTAGCAAATTTACATCGAACCCGGGAACGGTCTTTCCAGACGAAATTGCACCGTTTCCCTTGTTGGTATCGGTTGCGCTCGTACGAAATGGAACCGCTGCCGCTACTGCTCTGGAATCTGCTGCTATAACGGGATCCACAGAAACATTCTTTGCGGCATTGCGAGTGGGTTGAATAAGAAAACTATCGCCTATATTCGCCCCGCCACTCTGGACAGAAATTCCAAACCCTTCGGTACTTTGAACTGTCGCCGTCAAATTTGTTAGCGTATCCGCTGACCACTGCTTATTATCTGACAATCGGCTCAACGAAAAGAGATCAACGTTAGCGGCATTTTTCCCTGCATAAGTGAGCCGATAGTCACTTGAGGTCAAATTAGTATAAAAATTACCGTCACTCACCTCTGGGCCGTAAGGCGGCGGATTAGTCAATTGAGCGGTAACAACCAGGTTGCCGGTATTGTGACTATTCGCATTTACCGTTGGTATCAGATTCGCGACGTTAAAAAAGTCTGCGTTGAAGGCTGCACCGTCACCGCTGGCGTTACCCGACAAATCCATCCCCAGCGCATGCTGCGCGTTGAATGTGAGCGCTACCGAAGCAGCGACCCGTCCCAATTCATTCATCGCCTTATCCAGTGATTCATTCCTGAACGACACCAGTCCACCGAGTTGTCCGCCGGAAATTAGCTGCTCCGGTAGTTCCATCGAACTGCCGGTCATAGTCTGCAAACCAACGGCAATGCGCGAAGGATCAGCACTGGCCGCCATGGCAGTAAGGGTCATCGCTTGATCACCGACCACCAGTTGCTGTCCTGTCCCAATAAAGACATTGAAAGAGCCATTACTGTTGGTACTGGTCGATACCTTGATCAGTTTGTTCAGTTCATTGATCAACGTATCGCGTTGATCCAGCAAATCATTTGCCGGCTGACCGTAGGAGGACTCCGCAACAATTATGCGCTGGTTAAGGTCCGCGATCTGGCTTGAATAGCTGTTGATGCTCGTCACCGCATCCTGAATCTTTCCGTTAACTTCGTCGGAAATCTCACTCAAACGGGAATCCAGAGACTGAAAACGATTAACCAAGGTGGTGGCCGACGAGACCATCGACTCGCGAGCAGAGAGTAGCGAAGGATTCGACGCCACCTGCTGAACCCCGCTGAAAAAATCCTGCAACGCCGGGGTCAGTCCAGCAGATGGATCCGCCAGAAGATTGTCGATCTGGCTGATTTCTGCATAGTTGGCATTAATCTCACTCACACTTGTCTGAGCTGAATTCAGCTGCCCGGTCAAATAGCGGTCGTACATGCGCTCGATAGTCTGGACATGAACGCCTTGCCCAATTGATCCGGCACCAGTGTTTACGGCGATATTGGTCGCCTGAACCGCGCGCTGCCGGGTATAACCCGGCGTACTGGCGTTGACGACGTTGTGCTCGGTCGCCAGCAAGTTCAACTGGGCCGCTGCAATACCACTAACGCCAATACTGTAAATTCCTGTGCTCATCATTCACCTCATTGAGGTTAACGACCAGTTGACCTCAAAGTTTAGGACAATCAACCAATCAATGCTTGCCGCATGGTCGGGCCATTGATAATGCGCGACAATTTGTCTGCGTACATCGGATCAGTGGCATAACCGGCCTGTTGCAAACGTTTCGCAAACTCCGTGCCATCCTGAGACCCAATAACAGCGCCATAGCGAGAATTGTTACGCAGCAGGTTAGCGTAATCCCGGAATCCTTCTTCGTAGGAGCCGTACGCCCGGAAGCGTTCTACCACCTGCCGGGGTTGGCCATCCACGTATTCAGTGGTGGTCGCATCGACGGTCTGGCCGGTCCAGTTCTTTCCTGCCTTGATGCCGAAAAGGTTATAGCTGCTGGAGCCATCTGCCCGCTTGATCTCGCTCTTGCCCCAGCCACTTTCCAGGGCTGAATGTCCAACCAGAAATTGCGGTGGGATTCCGGTTGACCGCGAAGCCTCCACCGCATGCGGCCACACGCGACCGACAAACTCCTTCGATGTCGCCGGTGCGTCGGTCGTATTCAGTGCCGACTGATTCACATCCAATTTCTGATAAGACGCCAAAGTCGGCAAGCTACTCAGGACTGTTTGATACTGCAGATGACGGGCATCGGAAGCGGCAAGCGGCAAGCTTGTGCCGGCAGGGTTTGCCGGCACTGTCGAGGCAGACTCGCCTTGAGTCGCTGCGATTGTCTTCCCCAATTGCTGCTCGATCAGCTTGGCAAAACCCACACCTTTCCCGCTGGCCGAAAGATTCTGGGCCATTTGCTGATCAAGCAGCGAGGTATAGAAGCGCGATTGATCACTATTCAAAACGCCATCCTGTGGCACTGTATCCCGCATACTTTTCAGCACTTGCTGCAGGAACAGGGTTTCGAATTGCTGCGCAGCTGCCTTCAGTCCGCCCTGCGGATCCTTGGCAAACTCGCTGCGCAAATCCTGCGCGGATTTGACGTCAAACGCCGCCCGATTCGGCTGATTCTGAACCTGTATCGACATAACAATCGTCAGATGACTTCGAGCTCAGCGTGCAAGGCGCCAGCCGCCTTCATCGCCTGGAGAATGGCCAGCAAATCCATGGGATTGGCCCCTAGTGCATTCAATGCCTTGACCACATCAGACAGATTGGCGCCCGCCTTGACGTTCATCAAGCTGCCATTGTCCTGCTTTACCTGGATGTCTGCGCTTTGGCCGAACTGCGGTTGCCCGCTGTCCACCACCACTGAGAGATTTCCGTGTGCAACGGCACATGACTCCAGCGTCACTTTCTGATTCATCACCACGGAACCGGTCCGTGGATTGACAATGACTTTCGCCATCCCGACCATCGGCTGAACATCCAGATTATCGATACGCCCCAGGAAGGCAACGCGAGCGTCAGCTTCATCAGGGACGCGAACCGAGATGCGACGTCCATCGATCGCCTGTGCTGTGCCAGGCCCGCCGCTTTTGTTGATCGCATCGGCGACTTTCTGCACCGTGCCGTAATCGCTGCTGCCCAGTTCGTAATAAACCACACCACCTTGTCCGACAGGGGTTGGAACGGCTCGCTCAACCGTCGCCCCGGCGGGAATTCTGCCAGCTGAAAGGTGATTGACTGTGACCTTGGAACCACCGGATGAAGCGCCCGCCCCCCCAACGAGCACATTGCCCTGTGCAATCGCGTAAACCTGGCCATCAGCACCCTTCAACTGGGTCATCACCAGCGTCCCGCCACGCAGGCTCTTGGCATTTCCCATTGAAGAAACCGTTACATCAATCGGCTGTCCCGGCCGGGAATAAGCGGGCAAATTGGCCGTAACCATCACAGCAGCCACATTTTTCAATTGCAGCTTCTGGGATTGCTCCTGGGTCAGATTGACCCCCATCTGCGACAACATGTTGCCGATGGCCTGAGTGGTAAATGGCGTCTGTGTGGTTTGGTCGCCGGTGTTATCGAGACCGACGACAATACCGTAGCCAATCAACTGGTTGTTGCGCACGCCCTGGATACTGGCCAGATCCTTGATTCGCTCGGCAACTGCCGGCTGACTCCACAGCGGCAGGATGAAGGCGGCCAGAATTGCCGACTGATAGAACAATTTGCCGCTTTTCGTCTTCATGATGCTTCTCCGCGAATATTTCCCTAGAACGGCATCACATTAAGGAAGAACCGTGCCAACCAACCCATGATCTGACCATCGCTAACCTGGCCGGACGATTTGTACTCGATCCGAGCGTCGGCAATCTTCGACGATTCGACAACGTTGAATGCATCGACAAAACTGGGATTAACCACGCCGGAAATGCGCACAAATTGCTGCTCACTACCGATTGCCACCTGCTTCTCTCCGGAAATCAACAAGTTGCCATTCGGCATGACGTCGATCACGGTCACCGTCATGTTGCCGTTAAAGATATTATTGTTGGCTGCCTCACCTTTGCCACTGAAGGCATTGGCGCTTTGCGCATTAAGATCGAGACCGAGCAACCCCTTGCCGGGCAAGCCGGTCAAGCCACTGACAGAAGCCGTGGCGACATTCGACTTATCAAGCTTGTTGTTGGATTTCGTTGAGGCGGTGGTGCTTTCCGTAATCTTGACAGTAATCGTATCGCCCACATAACGGGCCCGTCTGTCTTCGAACAAGGGGCGGCTGTTTGCTGCCTGATAGATCGCACCATTGCCATTCGGCATATCAAAACGCGGCGATGGACGAGCCGTCATTGGCTGATGCACGTTGGTAGGTGGTACCGTCGAACATCCTGCGGTCAACAGTAAAAAAAGCAGAAAAATGAAATTCATGACCTTACCTCACAGTTGCGTCAGACGCCCCAGCATGGCGTCGGAGGTAGAAATCACCTTGGAATTCAACTCGTAGGCACGCTGAGTCTGGATCATGGTCACCAACTCCTCCGCCACGTTGACATTGGAGGTTTCGACATAGCCTTGATTGACCGTACCGGCACCATTCGTTCCCGGCGTATTCGGCGTTGGCGTACCGCTGGCAGCAGTTTCCAGAAAGAGATTCTGACCGATGCTTTGCAAGCCAGCCGGATTGATGAAGGTTGCCAACTGGATGCTGCCGATTTGCGTCGCGGCAGCCGTACCTGGCTGGGTCACTGAAACGGTCCCGTCCGTACCTATGCTGACCGACAAGGCGGTGGCCGGGATCGTGATGTTGGGTTGAAGGGGGTAGCCGTCGGAAGTGACGATCTGCCCTTGGTTGTCCTTTTGAAACGACCCGTCGCGGGTATAACCTGTCGTCCCGTCCGGCAGCAATATCTGGAAAAACCCACTACCCTGCGCCGCCAAATCGAGCGCATTGTCAGTCTTCTGCAAATTGCCCTGCGTAAAAATATGCGCAGTAGCCACCGGGCGGACGCCGGTTCCAAGCTGAAGGCCGGTCGGAATCTGCGTCTGTTGCGACGACTGCGCACCGGGCTGCCTCAGGTTCTGATAAAGCAGATCCTCGAAGACTGCGCGGGAGCGCTTGAAACCGTTGGTACTGACGTTGGCCAGATTATTGGAGATGACATCCAACTGGGTCTGTTGGGCATCCAGGCCGGTACGGGCAATCCACAGGGAACGAATCATGATTCAGGTCCTATCAGGCACTCAGGGACAGCAATTGATCAGCGCGTTGAGCATTGGTGTCAGCGGTCTGCATCATCTTCATCTGCATTTCGAACTGGCGTGACAAGCTGATCAAATTCACCATGGCATCCGTCACATTCACGTTGCTGCCCTCCAACGTTCCGGGGGCCAGTTTGACATTCTGGTCGGCAGGCGCTGGCTGGTTGTCACGCATACGGAACAAGCCATCGCCACCGCGAACCATGTCGGCCTCCGGGGGATTGACCAGCTTGATCCGCCCAACCGCATTGGCATTATTGGGCGTGCCAAAGGTAGGAACGATGGATACCGTGCCATCCGGCGCGATTTCAATCGTATTGTCGGGCGGAATATTGATCGGTCCACCATCGCCGGCTACCGTCAGGCCACTCTTTGTTTGCAACAGTCCTGTGACATCCACATCCAGGCTACCTGCCCGGGTGTAGGCCTCGCTGCCATCCGGCATCTGAACAGCAATCCAGCCCTTGCCATTGACCGCCACGTCGAGGTTGCGCCCGGAAAACATCAACGGACCCTGATCCATCACGTCACTGACCGACGCGTCGACCACAAACGCGCGCGTTGGCATGCCATCGCCCAGCACAGGCACCGCCCGAAAGCGATGCTCCTGTGCCTTGAAGCCAATGGTACTGGCGTTGGCCAGGTTATTTGCTGTCCCGGCCTGTTGCATGAAAACATGCTTGGCACCGGTCATTGCCGTGTAGATCAGGCGATCCATGTCAGTGACTCAGCGGGTCATTTAACGAAGATTGACCAACGTCTGCATGATCTGGTCCTGCGTCTTGATCGACTGCGCATTAGCCTGGTAGTTGCGCTGCTGCGTAATCAGGTTAACCAGTTCGGCGGTCAGATCAACATTGGACTCTTCAACAGACGAGGAGGTCAAAACGCCCAGATTAGAAGTATTTGGGGCACCAACCAGCGCCGGACCGGACGTTGAGGTTTCGCTCCACTGATTGTTACCAAGCGCCTGCAAGCCATTGGGATTGGTGAAGTTCGCCAGCACTACCTGGCCTTGGGCAAAAGTCTGACCATTGCTATAGCGGCCTTGCACGATGCCGTCAGCACCGACCGACAAGCCGACCAGGTGCCCTGCGGCGTAGCCGTCCTGCTCCAGGCGGTTGGTGCCAAAGGCGCTACCGAACTGTGTCGTGCCGGTAAAGTCGAGCGTGAATGTCTGTGGAGAGAGCGAACCATTACCCAAAGGCTGGCCGCTACTCTTCATCACATTCAGCATATCCACAGTAACCGTCATCGGACTGGAAGTTAGCTTTCCGTAGGAATCAAATTGCAGCAGGCCAATCGGACCCTGGCCTGCTGGGGCTTGAGTCGTCGACGACACATTCTGATTGGTTGTGCCATCGACATTCGAATAAACCGCCCACTCTCCCGCATTCGCTGTCTTGCGGAAATAGAAAGTCTGGGTATGCGCATTGCCCAAGGTGTCGTAAATGGACAGCGCCGTCGAGTAGTTATAACTTAGCGGATCGGGCGCAAAGGCCGTGGCGGAGCCGGCAGCACCACCATCGTTCAACGCGGTGGTCGGCTCCGTCTTACGAGAATCAAGATTCAGGCTCGCTTTGACGCCATTGAAGGTGCTGCTGGAATTCAAGCCGGTCGCCTGAGGCGACAGGTCGGATGCGGAGATCTGAATTGGCGACGGTGTAGAAGGAATAACGATGCCTGACTGAGCTGCATAGCCAGTTAGCTTCATCCCTTGGTCGTTGATCACGTAGCCATTTTTGTCCAGATGGAACTGACCATTACGCGAATATGTCGTCGCGCCGTTCTGATCCATGCGGAAGAAACCGGCGCCATTGATCGAAATATCCAGCGGATTATTCGTCGAGGTGATATTGCCTTGGGTAAATTGCTGCTGGATCGCCGAGAGATTGACACCGATGCCGATCTGACTGGAACCCGCGCCGGCCAATGAGGCCGCATACACATCGCCAAAGTGAGCGACCGAAGACTTGTAGCCAACGGTGCTGGAGTTGGCGATATTGTGGCTGGTCGCGTCAATTGCCTTGGAGGCGCCATTCAGACCGCTCAATGCTTGCTGGAATGCCATTTTCTAAACCCTCACAGAATTTGCTGGACGTCCTTGAAGGCAACATCGCCCAAGGCACCAAGATCAAGGACGAAACCACCATTGCTTCTAGCAACAGCAGAAACCGTGCCAATTTTCATGGCTGTCGCGGTGACCGTGTTGCTGCCCGCCGAGGCATCAACCGTAAAGGTGTAGTTACCGTCAGCCAGCGTATTGCCGCTTGCATCCTTGCCATCCCACACAAAATAGAAACTGCCAGCATCCTTGGCGCCCAGGTTTTCGGTCTGCACTACCTTGCCGGTGGCATCCTTGATATTCAAGGTCACAGTATCGGCTGCCATATCGAGCAGAGCGCCGCCATAGGCCTTGCTGCCGGAGAGCGGCAAAGCATTGCCGGCCACCATCACATTTTTGCCGATGATGCCTGCCGCCTGCAGACCCTGCGTTTCGTTGTAGCCGGACAGAAGATCTGTCAGCGTGGAATTAAGCTTTTCGATGCCGGTAACGGTATTCAACTGAGCCAGTTGCGTCGTGATCTGAGCGTTGTCCATCGGGTTGAGCGGATCTTGGTTCTGGATCTGAGTTATCAACAACGTCAGGAATTTGTTTTCCGCAGCCGCTGCCGTGCTCGAAGTCGAGGACTTGGTGGTGCCATTGATCGACGCAAAAACATCCGCTGCGGTCGTCGAAGTGGTATTTGTAACGCTAGCCATCATCGTCTCCTAGTTAACCTTGACCGATCTGCAAGGTGCGCAGCATCATGGTCTTGGCGGTATTCATTACCTCGACGTTCGTTTGATAGGAACGCGAGGCGGAAATCATGTTCGTCATTTCATCGACCACATTGACATTGGGGAAGGCCACATAGCCCTTCTCGTCTGCAGCAGGATTTTTGGGGTCGTAGACGAGCCGGGGTGGCGAGGCATCTTCGACCACCTGCCGCACACGAACGCCTTTCGACATTTCGCCGGCACCTCCCATTGGCGTCGCCTCGAAAACTACCTGCTTGGAGCGATAAGGCTTTCCATCAGAAGAAATTACGCTGTCGGCATTTGCCAGGTTGGAAGCCACGGTATTCAGGCGCATCGACTGCGCTGTCATGGCGCTGGATGAAACCTGGAAGACATTGAAAAGACTCATGATGGCTCCTTAGCTCGACGTCGAGGCAAGCGCACTGCGCACGCCTTTGAACTGCTCGCTGATCAATTGCGTAAGAATCTGATATTGCAGTGCATTTTCAGTGATGTTTGAACGCTCGACATCCATGTCAACGGTATTACCATCGACCGCCGACTGAACGTCTGCCCGATACATGAGCGAAGCGGGTCCGCCGTTGCCGGCGCCATCCATATGACCAGCAGAGGTGCGCGCCAATTCGACACCACCCGCCGTCAAGTTTCCTGACATGGCGTTACGCATTGCGCCTTCGAAACTGAAATCACGCGCCTTGTAATTCGGCGTGTCCGCATTCGCGATGTTGGATGCCAGAACTTGATGACGCTGCGTGCGCAGGTTCATCGCCTGACTGAGAACTGAAATTTTCTGTTCGAGACTTGCCATCGTTCGCTCCATCAATATGGAGAACATTTAGCACAGTCCATGCCACGCCTTGAAAAGGTGCTTTCACGCACAAACCGGCAAATGCTCAGGCAAAACTTGCCGGAATGTGCCCTGCTGATGTCGCGATCAGGCAAAATATGCAAATGTTCATTCGCATCATCTTGTTGTTTCTTTTTCTGGCGTCAAGCCTCCTAGCATACGCAGCGGAGACCGATCTCGTTCTCGACACGGCAGAGCGCTACGTTCGCCTGCAATCGCAGGGCATGTCCGGCCAAGTCAAAATCACAATGGGGAAACTGGACGTCAGTCGCCTGCCCCCCTGTAGCGCGCACGAAGCTTTCTCGCCACCGGGGGCCCGACTGAGGGGCAGGAGCCATGTCGGTGTTCGCTGTCTGGGGCCGAACATCTGGAGCGTTTATGTCCCAGTGAATATTTCGGTCATCGGTAACTACGTGACAACCAGCCGCCCCCTGAGCGCCGGCCAGACACTCAGCGCCACTGATCTGACAACCTTGTCAGGCGACCTAACCAGCCAACCTACCGGCGTCGTCATCGATCCGCAAAAGGCAATCGGGAAAACCTTACGCAATTCGCTGGGCGCTGGCCAGCCCTTGCGTACAGACCAGTTGCTCGCGCCATTGGTTATCCGCCAAGGCCAAACCGTCAATGTCATCTCTAAAGGTTCCGGTTTTACCGTCAGCGCCGAGGGTAAAGCATTGAACAACGCGGCAGAAGGGCAGCTCGCACAAATTCGCATGAATTCTGGACAAACGCTTACTGGTGTCGCCAATGCAGACGGTAGTGTAGAAATTTCTTTTTAAAGCTAAAGTTCTACCTGAAGCAGCCGTTAATCTGTTCAAGCCCTAAAGTTTTGAGAAGATCATCATGAAGATCGATAGCACTTACAAGCCAGCGACATCAGCCATCTCGCCCAAGCCGGCAACAACCCAATCTTCCATGCCCACAGCGGCACAGGATGAGGTCAGTCTTAGCAAACTGGCTGGCACGCTACAATCAGGCGAACATCCGCCGATCAACATGGCACGCATTCAGGAAATCAAGCAGGCGATTTCAGAAGGCCGCTTCAAGATCAATCCGGAAGCAATCGCCGACCGACTGATAGAGTCAAGCCGCGAACTGCTCAACAGTAGCAAACAGCGCCAGGCATGACGTCTGCTGTTGCGGCCATTATCGAACGGGAAATTGAACAGGTTTCCCGATTCATATCGATCCTGAATGAAGAACAGGATGCGCTAAAACGGGGTGAGGTCGCGGCGCTTTCCGATCTAATTTCCCGCAAAACCCCACTGGTTGAATCACTAAACGCGCTTGAAAACGAACGCCTTGTAGCCCTTGACTTGCCATCTGCTGAAACCGGGGCTGGCATTATGGATACTTGGCTGGCAATTAACAGCAAGGACAGCCTTGCTGCGGTCAACTGGAAAAAACTGCTTAATTTCGCAAATGAAGCCAAGACCTTGCATGAGCTCAATGCGCAGCTGGTCGACATGCATCTTCGCCAGACATCGGAAATTTTGTCCATTCTGACCGCCCAACCCGAAGGCGCGACAACCCTTTACGGTAGTAGCGGCCAAACCCTGCCAGCCACTGGTAGCCGAATTGTCGATTCGGCCTGATTTGCTGTTCTAGCCCCCTGCCGGGCGGGCGTCCTTGAGCTCGGTCGGTTCCTCTGGGCGATTCGAATCAATCTGAATACTGACCCGGCGATTTCTTGCCCGTCCCTCAATCGTAGTATTTGTTTCCAGCGGACGCGTTTCGCCATAACCAATAGCAGTCAGGCGCTCCGCGCCAACGCCGCCATCGTTGAACAAACGCAATACGCTGGTCGCCCGCATGGCTGACAATTCCCAATTCGATGGAAATTGTGGCGTCGCAATCGGCACGTTGTCGGTATGGCCTTCAATGGTAATCGGGAAGTCCGAAGCTGCCAGCACCTTGGCGATGGCCAACATGGCATTTACGGACGCTGGTTCCAGCTTTGCCTGTCCGGCCGGAAAAAGAATACTGTCATTGATTTCAATGGTAACGCCACGACTGGTTTCCAGCAGTCGCACCTTCCCCTGAGCAACCAATGGCTGCAAAGCCTCCATGATGTCGTTGGCGACATTTTTCATTTTTTGCCGCTGTTCGGTTTTTTTCAGGTCAGCCAGCCTGTCCGGCTTGACTATCGGCTTTACCGGCAGCAGCGGCGCCCCCTGAATTACGGCAATGGGAGGCCCTCCCGGTTGCCCTGTCACATTCTTGAACGCGTTGGTCAACGAGTTCGACAGGACCTTGTACTTGCCCTCATTAACCGACGATATCGCGTACATGACGACAAAAAATGCGAACAACAGGGTAATGAAGTCAGCGTAGGAAACTAGCCAGCGATCGTGGTTTTCAGGTTCCTCTTCGCGGCGCTTGCGGGCCATCAGTGCAAATAACCTTTCAGACGACCTTCGATGATCCGGGGATTGTCACCCACAGCAATTCCGACCAGCCCGTCAATCAACATTTCCCGGGATGAGACCATGCGCGTCACGTAGTACTTGAGCTTGGCGGCAATCGGCAAGTAAACAAGATTTGCCAAGCCGACACCATAGATGGTCGCCACGAAGGCGACCGCAATCCCGCTTCCCAGCTTGGTAGGATCTGACAGATTTTCCATCACATGAATCAAACCCATGACAGCCCCGAGAATACCGATCGTTGGCGAGTATCCGCCCGCAGCATCCCAGATTTTCGCAGACTGGCGCCATTCGTCTTCAAACGTATTGATTTCCACTTCAAGGAGTTCGCGAATGCGCTCGGGATCGGCGCCATCCACCAACAACTGAAGGCCTTTGCGCGCAAACTCATCCTTGATGGCGGGAATATAATTTTCCAGGGCCAGAAGACCTTCACGTCGAGAAACCTGGCTCCAGTTCAGAATCTGATCGATCAGACGCTTCTGCTCGATGACCGGCGGAACCCAGACCCACTTTGCCATTTTCAGGCCGCGCCTGAAAATGTGTATGGGACTCTGCAACAATACTGCGCCCAACGTCCCCCCCAACACGATCAACAGTGCGGTGGGTTGAACCAGCGAGCCTGCATTGCCGCCTTCCAGATACTGGCCGCCAATGATCGCGAAAACGCTGATCGCCAAACCGGCCAGACTTATTTTATCCACAGGCCTTCTCCTTGCGGCGTTTTTTTGCCGCAGGAATTTCACCGGTAATTTGGGCGCGCAAACGTGCTATCGCTTGGCTGTGCAACTGGCAGACGCGGGACTCGGTGACACCCATGACCTCACCGATCTCGCGCAGATTCAGATCCTGCTCGTAATACAGTGCCATCATGAGTTTTTCGCGCTCTGGCAACTGACTGATTGCGCTTACCAATTGCGCCTTAACGCCCTGGTCCTCCAGAATGGAGACAGGATCGGCATCGTTGTCCGTGAAGTGGCGTTCAAGAAAATCCTCATCGCCGCTGCCGGAAAAGTCTTCAAGGTACACAATCTGGTGCCCCCGCGCATCCTGCAGGGTTTTTTGATAGTCGGCCAAGGTCATACCCAACGCTTCTGCCAGTTCGCGTTCTGACGGTGCTCGTCCGTGCTCATGTTCCAGTTGGCTCATCGCGGTTTCGATACGGCGCAGTTCCCGGCGCAAGTTACGCGGTAACCAGTCGTTTTCGCGGAGCCCATCGAGCATGGCGCCACGAATGCGTTGAGTTGCATAGGTTTCGAACTGGGCCCCGAAGCCTTCCTGATAGCGATCAATCGCATCCAGCAATCCCAGCATGCCGTTCTGAACCAGATCATCGAATTGAATACTTGGCGGCAAACGCGCCATCAGATGATAGGCGATACGCTTCACCAGCGGCACGAAGCGCTGAACCAACTGTTCTCTATCTGGCTGCCCCGCAGCGGTATACATCAGGCTCGAAGTACGTTCGGTGTTATGCGTTGGCTCAAGTGTAGCAGTTGCTGCATGAATTGCTCGACCCCACCAGCCTCGCTTTCACTGCGTTGCCAGTAAGAAATATCGGATGCAATGTCACGGAACGCTGTGGCAGAAGGTGAGTCAGGCGCCTGAACAAGCACAGACCGGCAAAGTTGGGATGACTGTCTCAGCGCATCATCCAGTGGAATAGCACCCGCGTAATCCAGACGCGCTATTCCGCGCTGAGCCGCAACTTGGGCAATATTTTCGAAAATTGAACGGGCATCCGACTGACTGCGTACTTTATTTACCAAAATCCGGAAGTGCTTCCTTGAGAAGGCGTGGCTTACTTTTTTGATCAGCGAGTAAGCTTCGGTAATTGATGCGCTACTACCGGAAAGCACGACCACGGTCTCCTGCGAGACCAGACCAAAAGGAGAGAAGCCGTTGGGATGGGCCATGCTTGCATCGACCAGTATTACGTCAATTGGCCGCTCAAGGCCGGACATAGCATCAAGCAAGGTCTGCTGCTGGGGCAGCGATAAACGCCCCAACTTCTTGACTGCGCGCGCGGCAGGCAAAACACGCAAACCGTTCATTGGCTGCAGTAAAACCTGCGACAAGGGCATTTCCCGTTGCACGACATTAAGGAGATCATTGCGAGCCACCAAGCCGAATGTGGCAGCGATGTCATCACCAGATGCGTGCTCGTCGATGATCAACACTTCTTTGCCCAAACGAGCCATCGCTACACCAATATTGGCAACAGCCACGCTGCGGCCAACACCGTCGCACCCTGATACGAAGGTAATTACCTGCAATTGCTGTCCACCGCCCAGCAAGCGACGCAGGCCGGCCGCTTGATCTACGCGAAAATCAGCCACGGCGGCCTCCGGCAGCGACCATGCCGGCATTCGCCATCATCAGACCCGGCTCGACGCCATCGAATTTGTGCGGCGAATTCTCGGGAACATCCTTGAACGCCCGGTGCAGCAAATAACTGCGATTCGGCAGATGCAAATCTTCAGGCACGCGCTGGCCATTGGATACGTATTGCAACTTGAGGCCGTGACGCATGACAACATCCAGCACGGTCGCCAAACTGGCCGCTTCATCAATCTTGGTCAGGATGCAACCAGCGAGGCTATCCCCGGCATAAGCACGGACCACATCGTCCAAGGTATCGCCGCGCGACGTTGAATTAAGCAACAGCAGTCGCTGTACATCACAGCCCGCCAACATGTCGGTCAATTCTGGAACCAGCTTGTCTTTTTGGCTCATGCCCATGGTGTCGATCAATACCATGTGCTTATGCTGCAACTCCACCAGGGTCTGGCGCAGCTCATTCTGATCCTTCACCAGATGCACAGAGACGCCAAGAATGCGGCCATAGATTCGAAGTTGTTCATGGGCACCGATACGGTAGCCGTCAGTGGTCACCAGAGCAACCTTGCTCGGACCATGACGCAACACACAGCGCGCCGCCAGCTTGGCAGTCGTTGTTGTCTTTCCAACCCCGGTCGGGCCTACCAGAGCATAGACACCACCCCGGTCAACAATGTCATTGTCACTACCGATAGTCATCAACGAGCGGTCGGCTCCTCCCTTCACCCACGCCATGGCTTCGAGGCCGTTCATTTCACGTGGCAGATCGTGAAGCAGATCACGAGCGAATTGCGGTGAAAATCCGGCATCGAGCATTTGACGCAAAATATCGGTTTTTACTGGCTCCGAGCGGGCTGACTCACCCCAAGCAAATCCGGCCAGATGTTGCTCGACAATCTTGCGCAGCGAACGAATCTCATCCATAACCTCCATCGGCACCACTTCAGCCTCAGCTCGTCGTGGAGTAGGCGTTTGAGGCAATGGCGGCATCTCTGGAGCACCATTCATGGCGGGATGCTGGCTTGCTGCGGTCGACGGCGAAGAACGGCCAATTTCCAAATTTCGTAAAGCCCCCGTTCGGGGAATGCCAGCATTAACCGAAGTTATCGGACGTTGAGGCGGTACCGGATTGGCAGCCGGTCGCGACACCTGCTGGGGAGGTGAAACCACCGTTGGCTGCGGCGGCTGCGAAATCCGCGCACGAGCTGAGCTCAACACGACACGATAGTCATCATCTGCGTCGGAAGGGGCCGGTCGCCTTTCGACTGGAGGACGATCGGCAACTGAAGTTGGAACGATCATCGCCATATCGCGAGCTGCAACAGCCATGATCTCCACGCCACCGGGAACACCGCGATTGGAAAGAATAATCGCATCGTTGCCCAGTGTTTCCTTCACTTTCCTCAGGGCGTCCCTTGCGTTGGCTGCGATAAATTTTCTGACGTTCATGTTCTACCTCCGATGATCGAGGTCACCTTGATAATTCGGGTTTCAGGTACTTCGTTGTGAGACAGCACCTTCAACTGGGGAACGGTGCGACGCAAGAATTTGGACAACAGCACGCGCAAACTGGCTGGCACGAGAAGAACAGCAGGTAACCCGAGCCCTTCCTGACGCTCTGCAGCGGCAGCCGTTTCGCGCACAAGCGTATCGGCAAGACCGGGCTCAAAGCTGGTGTTCTCTGAACCGCCTGCAACCGCCTGTGACAGAAGCCGCTCCAGGGTGGGATCAAGCGACATGACCTGCATTTCACTATTGCCCGGGAACAATTGCTGGACTATGGCGCGGCCAAGTGCGATACGCACCTGAGTCGAGAGCTCGTCTGCATTTTGAGTACGCGTTGCATGATCGGCGACGGTTTCGATAATCGTCCGCATGTCGCGAATGTGTACGCCTTCCTCGAGCATCGCCTGCAAAACCTTCTGCAAGGTACCCAATGGCAAAATCTTGGGAACCAGATCTTCCACCAGTTTGGGAATTTCCTTGCCCAAATGATCGAGCAGTTGCTGAACCTCCTGGCGACCCAGCAATTCAGCTGCATGCGTCAGAATCAAGTGATTTAAGTGGGTGGCGACCACTGTCGACGCATCTACAACGGTATACCCATAGGCCTGCGCCTGATCCCGCTGATTTGCGTCAATCCAGATCGCCGGCAAACCGAACGCAGGATCCTTGGTTGCAGTACCGTTCAATGTTCCCGCAACACGCCCTGGATTAATGGCCATGAACTGGCCTGAATAGGCCTCGCCCTGCCCTACCTCAACCCCCTTGAGAAGTATTCGATAGGCATTAGGCTTAAGTTCAAGATTGTCACGAATGTGCACCGGCGAGACAAGAAAGCCAACCTCCTGGGCGAATTTCTTGCGGATACCGCGAATACGGCGCAACAACTCACCATCCTGAGACTTATCGACCAGCGGGATCAAGCGATAACCAACCTCCAGCCCGAGAACATCAAGCGGTGCAACATCCCCCCAAGTAGCCTCCATCGCATCTTGGACCGGAGCAGGAGCCACTTTGACCGGCGCTTCGACAATACGCTTTTCCTTTTCCATCATCCGCCAGGACATCCACCCCAAACCGGAAGATAGCAACAGGAAGACTAAATTCGGCATACCCGGTATCAATCCGAGGAATCCAACAATGGCCGCAGTAATGGCAATCACCCGGCCATTTCGGAACATCTGGCCCATCACCTGTTGACCTATATCGCGGTCGTCAGACACTCGTGTCACGACCATACCGGCAGCAATCGAAATGATCAGTCCCGGAATTTGCGCAACAAGACCATCGCCAATCGTCAACAAGGTGTAATTCTTGGCCGCCTGCGCGATTTCCATATCGTGCTGAAAGACGCCAACAATCAGCCCACCCACGACATTGAGCAACATGATGACGATACCAGCCACCGCATCGCCACGAACGAACTTCGAAGCACCGTCCATCGAGCCAAAGAACTCAGCTTCGCGTGAAATCTCCGTGCGGCGCTTCCGGGCATCCTCTTCCCCGATCAGGCCGGCATTAAGATCGGCATCGATAGCCATCTGCTTGCCAGGCATGGCGTCGAGGGTAAAGCGTGCGGACACTTCCGCTACCCGGCCGGCACCTTTTGTAATCACGACGAAATTGATGACAACAAGAATCATGAATACAACGATACCCACGGCGAAATTACCACCGACCAGAAAATGACCAAAAGCCTCAATCACCTTACCTGCCGCATCCGGCCCGCTATGCCCTTCAAGCATTACCACTCGCGTCGAAGCGACATTCAAGGACAGGCGCAGCAAGGTAGTTACCAACAGGACGGTTGGAAAAACCGAGAATTCCAGCGTTTTTTGCGTGTTGACCGCAACAAGTAGAACCAGCACGGAGATTGCGATATTGAATGTAAAAAACACATCCAGCACAAAAGCGGGCAATGGCAAGACCATCATTGCCAAGATCATCAAGATCAGGATGGGCGCCCCCAGCTGGGTGACATTCATCCGCGCTAAAAATCCCTGCATGCCGAGCGATGTCGCAGCCATTTACGCAGCCTCCGGAACAAGCTCAGGCGGAACAGGAAGATCGCGTGGCGGGATAGGATATACCCCGCCGATCTGACGCCAATTGGCAAGCTGGTAGATATAAGCAAGAACCTCCGCAACTGCGTTATACAGGGCGGAGGGAATTTCCGAGTCTAGTTCGGCATGTTTATATAGCGCTCGGGCTAGAGGCGGCGCCTCCAAGATCGGCACCGAGTGCTCGCCGGCGATTTCGCGAATCTTCAAGGCAATCACCCCCGCCCCTTTGGCCACCACCCTAGGCGCCGCCATCCCCGTTTGATAGGCAAGCGCCACAGCATAGTGCGTCGGATTGGTCACCACCACATTAGCCTGAGGCACCGAGGACATCATGCGTTTTCGGGCCGCTTGCATTTGCAGGCTACGGATACGACCCTTGACGTGCGGATCGCCCATCATCTCCTTCATCTCCTGCTTGATCTCTTCCTTGGTCATTTTCAGTTTGTCGAAATATTGCCAAAGCTGAAAGGGAACATCTGCCGCCACTACAAGCACGAGCGTCGAAGCCAAAAGGAGAAAAGAAAACGACACCAAGTTCCCGGCATGAGCCAAGCCGGCCTCAAGTGGCTCGCCGAGCAAACCAAAGATCTCATCCCGCTCTTTCCAAATCAGCAGGACAGCGACGCTGCCTAACAATCCAGCCTTCAGAATTGCTTTGCCGAGCTCCATCAAGCTATTCCAAGAAAACATCCGGCCGAAACCGGTCAGGGGATTCAATCGATTCAGGTCCGGAACCAAAGCCTGCGATGAAAAAACCCATGCATTCAGAAAGAACGGTGGGAGGACCGCAGCAAGTAGAAGCAAACCGAGCAAGGGAGAAAAAGCAAACAGTGCATCGCCGGAAATTTCCGCCAGACGAGGAAGCATGAGCGCTGGCTCACGCATCACTTCAGGCTCGATGGAAAAACCCCGTTGGACGAACGCCATCGAACGTCCAATCAACCATCCACCCATTGACCAAAAAGCAGCACCAGCCACGACCAAAACAAGAAAAGTACTAAGTTCGCGAGAATGCGGGACCTGTCCCTGCTCTCGGGCCTGCTCGATTCGCCTGCTTGTAGGCTCTTCGGATTTCTCGAGGTCGCTATCTTCAGCCATGGCCGTCTTAGGTTTACGTTATGGCTATTATAGGAAAAAACGAGAAAAATTAAACATGTACGAGTGTTTTTTTATTCTGTTTCTCAGATGCCAATCGCAAGCCCATGACAATAGAGTAAACCTCCAAATACAAAAAAGGGGGCAAAGCCCCCTTTTCAACTCGTTGACCTAAAACAGGAATCATGCGAAATCTAACGCTCTTACCCCGGCCCCAAAATCAGCGCGCTGTCCCAGATCGGAAAGTAACTCCTTCATATCCAGAATTAATACAATTTGACCATTGGAAAGCGTAGTGACTCCCGCTACCCCCTTGGGACGGAAATCTTCCAAGGATTTGATTACCGCATCATCACGCCCGGCAAAACTATCAACAGCAAGAATGAAGCTGCGCTCTGCCGTCTGCATGAAGACCCCGTATTCCGGATAACGCTCCAAGGGCCAACCAAGCAGTCTGGCCAATGTTATTACTGGAAGAACCTCACCCCGGACCACCAAGGTCTCCTTACCACCCACTTCCTGGATACGGCTCTGTTCGATAGGCAGAATTTCACGAACTAGCGATAATGGCAACGCGAATGGCTGATCCCCCAGCAACACCAACAAGACCGGCAAAATAGCCAGTGTCAGCGGTAGTGAAATAATAAATACGGAACCCTTGCCTGGCTCCGAGCGAATTTCGATCGAACCATTAAGCTTCTGGATATTGGTTTTAACCACATCCATTCCAACACCTCGGCCGGACACATCTGAAATCTGAGTCTTGGTCGAGAACCCAGGCAGGAAAATAAGGTTCAGGCTTTGGCGCTCGTCGAGCGTATTTGCCTCCTCCTCGGAAATTAGTCCTTTTTCCGTTGCCTTCGCACGAATACGCTCAGCACTCATCCCCTTGCCGTCATCGGCGATAATCAGCACGATATGGTCGCCCTCCTGACGAGCCTCAAGGCGTACCAAGCTCTTTGGAGGCTTGCCTGCAGCCTGGCGCTCTTCGGGCATTTCAACACCATGATCAACTGCATTTCGAATCAAGTGGATCAATGGATCGGCGAGATCCTCAATCATGGTCTTATCGACTTCAGTTTCTTCTCCAGACAACACCAACTCGACATCCTTGCCCAATTGCCGCGCCAAATCGCGGGCAATTCGTGGGTATTTCTGGAACAGTCTGCCAATCGGCTGCATTCGAGTCTTCATCACCGAGTTCTGCAGATCAGATACCAACAAATCAAGTTGGCTAACCGCCTGATCAAGGGCATGCAAGGTTTCTGCATCGCTCTTACCTGCAAGAATGTCAGCGCGCAGACTGGTGAGGCGATTTTTAGTTAATCCAATTTCTCCGGATAAATTCAACACCTGATCAAGACGTGAGGTATCGACGCGAATCGTATTTTCCCGACCGCGCTCTTCCGCGCGCCGAGCCGAACTAGGGGATGCGCCGGGACGATCCGTTGTACGACGACCAAATGGCGAAGCCGCTCCTGCAGGCTGAGACACAACACCCGCGGGCGTAATGCCAACCTCTGCGACAGCAGTCTCTGCCTTGGTGATCAACTCGCTTTGCGGCTCTACAGTTTTGGCATCGGTACCTGTCACGGCAGCATGGAGAAGATTCCAGTCAGGCTCACCCGGCGCCGCCGCATCAACTTTTGGCAGCTCAGGCTCAGGCGCCGGTGCTTCAGCCCCCTTTTTCGCCCCGCCAGCAACATCTCCGGTAGTTAGCACCCCGTGTAGCGCTGCGATTACCGCGGGGTCTGCTGGCTGCGGCTGGACCATCTGCCCCAACTCGCCGAACATCTCTCGCACCCCCTTGGTTGCATCCATGATGACGTCCATCAATTCCGCAGTCAGCTCAAGCTCACCATTACGTAGCCGGTCGAAAAGATTTTCAGTCAAATGGCACAGCGTCACGAGTTCAGTGGCATTGAGGAAGCCAGCTCCCCCTTTGACCGTATGAAAGCCACGAAAAATATCGTTAAGTAATCCACGATCATCAGGCATTTTCTCAAGCTCAACGAGCTTGTTGTCCACATCAGACAACAAATCGTGCGCCTCCTGCAGAAAATCCTGCAGCAGATCCTCCATCCCACCAAAGTCGGTCATTTGTCGCCCTCCTCAGAAACCTAGGCTATCCAATAGGTCGTCAACCTGTTCCTGGTTGACCACAACGTCGGTACGCCCTTCACCATTGATTACAGGACCATTCATCAGACTGGCCACTTCTTCGGTGCGCTTGGTTTCTGGCAGCACCTCAATGAGGACAGTCATCAGACCAGACTCCAGTTCGTGCGCCAATCCGACGATTTTTTTAATAACCTGCCCGGTCAGGTCCTGAAAATCCTGCGCCATCATTATTTCAGTCAACTGTGCATGCGTTGCGCGAGCTTTGTGGGGCAATTGGTCATTCAGGAACGTGCGCGTTTCCGCTGCGAGTAACTTAAAGTCGGCAGGGCCCATTTCGTTGGCAAACACCTTGTCCCAGCGTTTACCCAGTGCCTGCGCCCCACTTTCCATTTCATTGACCAGCGGATTGGCGATATCTGTCGCGTTAAGGACGCGACAGGCTGCCTGCTCCGTAAGGTTTGCCACATAAGCCAGGCGATCCTTGGCGTCAGGCAGCGCCGAAACAGTCTTTTCAATCAACCTGTCGTAGCCGAGCATCCCCAAGGTATCGTGAAGCGCTCTGGCCATATGCCCGATACGATTGAAGACAGCCTCCTGCTGCGACCAAGGTTCAGAAGAGCTCGGTAACTGCGACGCAACTCCATCAATTAGCCCATGCACATCATGCGTTGCCTCAGCCTTGGCGGCAACACTATCAAATAGCGCCTGCAGATCATCGTTATCGCCATCTGATGATATAGCAGACGCAGGAATCACTGGCTCCGCCTTCCGCGGCGCAGATGAAACTGTTGAACAATCTGCGGCAATAGAATCAAAGAGCGCTTCGAGGTCGTCTGAGTCGTTATTGGCTGTCATCATCACCCCTACGCCTGACCCATTTTTTCGAAAATCTTATTCAGTTTTTCCGAAAGCGTTCCTGCCGTAAAAGGCTTGACGATATATCCACTTGCACCGGATTGAGCGGCAGCAATAATATTTTCCTTCTTTGCCTCAGCCGTGATCATCAAGACAGGAAGATGCTTGAGCGTTGGCGTCGCACGTATGGACTGCAATAGCGTCAGGCCGTCCATATTGGGCATATTCCAGTCCGTAACAACAAACTCGAACCCGCCACCCTGTAGCTTTTGTAGCGCTATAGCACCGTCCTCTGCCTCATCAACATTGGTAAAGCCCAGCTCCTTCAATAGGTTACGGACTATTCGACGCATTGTGGAAAAGTCATCCACAACAAGAAATCTCATTTTGGGATCAGCAGCCATGCACTACTCCAGAAACTGTGTTTGTTATCGTTCAATCAGCGGACGCAAGGTATCGGCCAATGCCTCTGCATCGAATTTTGCGACGTACGCATCTACGCCAACCGATTTACCCATAGCCCGATTAGCCTCCGAAGAGAGCGATGAGTGCATCACCACTGGCACACCTTCGAACCGAGGGTCGGACTTTATGTTTTTGGTCAGCACGTAGCCGTCCATCTCAGGCATTTCTGCATCAACAAGAATCAGACGAATATCATCCCGGATATTTCGTCCCATTTGCATAGCATGCGCAGCGATAGCTTGCAGTCGCGTCCAAGCTTCCATACCGTTGGTCGCATGCTTGTGCCGAACCCCAAGCTTGTCGAGCACTTCAGCTATTTTCCGCCTGGCAACAATGGAGTCATCGACAAAAAACACACTGGTATCAGGATCAACACGTGCCGGCGCAATATCAACGATCATCGCCTCACCGAAGGCGTTGGCAAGAATTTGCTCCACATCAAGTATGGAAACCAAGCCGCCGCTCTCAAGTTCGATAACTGCAGTTATCAAGCCTTGATTTGCAGAAAGCACACTCTCCGGCGCCTTCACACGCTCCCAATCGACGCGAATGATGCGGTCGACATCATGAACCAGAAAACCTAACGTACGCTTGGAATATTCCGCCACCATCATGGTTTTTCCCAAGCCTGCCGGAGCGGCCAATTGCATGAACGGAGCAAGAGAAAGAACCGGAATTACATTGCCACGCAAAGAAATAAGCCCCTCAACCCCACGAGGCATATTGGGTGTCTTGGTAATGTGCGGTGTTCTCCCAACCTCTCGCACCTTGAAAACATTTATGCCGAATATCTCCCGCGTGCCGAGTGTAAACAGCAGGATTTCCATCTTGTTTGAACCAGCAAGGCGCGTGCGAGCATCGACGCTATCAAGCAGGTTTTTGTTCTCAACGAGGTTCATCGTCAGCTCCTGCTATTTCTCAAGCCACAATAAGCGGCGCAGTATCAACGCCCAGTCGCCTTGCCAGCGTTTCGGACAGACGCAAGGGCTCGAACTTCGGCACATACTCATCCACACCCACCGAGGCGCCCAGCTTCTGGTTCGACATGCCAGATAACGACGAATGCATAATCACCGGAACCCCATTGAAACGCGCGTCGGACTTGATTTTTTTTGTCAGGATATAGCCGTCCATTTCCGGCATCTCGATGTCAGTCAAAACGAGACTGATAATCGACGACGCTGACCTCCCAGTGGACTGGGCATAGGTTGCGACCTTTTCCATCTCTTCCCACATCTGACGACCGTTAACCGCTGAGATACCCTTCACACCCATTGCTGAAAGTGTTCTCTCAATCTGCTTGCGTGCCACACTTGAGTCATCGCAATAGAAAACCGTACACTCTGGTCGGTCTAGCGCTACCACCCCACGGTACATAATCTCGTTATCGATGCTGGTGGTCTCGGAAAGCACCTTTTCGACATCCATCATCATAACCAACCGGTTGTCTTCCAACTCGGTTACAGCAGTTACCAGCCCCCCCGTTTGCGAAGTAAGCATTTCTGGAGGCACTCGCATCTTGCTCCAGTCAAGGCGAAGAATGGTGTCTACACCCTCAACCAGAAAGCCTTGTGTGTGTCCGTTGTACTCGGTGACAATCATGATTTCGCGAGGCGTTTCAGGGGAAATACCGGCATATTTTGCCAGATCAATCACCGGCACCAACGCGCCACGCAAACTGACCATCCCTTCGACAGAAGGAGGCATATCAGGTGCGGCAGTAATCACTGGCGTACGCATCACTTCGCGAACTTTAAATACATTGATGCCGTAGGTTTCACGACGCCCTGTTCGATGATCTATGCCGAGAAAAAATAGCAGGATTTCGAGTTTGTTCGTACCCGCCAATTTGGTTCGTGCATCAATATTCTTTAACAACTCAGACATTGCCATCCTCTCGCACGTAGCGCATCCAGCGACCTTCAGTTAGACGCTCTACTCTTTGAGCGACATGCCAGATCATAGTCACAAATATGGAACCCTCCGCCATTAGCGCCAAGCGGAGGCTTATCTCATATTCACTTAACGGCATACCAAACAGAACATTTAGGAAATTTGGAACAATTTACCAAAATTGGCAATATCTAGCACCTGTTTTACGTTACCGCGGACACCTGTCAACGTTACTTCCTTATTTGCGCCACCCAACTTATCACGCAACATCAACAACATACCGAGTGCAGAGCTATCCAGATAATCCACTCCAGAAAAATCAACCGTTACGCCGCGAATTGCAGCGTCGGCAATCAATGGCTCATATGCGGCTCGAAATTCGCGGTGGGTATTGAAATCGAAACGCCCTGTCAGCTTGATGACAGCCTTGCCAACTTCATTGAGAATACTTGCTTGCATTTGTTTTCCTGTTCCAAAAAATCACATCGAATCTTAGTTTAATACTTTTGCCATAAACGACAAGCTCGACTGGCCGATTACGAGCCAATAGCATTGAGAACCCGTCTTGCCATCTCATCCAGCGGACACTGCTCCTCAACCGCTCCGATCAAAAATGCTTCACGCGGCATCCCATAAACAACGCAACTATGCTCGTCCTGACCAAAAGTTTTTGCGCCAGACTGACGCAGGCGAAGCAAGCCTTGAGCACCATCCTTACCCATCCCGGTCAGAATGACGCCTATCGCCTTACGGCCAACAAGCGCAGCCGCTGAATCAAACAGCACATCAACGGATGGGCGATGACGATTTACCGCTGCGCTAGAAACCAATTCGGTGAGATAGCCAGCACTGCCGCGACGAATCTGCAGATGCGAGTGACCCGGTGCTATGTAGACCGTGCCCGACTCCACTTTTTCGCTCCCTTGAGACTCAATAACTCGCGGGGCGCAGAGTCCATCCAGACGACGAGCAAAGGATGCGGTGAAAGACTCCGGCATATGTTGAACAACGAGGATTGGCGGACAATCAGCCGGAATGCCAATTAAAAACTCCTTGATGGCCTCGGTTCCACCTGTGGAAGCGCCGACAAAAATAATTTTCCCGCTGGTGGCCAGACCAGGTCTGGCCTGCATCATGTTCGTCGCTACGCTCTGCAAAGTAGTAGTAGGCTTGGTCATATTGCCACGCAGACGAGCACCTTTTGCAGCACGAATTTTTTCCACCAAGTCTTCTGCATAGCTTTCCATGCTTCTGCCGCCATCGGAACGCGGCTTGCCGATAAAATCGATAGCACCCAATTCGAGTGCCTTCAGCGTTGTATCCGACCCAGCCTCTGTAAATGACGAGACCATGACTACCGGCATCGGCCGCAAGCGCATCAAGCGCTCCAGGAACTCCAAGCCATCCATCTTCGGCATCTGAACATCCAGAGTCAGGACATCAGGGTTGAACGCCTTGATCATTTCGCGGGCACTTTGAGCATCAGGAGCAGCACCAACCACCTCCATATCAGGTGCCAAACTGATAAGCTGGCTCAATAACCCGCGCATCAATGCCGAATCATCAACAACCAAGACTCTTGTTTTTATGGGCATTTATAGAAAACCAATTGAAAAATGGCGATTTTTTGCCGTTGACCGCAGCATCAAACAAATAACTCAACATCACCTTCGATAGCCGATCCAGTAAGCCGTACCTTGTAATCGTTTTCGCGGCTGAACAATGTCTCGTTATGAACCCGATGCAGCTTCTTGACCAAAACCCTTCCGGAGTGGGGAAAATAGTAGACTTTCCGTGGATATGAATCCAGCAAGTCCTTGGCAACGACAGGAATTTTTTCTGTTTTCAAAAAATCCAGAACGAATTCAGCATTCCTTGCCCCCACATTACTACTCGCCAGGCTGGCCAAGACTGCACCACCGCCAAACACCTTCGCCTCAAGACGATTACGTCGCGCGCCAAGTTTTAAGAGATGATTGATCAAAACCTCCATGGCGTAGGTGCCATAACGGGCTGACATACCCAGCGGATTCCGCCCACCGTCATCCGGCAGCATGAAATGATTCATTCCACCAATGCCGGAATCGGTATCGCGAATACAGGCAGCCACACATGAGCCAAGTACCGTTACCAGCAACGCCTCCTCAATTGAGACGAAATACTCGCCAGGCAATATTTTCGCTGCCTCAAGGCCAAATTTCCGATCGAAATATCGATTGGTTGCCAACGGTTCATCATAGGAGTGTTGCACTACGCCCTTCCCTATCGGGTATTCGCCAAGGCATATACCGTCTTGCCCAGCGATTTGAAAAGGTCGGCCGCATGCAGAAAGCTTTCCGAATGCCCCGCAAGCATCAGGCCATCGGGCTGCATCATGGGCGCGAAGCGTGAAAGGATTTTGTATTGTGTCGGTTTGTCGAAATAGATCATGACATTGCGACAAAAAATAATATCGAGCGGCCCCTTGACCGAATAATTTGCATCCAGCAAGTTGATTCTCTGAAACTGAATCATCTGCTTCAATTCTGGACGGACCGAGACGAATCCCTCCTGACCTCCCGTCCCCCGAAGGAAAAATTTACGTAAACGTTCTGGCGAAAGCTTTTCAACGCGCTCAATGGGATAGATGCCTTTCTGCGCACTAGCCAGCACATTGGTATCAAGATCTGATGCCATGATGGATACATGCGAAGTATTGGTACCAAATGTTTCAGCCACTGTTATCGCAATCGAATAAGGCTCCTCACCGGTCGATGCAGCGGAACACCAGATACGCACAGGACGCTTCGTGCCGATTTTGCGAAGATGCTCCGCAAAAATCGGAAAATGATGCGGCTCACGAAAAAATGACGTCAAATTCGTAGTCAATGAATTTACAAAGCGCTCCCATTCGTCGCCGCCATCTTTCTCCAGCGCATTCAGATACTCAGAGAACGACTGCATTCCCGTCGCACGCAAGCGTCTAGCGAGTCGGGAATAGACCATATCCTGCTTGACTGGAGATAGCGAAATTCCGGCATGCTGATAAATCAGCGTCCGAACACGCTCAAAATCGGTTGCAGAGAACGAGAACTCGCGAGCGCCACCATCACGAGCCGGCAGACCTGCAACCGAAGACTGTCGGAGCGAAGATAACGAAGATAGCGGCTTTCGCAAATCAACCATGGTCAGAACTCTTCCCATTCATCATCAAGACTTGCTGTCAGCGCCGGGGCCTTCTGCGCTTTGCCACGCGCAACGCGAGGCGCCTCGTGGGCTACCGAAGAAGGCTGGGTATTGGTGCGCGGCGCAGCCAGAAGTGGCTTGTTACCAGCGTCGTCGACCCGAAAAATCGACACTGCCTGAGCGAGGTTATGCGCCTGCTCCTCAAGGCTTTCTGCCGCGGCAGCTGCTTCCTCAACCAAGGCCGCATTCTGCTGCGTCACTTCGTCCATCTGGCTGACGGCCAGACTGACTTGCTCTATACCCGAGCTTTGTTCTCGGCTGGCATCAGAGATGTCACCCATGATCTTGGCTACTCGCTTGATGCTGGAGACCACTTCTTCCATGGTCCGTCCGGCTTGATCGACCAGTTTGTTGCCAGTCTCAACTTTTTCGACGGAGTCGGAGATCAGCCCCTTGATTTCCTTGGCGGCAGCTGCGCTGCGCTGCGCTAGATTGCGAACTTCGGTGGCAACCACGGCAAAGCCTCGGCCTTGCTCTCCGGCTCGAGCTGCTTCGACGGCGGCGTTGAGGGCCAGGATATTGGTCTGGAAGGCGATGCCGTCAATGACGCCGATGATGTCGGCAATTTTGCTGCTCGATTGGTGGATGGCGCTCATGGTGTCGACAACTTGACCAACTACCTCGCCCCCCTTGACGGCAACTTGCTGGGCTGTCCCAGCCAGTTCGTTGGCTTGTCGGGCATTGTCAGCATTTTGTTTGACCGTGCTGGTCAGTTGTTCCATGCTCGAGGCGGTTTCTTCGAGACTGCTTGCCTGTTCTTCGGTACGGCTCGATAGATCCTGGTTCCCGGACGCAATCTCCTTCGCAGCCGTATTAATCGCATCCGTCGACTCCTTGATCGAACCGACGATTTCGCTCATTGCATCAACAGTGCGATTGGCATTATCAACGGCGTCAGCCAGCGCGCCGACATAATTTTGTTCCATCTTGCGGGTCAGATCGCCTTCAGCGAGGCGGCGGAAGGTGTCGCCGAGATCCGTCAAAACTCGACTATTGCTTTGCAGGAGACCGTTGATGCCATTGCCTAGCTTCAGGAAAAACCCGTTCAATTCGGCAGTATCAAGGCGCGCCTCAAGGTCCCCGCGTTCAGCTGCCGCGATGATGTCAGCGATTTCCTGCTCGATCTTGACTTCACCTGTACGATCCACCCACTCGACGGCATATCCAAGGCGAGATCCACGAATATCAATCACTGGTGTGACAGCCAGCGAGAAGGTGCGCCCACCGAGTGCCAGTTGAGTCCGATGAACCCCGTTAAGGCGAGCCAACATTTCGCGCTGATGCGCCGGGTTCTTGTGAAATACATCAATATTGGTTCCTATCAGGGTATGCCGATCAAAATTCGGCAGCGCAGCCTTGATCGCAGGTTCGGCGATCTCAAACATCTGCACCAATGACTGGTTCATATAGATAATTTCAAACTGCGCATTGGCCAACATGACATTGGTCGCAACATTATCCAGCCCGATCTTCAAGCGCAGCCCTTCATCCGCCGTGCGGCGCGCCTCGTTTAAATCAAAACCAGATTTAATGAGCAGAGGACGTGCGGAGTCACATATCTGCAAAAGCTCATCCTTGCGATCATAGTCAAGTTTGGCCGTAGTACTACCCTCTGAAAGAGAGCGGAAAAATGCAACGATTTCTTTGATTGGGCGGCGAATTCCTGAAACCAGCGAAACAGTCAGCAAGACCGCAAGCACCGAAAACGCAACGAGAAGTCCAATAAATTTAATGCGAATAGCGGCTGCATCTTCAGCCGCCTGATCAACATATGTTTTTGCCACCGAAAGTTGTAGCGCGACGAGTTCGCTGATCTTGTCTGAAATAGGATCTATCGCTGGATACAAATCCTTCGCAGCAAAAATTGTTAATGCCTCGCGGTCTTTGTTTTTCAGAATTTCCTTAAGCTTTTCCGTTGCCTGATTTGCTCGTGCCATCAGCGCCTCAGCCTGTCCAACCAGATGTTTTTCGTCATCGGTAAGGAAGGTTTCAGCATATGCCTTCCATTGACTGGCGATCACTTTCTGCGCCAATTCAACCTTGCCCAAGCCAGACTCAAAACTCTCAGCCCCATCGCGCGTTTTGTGCGATAGATCGACAATCGATACCGCATAGGCATCGGCCACCTCCTTGAGTTGCTTTAGCGGCACAACGCGATCATCGTAAACAGTATGTAATCGACCGTCACTTTGACTAATTGCAGACATGCCGAGCAGACCTACCAACAAAATGCCGGCAGTCAGTACTCCACAAATGGTAAAAACACGCTGGGCTATGGATCGATTCTTAAACCAAGCACTAATGCTAAATCCACTTTTTGTTACTTTTCCATCGCGAATCGTCAACCCAGCAGCTCTACCTTCGCGGAACATCCGGTAAGCGTTATCCGCTGCGGCAACTTGATCACGAGAAGGCGTTGAGCGGACCGACATATAACCGCTAACCTGCCCGTTTTCGAACAACGGCGTTGCGTTAGCGATCACCCAGTAGAAATCACCATTTTTGCAGCGATTTTTGACCATGCCGGTCCAAGGACGGCCATCCTTAAGCGTTGCCCAAAGATCGGCAAAGGCTTCGATCGGCATATCCGGATGGCGCACGATGTTATGCGGCTCGCCAATCAGCTCTGATTCGGAAAAGCCACTGATTTCGATGAAGTCCCGGTTTATAAATGTAATCCTGCCCTTAAGATCGGTCTTGGACACAATCAATATGTCAGGCGCCAGGACGATTTCCTTGTCAGTTACCGGCAAATTGCTTCTCATCGTATCTCCTCTTTAACTCTTGTCACTACTCTGCTGGCTTAGAACTCTGCCCATTCGTCTTCACTGTCATCCACCGAAACCTTGATATCGGACTTTACGGGACGTCCCTTTAGTCGTATTGGCTCCTTGTGCGGCAAGGCTGCCAACACAGGAGATTGCACCGAGGCACCCCGCTCTCGAAAAGAGGAGGATCGGCTCTTTACATCGTTATTTTGCGAGAGCGAAAAAATCGACACTGCCTGAGCGAGGTTATGCGCCTGCTCCTCAAGGCTTTCTGCCGCGGCAGCTGCTTCCTCAACCAAGGCCGCATTCTGCTGCGTCACTTCGTCCATCTGGCTGACGGCCAGACTGACTTGCTCTATACCCGAGCTTTGTTCTCGGCTGGCATCAGAGATGTCACCCATGATCTTGGCTACTCGCTTGATGCTGGAGACCACTTCTTCCATGGTCCGTCCGGCTTGATCGACCAGTTTGTTGCCAGTCTCAACTTTTTCGACGGAGTCGGAGATCAGCCCCTTGATTTCCTTGGCGGCAGCTGCGCTGCGCTGCGCTAGATTGCGAACTTCGGTGGCAACCACGGCAAAGCCTCGGCCTTGCTCTCCGGCTCGAGCTGCTTCGACGGCGGCGTTGAGGGCCAGGATATTGGTCTGGAAGGCGATGCCGTCAATGACGCCGATGATGTCGGCAATTTTGCTGCTCGATTGGTGGATGGCGCTCATGGTGTCGACAACTTGACCAACTACCTCGCCCCCCTTGACGGCAACTTGCTGGGCTGTCCCAGCCAGTTCGTTGGCTTGTCGGGCATTGTCAGCATTTTGTTTGACCGTGCTGGTCAGTTGTTCCATGCTCGAGGCGGTTTCTTCGAGACTGCTTGCCTGTTCTTCGGTACGGCTCGATAGATCCTGGTTCCCGGACGCAATCTCCTTCGCAGCCGTATTAATCGCATCCGTCGACTCCTTGATCGAAGAAATGATCTGCTGCAGGTTGTCTACCGTTGCATTCGCATCACTTTTAAGAACACCAAGCATGCCCTTGTAATCACTGTCGATTTTCTGGGTAAGATCCCCAAGCGCCATTCGCGAGAACATCGCGCCAATATCTTCAAGAGCATGGGTATTAGCCTCAAGCAGATCGTTGATGCCTTCAGATATCTGCTTAAAAAACCCGGTCATTCTGCTGGAGTCCAGCCGGCGACTGAAGTTACCAGACGCTGCGGCATCTATTATTTCAGCAACTTCATTTTCTATCCTTAATTCAGTCGTACGATCACGCCATTCGACGACCGTGCCTAAGCGCTCGCCCTCCTGGTTAGCAATCGGCGATGCGACCAATGAGAAGCAACGTCCACCGATCGTGATTTCAGTCCGATAAATCCCTTGCAGGGTAGCCAAAAGGTTGCGCTGATGACTCGGTTGTTTATGGAAGACATCAATGTTTGCGCCACGAATACCTGCTGCACTGAAATTCGGCAGTTGCGTCCGAATATCACTTTCAGCCTGCTGCATCATTTCCAATGCCGAGGCGTTACAGTAAATAATCACCCCCGCAGGGTCTGCCACCATGACATTGGTCGACGCCACATCCAATGCAACCTTAATACGCAGAGTCTCATTTGCCGCCTTGCGATCGGACTCTACCCTGCTCTTCAATTCGCTTTGCATCTTGCTCAACGCATGCATCAAATCAGCGATTTGATCCTTTCCCTTGGGCTCGATTCGACTCTCCAGATGCCCGGAAGCGACCTCATCCGCTACGCGAAGTGCATCGGCAACCGGTTTCGTAATACTCCGGCCAAAGACATAGGCGAATGCGGCAATCAATACCGTAACCACGATGGCAAGCCCCACCATCAGGCGCGTTGTTGATGCTTGCGTCTCTTTCGCACGATCAAAAACCTCGCGTCCTGATTCTGAATAGTAGATACGCAGCGCATCGGCCGCCGCCGAGGCCTTAATGTACGCGGGGCTGACTACTGCCGAATACTTGTCAGCTGCTTGCTCATAATCACCGAGCCTCAGCGCCTCACTGGCCACCATCAGGCCATCCTTGACGAATACCGTTCGGGCCTGCTCGTAGACCTCAGCCAACGCTCGCTCTTTGTCGTTCAGTTGGCGGCTTTTGAACTGTTTCCACAACTCTGTAATGGCATCGCGATTCTTAATGATGCTCTCGGTATGCACGGTAACCGAATGATCATGCTTAGCCTCCATGCGACCGGACGGGTCATGTAGCAAGGCAGAAACAATCTGCTGATTGTTTTCCGACATAAGCGTCTGAATTCGAAGAACGATCGAACCTGGCTCCAGCTTGTCGAGATAAACCGTTTCAGTTTCCCGACTCAACTCGCGCATATATAGAACCGCCACTGTGACGAGCACAGCAAACCAGAAGGCCATCCCGAGCGCCTGCCAGAACAGTCGAGTTCCGATCCGAAAATTATTCAGCATGTGGCCATATTCCCGGCTAGCGCTACGTTGCTGCACTATCGATCAACTCCATGTCAGCACTGGTCATCAAGCGTTCGATATCTGTAACAATCATCATGCGGGAATCAATCGCAGCTAACCCGAGGATATATTTAGTATCAAATGTTCCCGAAAAATCGGGGGCAGGACGAATCTGCGCACGCGATAGGGAAAACACATCTGAAACGCTGTCGACGACTGCGCCTATAACCCGGCCGGCAACGTTCAGAATGACCACAACAGTAAATGGGGTGTATTCGATCTTGCCCAGATTGAATTTAATACGCAGATCAACGATAGGAACGATGATCCCCCGCAGGTTGATCACCCCTTTGATAAATGGCGGAGCGTTGGCTATCAGTGTTGGCTGCTCATAACCACGAATCTCCTGAACCTTGAGGATATCGATTGCGTACTCCTCGCTTCCCAAGGTGAAGGTCAGGTACTCATTGGCAACTGAGTCATCATCACTCGCCGCGCCACTACCATGCGTCATCGCTTCCATCTATTGCTCCTCAGTTCAGCCGTTAGCCAGCTTTTTGCAGACTTGTCTTCGCCATACCGGCAATCGCCGAGACATCCAGAATCAAGGCGACATGCCCGTCACCCATGATGGTCGCGCCGGAAATACCAGGCACTCGACGGTAATTGGCCTCCAAACTCTTAATGACTACTTGGTGTTGCCCGACGAGTGCATCAACAAACAGCGCTGCCTTGATACCATCAGCATCGATCACGACCATGATCCCCTGCGTAAAATCGCATGCTCGAGACTTCAGATTAAATATTTCATGGAGCACGACTACTGGCAGATATTCCCCGCGAACCTGAATCACCCGTGCATGATTTGAGAGCGTTTTAATATCTCCCGTTTGGGGCTGGAACGACTCCACAACATAAGAAAGCGGCAATATGTAGGTCTGGTCGCCGACGGCAATCGACATGCCATCAAGAATGGCGAGAGTTAGTGGAAGTCGGACCGTCATACGCGTACCAACGCCCAGCATCGACTCTATTTCTACACGACCGCCCATAGATTGAATGTTTCTTCGGACGACATCCATGCCTACGCCTCGTCCAGAAACATCAGTGACCTGATCTGCCGTTGAAAAGCCAGCTTCGAAAATCAAGAGAAATACCTCTTGATCGGTCATCTGGTCAGAAACAGGCAAGCCGCGCTCACGTGCCTTGGCCAAAATCTTGTTTCTTGGCAATCCGGCTCCGTCGTCCCCTACCTCAATGACAATGTTTCCACCTTGGTGGTAAGCCTTGAGCGTAATCGTACCAACCGGGCTTTTGCCCGCGGCGATACGCGTTTCCGGCAACTCGATACCATGATCGAGGCTATTCCGTATCAGGTGCGTCAGAGGATCCGCAATACGTTCGATAAGACCTTTGTCGAGCTCAGTCGTTTCCCCTGAAGTTTTCAGCTCAACTTGCTTGCCGAGCTTGCTGGAAAGATCTCTGACCACGCGAGGAAATCGAGAGAACACAAAGGATATCTGCATCATCCGAATGGACATTACAGACTCCTGTAAATCTCGAGTATTTCGCTCTAATTGAGTGAGCCCGTTGACCAATCGTTCCGGCGTGTTGTCCTGCATCTGAGCCGCAGTTTGTAACAACATTGCCTGAGTAATGACCAACTCGCCCACCAAGTTGATTAACTGGTCCACTTTCTCAATACTGACCCGAATCGACGAGTCAGCCGCTGCATTTGCTGATGCAGCGGGTTTAGCTGCTCTTGCACGAGACTCTGGCTGCCTTTCTACTGTAGTTGGCATGGATTGCACCACGCTTTGTTCAGGCATTGCCGCAGACTCGACATTCACCGTAACTTCGGATGCAAGGGGGGGTGGTAGTGGGGCGAAAAATCCGAATCCATCCCCCTCCTCTGCCATAGAAGCTCCCACTGCCGGTGGCGCGAGTGGCGCAAAAAAACCATAGCCATCGCCATCTTCGTTGGCGTTAGCACCTCCCAGCATTGAACCATGCGGAACAGGTAAGGGTTCGAAAAAGCCATAACCATCCCCGCTGTCACTCGCAGGACTGGAGAGCGGAGCAAAAAAACCGTATCCCTGATTATCATCAGGGGCACCAGGGGAGTCACCAAAAAATCCGAAGGCAGCATCGCCATCGGGGGATGCTGCAACATCCTCAACTTTCCGCCATGCACCATTTTCAGCAATAAAATCAATTTGATCCGAAAAAGCATCCTGAACGAGGGCCGTCAACAGCCGGACTTGCCAATATCCGACATTCCGCATCTCTGCTTCGGGCTGATTGACAATTTCGAGGGTCCCCATGGAGCGCAGCTCATCGAGAAGATTGGCAACCCCATCGCCCTTGGCGGAAAATTCAGTCGGGACAAATTGAATATCGAAAACATGTTTTCCAGCGCCCTGCGGCGCCGACTCAGTAATCGTCGCCAACGCCTTTTGCGCAGGTTTAGAAGCAGAATTCAGCTCACCCCCTCCGCTCGACAATTGGCGAAGACGGTTGCAAATAATCTCTACCGCGTGAGGATCCACCTCTCCTCGACCTTGGTGCCCCTCAAGCATGTCACGCAGCAAATCACCTGACTCAAGAAATGCATCAACCATATCCGCACGCAATTCCAACTCCTGCTTCCGAATACGGTCAAGCAGGTTCTCAAGAATATGCGTTGTTTCGGCCAGGTCTGTAAAACCGAAAGTTCCAGCACTTCCCTTAATGGAGTGCGCAGCTCGAAATATGGCATTGAGTTGCTCAGGATCTGGATTTTCGACATCCAGATCCAATAGCAACCCTTCCATTGCCGCCAAATGCTCTGCCGATTCCTCGAAGAACACCTGGTAGAACTGACTCATGTCTATAGTCATGCTACCCCCTGACCTAGGCTCCCAGAAAACTGACAACCAGAAATGGAATGCAAAAGACCCGCGCTATTGCGGGCCAGCCGGCTTTACTCAGCCGATCACCTTGCGTACAACTTCGATCAGTTTTTGGGGATCAAAAGGCTTGACCAGCCACCCGGTGGCGCCAGCTGCACGACCTTGTGACTTCATGGCATCGGACGACTCGGTAGTCAGCATCAGGATTGGTGTCGAAGCATATTGCGGCAACCCCCGCAGATTCTTGATCAGCGTCAGCCCATCCATGCGCGGCATGTTCTGGTCAGTCAGAATAAGGTTAACACTTTTAGCCTTTGCCTTATCCAGACCATCCTGACCGTCGACGGCCTCAATCACTTCGTAGCCAGCGCTTTTCAGGGTAAATGACACCATCTGACGGATGGATGCGGAATCGTCGACTGCAAGAACGGTTTTTGCCATTTTTTCCTCGTGAAAAATCAGAACAACTCAACCTCACCACTCGTGAAGCCGGTTTGATTAACCGGATTATTGTCCACTTTTTGAGAAATTACACTTATTTTTTGAGAAATCTGGCCAATGTGCGAACCAATGGCCTCTAGCGCCGTCAAGGTTTCTGGCAAATCAACGCCTTTTTGTAGCACTCTTGCAATCTGATGTTCTTCCGCAACGATTTCACTGAGAGCATCAAGACGAAGTCCAATATGACCCAGTAGCTGGGTCACCATATCCTGAAACTGCAACGACATGATCGCCTGATTAACAGACGCTTCTACCTGTTGACCAATGACGTTCAATTCGCGAACTGTTTCCCCTGTGCACCGATTGATATCATTGATACCGCTCATCGCCAGTTCAACATCACTCTTTGATGTCAACGCAAAAGTCATGTCCCGCGCTGCCATCTGGTTGATTGCCTGTTCGGTGGCATCAATTGTGGTCTGCATCTTCGACACCGACCCGCGAATCTGCTTACTGAAGTGACTCGTCCGCTCAGAAAGATCCCGCACTTCATCTGCAACCACTGCAAATCCGCGCCCGGCGTCACCGGCACGAGCCGCTTCAATAGCGGCATTGAGCGCCAATAGATTGGTTTGTTTCGAGATCCCTTCAATTTCACCAAGCATGCCTCGAACGTCGCTTAACTGCGAAACGATATGGTCGGTCATCTCCACCAGCGACATGGCCAACTTGGAATTTTCGACAACGCTATCTACGAATTGACGCAGTGTTTCGGATGTCTTGCTTGCGAATTGCTGAAATTCGGAAACGGAGCCCTCCCTGCCACCACCAGCTACAGCGAGCATGCCAAGCTGCTGCTGGCGTTGCACCTGAGCATTCATTTCCTGAAAACTCGCTACCAGCTTTGCTATTGCCTCATGGAATATGTTCTGTGTACGCGCAATCTCATCCCGCATTTCCAAGATTTGATTGAAGGCCTCGCATGACACAAGAACCATAGCCTCACCGCTTCGCTCAATAATCTCTTGAGTGATGCGATTGAACGCCTTGTCTTTGGCTTGTCCGTTCGAGCTCGGATAGCGACTGCCGATGTATACGAAACCTGCCGACAGAATCAACATGGCGACAATGACCGCTAGCGATCGTGATGAGGGATCAACCAGCAGCAACACCACTGTAACGATCACAGCCCAGCCTATCCCGACAAAGATGGGCTTGCCGCTACTGCTCATCCTTACCCTTTTGTTTCAATGGAATAGAAATTCTCAACCAGCGGTTCCCTTCCCGCTAGCCGGCAACTTCAATACGTCAGGTAGACTCTCATCTGAACCGATCTCAGACTCTGGTCCCTCTTCCTGCAATATGGCCGTTTCTGTTTTCCGATTCAGGACCACTATACTAATTCGGCGATTGATGGAGCTAAGCGGGTCGTTTTTGTCGAATAAAACGGTTGAAGCAAGCCCGACAACTCTGATCACTTTACTGTCATCCATTCCGCCGACGACCAGCTCTCGCCGCGAAGCATTTGCACGGTTTGCAGAAAGCTCCCAATTGGAGAATCCTTTTTCTCCACCGGCAAACTGTGCTGCATCTGTATGCCCTGCCAGGCTGATCCGGTTGGATACGCCATTCAGGGCCTGTCCAATCTGGCGCAGGATATCGCGGGTATAGGGTTTGAGATCCGCGCTACTTGAGTCAAACATCGGGCGGTTTTGTTCGTCAACAATCTGGATACGCAACCCCTCGGAGGTGATGTCGAGCAACATCTGCTTTTTAAATTGCGCCAATTGCGGGCTCTGCTCGATCATTTTTTCGATCTCGGCCTTCAGGCTCTCTAAGCGCTCCTGCTCCTTTCGACGAAATTCAGCTTGCGCCTCCTTGGAGAACGAGGTTGTCTTTTTTGCCTCGACATCTCCGCGTTTTACTTGGCCTGACTGCCGAGTCAAATCCTTGCCCCCCCCCTGAAGCACACTGGTAGCATCCCCCGAACCACTGCCTCCTTCATGAGAAATTTTTAGCGGGTTCTGAAAAAATTCAGCGATGCCCTGCAAGTCGCCCTTGGCAGTCGAGCCAAGCAACCACATCAGCAGGAAAAAGGCCATCATGGCGGTCACGAAGTCGGCATAGGCAATTTTCCAAGCGCCACCATGCGCGCCGCCGGCAACTACTTTTTTCCGCTTGATAATGATGGGGCGTGTGGAATCGTCGCTCATTGTATTTGCCTAGAAGTCTGCGACAGGCTATTTGCCTTTGCGAGCTTTCAGCTCTTCCTCGAGCTCGCTAAAACTCGGCCGAACGCCTGCCCCGAGGGTTTTCCGACCGAACTCAATAGCCACTTGGGGTGCATAGCCGGACATGGAGGCAAGCAAGACCATTTTGATGGTCTTATAGATCGTGGCCCCTTCATTGGCCTTTTGTTCCAGCAGCTTGGCCACTGGCTCCACAAAACCATACGAAATAAGGATACCGAGGAAGGTACCGACCAATGCGCCACCGATCATCTTCCCCAGGACAGCAGGAGGCGAACCAACGGAACCCATGACGTTGACCACACCCATCACTGCGACGACGATACCGAACGCCGGCACAGCACCGGCAATATTCGACACCACGTGTCCAGGCTCGGCTGCCTCGTGATGATGTGTTTCCAATTCCACATCCATCAGGCTCTCGATCTCGACCGTATTGAGATTGCCGCCGACCATCATGCGCAGGTAGTCGGTGACGAACTCCATGATGTGGTGATCGTGCACCAGATTTGGATATTTGCTGAAAATCGGACTGGCATCTGGGTTCTCGATATCGCCTTCAATGGACATCAACCCTTCCTTACGCACCTTGGCAAGAATCTCGAAAAGCATGGCCAAGGCATCGATATAAAAGGCCTTGTTATATTTTGACCCTTTGAGAATTCCGGGAACGGCACCGACCGTTGCCTTGATGATCTTGATATCGTTGGCTGCGAGGAAGTAACCGATGGTCAGGCCGATAATTGCGATGTACTCGGTCGGCACCCACAGCGCGAGCAGGCTGCCATGAATTGCATAGGTGCCCAACGCCGAAGCCAGAATAACGACGTAACCGATAATCAGAAACATGCAAAGCCCCCTGTCGCACCAGCAGCAATTGGCGCAAATCCGCCCAGTAATTGGTTTTCGCTATTGTAGCCACATGATTTGCCAGAGTGCAAAAAAGAAAAAATTGGCAGCAATGATCCTGGAGACCTGGAAACTGCAAGTGATACACTAAATTACCTGCAAGCACACCACCAGTCCCTGTGATCCAATTCTGCAATCGTTGCGGCTCGAATGTATCGTTCATCATTCCACCTGGTGACTCTCTGCCGCGTCATGTTTGTCCGAAGTGCGGGCATATTCATTACGAAAACCCTCGCTTGGTTGTTGGCTGTGTGGCGGAATGGGAGGATCGAATTCTTTTGTGTCGGCGGGCGATAGAACCTCAATATGGCTTCTGGACACTTCCCGCAGGATTCATGGAGAACGGAGAAACGACCGCACAGGCGGCAATTCGCGAGACAAGCGAAGAAGCGGGCGCCAAAATCATCATTGATGCGCCATTCGCCATGATTAGCATTGCCCATATCAATCAGGTCCATCTCTTCTATCGCGGGCGTCTGGCTAGTCCGGACTACGCAGCAGGAGAGGAGAGCCTTGAAGTCAACCTACTTCGTCCCGATGAAATACCGTGGTCGGATCTGGCATTTCGCAGCGTAACGCTATGCCTGGAACGTTATCTGGTCGATAGATCTGCAGGCAAATACAGCTTCCATGAAAGCAAAATCGATCCTCTCTAAGCCGCTTTAGTCAGCAAGGCTATATTCGACCGGCAAGGAAATGCTCATGAACTTGCCTCGTAAGCCCTCAGGAAAATCCGCGTTTTGGACAGCATGACTGACCATCTCCAGCGCTTGCTGATCCAGCAATTGATGCCCACTTGACCGCCCTAGAGAAACAACGGGCGTTGCCATACCTGCATGGATCGCAACTACTACGATAACCTCCCCCTGCCAGCCCTCATCCCTTGCCAACGGCGGATAGGCTTTGAACCGCCGCGCTACTCGCGCAAGGCTCAGGCGATATTCGCTTAGGGTTTCACTCGATACCGCTGAAAAATCGGCTTGCTCGCCAACAGGGTCCGATTTCGTCTGCACGCTGGTTGCCACGGTCAACGGGGAAAATGGCGGAAAAATGAAAGGTTTTGATTTCTTATTGCTTACGCCGTGGAGAACTCGATCAGTTGCATGCGCAGTACTGACAGCCATGGCACCCGACTGTACTGAAATCGGCGGCAGACCTTGTCCGCCAACATCTCGCAAGCTCAGGTTCAGCGCATTTCGACTTCGAGGGGAATCCGATTGACTCGGCGGAAACATGCTCACCAGCGACAACAGCGCCGCCAAGTGCAATAGCAGAGATATGAGTAGCGTGCGAAACAGCATTTGCCGGCATCACCTATAGCCGCTCGAAAAAACAAACCCCCGGCAGGCAGAGCCAAACCGGGGGCGTATGAACTTGCCGCGGAGCTAGCGACCAAATTCAATCTAAAACTACTTGCCCAGTTTGCTAGCCTCTTCGTTCATCTTGCCGGAATACAACCGCCCCATCAACACACCGATGACCAGAACGCCCACAATGACACCGAGGCTCGCCAAACCAATATCACTTCCCAACAACAGATCCCACGCCATATGTCACCTCCCAGTAACAATTAAATAAACTACCCACTTACCTTGCCTTGGCTACCAGACGAAGCGGTTCCACAGAGTCAGCCATCCATTCGCCCTGAATCCGCCAACCCGCCACCGGATCCTCGATCGACAAAAGCCAACGACCGGAAACGTTATCTGCAAGCCTGCCTGTGTAGAACCCCTGACTCTCTTGCTTCATTTTAATCAATTCATCCTGTCCCGCACGCGTTGGATGAGCCAGCTTGATAACAAGTTCCTGCGGCAATCCTACACTCTTGTCTGCCCCAAGCAACAGTCGAATATTTAGACCGGCACGCATTAGATCCGCATGCAAGCCCATATCTCCCGCCATGTGATCACGCTTCAAACTTTGATTAACGGCCATGCCCTGCTTGTAGTAATCATCCGTCACAAGGCCATCATTGCTAACCACTGCCAACCACAGGGTTGTAATTCCGGCAACGACTACAATAGCCGGCCCCGCCATCAGCAACCATGGCCAGCGCTCCTTGTACCAAGGTTGCTTATCATCACTACGCAAAGTCATTACATTACTCATCTCAGGGCATCAGGAAAGAGGCATTTCACGAACCGCAATATTACTGAGCTCAGTGCCTTGACATCAAAATAGGGCGCACCCTTCTGGCCAGAACCCGACGGCACACCAACTGCCAACATCCAAAGAGACGCTATGGCGATTACCGTAAGATTCATCGTATTAAGAATATGCGTGGTCCCAGGAAATGAGCAAGCACCTCTTCAAGCCTCAAATGCCGCTCCAGGATGTTTTATTCGTATAGCGAACACCCCTTTTGCCTTCCCGACCTTGTTTATCCGCAGATCGCAGGCATCAATATCGTCACCGAAGCGATTACTCTCATTGTGCGATCATCACAATCGGTATCGAAATTGCGCTGGAATTAATTCAACGTACTTTCGGTACAAATCAGATTTTACAAAACAAAAAAACGAGGCAGCCAAGCTGCCTCGTCTAAACAAATTACTTTGCGCCTTGGCTCAGGCTAATCACATAGGCAGCCAGCAGATGGACCTTGCCTTCACCTAGGAAGTCTTTCCAAGCAGGCATCTGGTTGGTACGACCTTTGGTAATCGTCTCGGTAACGGTGGCCAGTGAGGAGCCATACAACCATACCTTATCGGTCAGGTTAGGCGCACCAACAGCCGGCGTACCCTTGGCATCCATGCCGTGGCAACCGACGCAACCGGCCGATGTAAACGTTTCCTTGCCTTTGGCGGCACGAACGGAATCGTTTGGCAGACCGGACAGCGAGCGCACAAAGTTAGCCAAATCCTTGATGGTATCGGCACCCAACTGCTCATGCGGCGGCATTACGCCCATACGACCATTGGAAATCGTTTCCTTGATTTGCTCCGGCTCTCCGCCAAACTGCCAATCGGAGTCAGTCAGATTCGGGAAGCCCTTGGCACCACGAGCATCAGCACCATGACATTGCATGCAATAGGTCAGAAACAGGCGCTTGCCCATTTCCATGGCTTGCTTGTCAGCAGCGACTGCCTTGAGATCCATGGCCAAGTACTTGTCAAACAGCGGCTTGACCGTGGCATCCATCTTGTCGACTTCTGCCTTGTACTGACTATTGGCGCAACCCTGTTCGATATGTGAACACCAGCCAAGCAAGCCCTTGTTGTTACCCAGCCCCGGATAGAGAACAAGGTAAACCAGAGAAAACACAACCGTGATCACAAACAACCAACTCCACCACTTGGGCATCGGGTTGTTGTATTCCTCAAGGGATTCATCCCAGACGTGACCACAGGTTTTGCCTGGCGTGAATGTCGCCTTACTTTGCATGTACAGAATGATTGCGCAGGCCAGAATGCTGACCAGCACAATCACAATGACGTACATGTTCCAAAACTCGCTAACGAAATCGCTCATTTGCTTTCCTTTTTTTCAGCGCGGATGCGATGTGCGGGACACCGCATCCTGATCATCGTGCTCCACAAACGGCAAGTTGGCAGCTTCATCGAACCCCTTCTGGCTGCTCTTGCTGTAAGCCCACCAAATAATTCCCAGGAAGCAGAGCAACCCGACAACCGTAGTGATGGAACGCAGAGTATTGATGTCCATGGCTATTACTTGACGTTCTTAAGCGCCGTACCCAAGCCTTGCAGGTAGGCAATCAGAACATCCAGCTCGGTCTTGTCACCAATTTCAGCCTTGGCACCCTTGATTTCCTCATCCGTATAGGTGGGGATACCACGGGCGTTCGCAAAACCGCGCATGACCTGCATCTTTTTCTCGATATCCGCGCCAACCGAATCCTTGGCCTTGGTATTCGACAAGAAAGCAAACGCGGGCATGTTGGATTCCGGCACGACGTCACGTGGATTCATCAGGTGGGCACGCTGCCACTCGTCCGAGTAGCGACCACCGACGCGAGCCAAATCCGGCCCCGTACGCTTGGATCCCCACTGGAACGGGTGGTCGTAGACCGACTCGCCAGCAACGGAATAATGGCCGTAACGCTCAGTTTCAGCGCGGAAAGGACGAATCATCTGCGAGTGGCATAGGAAACAGCCCTCGCGGACAAAAATATCACGCCCCGCCAAGCGAACTGCTTCGTAAGGTTTGATCCCTTCAACTGGAGTCGTGGTCGACTTCTGGAAGAAGAGCGGAACGATTTCGAGCAGACCGCCCCAAATCACGGTAAAGAGCGTCAGCACAATCAGCAGGCCTACGCTCTTTTCAATTTGCTCATGCTTAAGCATTGTTATCTCTCCCTAATCAGGCGTGATGGCCAGCCGGAACCAGCACCGGCGTATCCTGCGTCTTGCCACCTGCCATGGTCCTGAACATGTTGTAGGCCATGATCAACATACCGGACAGGAACAAGACACCACCCAACCAACGAATCGCCCAGAATGGGTAAGAACCCTTGACCGACTCAACGAAGCTGTAAGCCAACGTACCGTCGGCATTGACCGCACGCCACATCAGACCCTGCATCACACCGGCAATCCACATGGAGGCGATATAGAGCACAGTACCGGTAGTAGCGATCCAGAAGTGGGTCGTAACCAGTTTGGTGCTATACATTTCGCTCTTGCCGAAAAGCTTCGGCAGCAAATAGTAGATTGAGCCAATCGAAACCATGGCCACCCAGCCGAGAGCGCCGGAATGCACGTGACCGACAGTCCAGTCCGTGTAGTGCGACAAGGCGTTCACCGTCTTGATCGCCATCATCGGACCTTCGAAGGTGGACATACCGTAGAAGGACAAAGAGGTGATGAGGAACTTGAGGATAGGATCATCACGCAGCTTATGCCACGCACCCGACAGGGTCATGATGCCGTTGATCATACCGCCCCATGATGGAGCCAGCAGAATCAAGGAGAAGATCATACCGATTGACTGAGTCCAGTCCGGCAGCGCAGTGTAATGCAGGTGGTGCGGACCCGCCCACATGTACGTAAAGATCAGCGCCCAGAAGTGAACCACGGACAAACGGTAAGAGTACACCGGGCGTCCAGCCTGTTTCGGCACAAAGTAGTACATCATGCCAAGGAAGCCTGCGGTCAGGAAGAAACCCACCGCATTATGGCCATACCACCACTGAACCATCGCGTCCTGCGCCCCGGAATAGACGGAGTAAGACTTTGTCAGAGTTACCGGGACTGCGGCGCTATTAACAAGATGTAGCAACGCAACCGCGATGATAAATGCGCCAAAAAACCAGTTGGCAACGTAGATATGTGAAACCGTGCGCTTGGCGATCGTACCGAAGAACACTACGGCGTAGGAAACCCACACCAGTGTAATCAGAATATCAATCGGCCATTCCAGTTCAGCGTATTCCTTGCCCTGGGTCATACCCAACGGCAACGTAATAGCGGCCAGCAAGATAACCAGCTGCCAACCCCAAAAAGTAAACGGAATCAGCGGGCCACCCCATAGGCGCACATGGTTAGTACGTTGAACAACCCAGTAAGACGTTGCAAACAAGGCGCAGCCACCAAACGCGAAAATAACTGCGTTGGTGTGCAACGGGCGCAGACGGCCAAAGTGCAGGAAGCCCATATTGAGCTCCGGCCAGACCAACTGAGCTGCAATGATGACACCGACCAGCATGCCAACAATGCCCCAGATGACGGTCATGACGGCAAATTGCCGTACGACCTTATCGTTATATGTGGTTTGCGTTCCAGACATGAACCCACCTCTCGTAAAAAAAAAACGGAATGCCCAACCCCCTGAACCCAGGAGGACACATAGAAAGCGATGGTATTCTAGATCAGCATGGACGTTTTGACCTAGATCAACCTACCGATTATCTAAGCATAACTAGTCCGCATGGTGTAACGACTTCACCACACCATACGGCCGAAAAGTGAACAAAAAAAGGGTGCGTCGTAACGCACCCCAACCCCAACAGAGATTTGCAGCAAAGCCCCTACGCCTCACAATGACTAAATTCTGCACAACAGCCAACCGCAGGGCGTTGACGCAGGTCAAACTTTCTCTGATTTGTCGGTTTCCGCCTGATCAGCGGGCGCAGGGGGTAGATCCTCATCCATCAAAATTCGAAAACCAGGTCCCTCAAGATCATCAAACTGACCACTGCGAACGGACCACCAAAAGGCCACAGCGATCCCGAACACCAGAACCACTGAAACAGGAATCAACAGATATATACTTTCCATCAATCTGTCTCCAAGCGCTGTATGCGCAGTGAATTTAGCACCACCAGCAGCGAACTGGCCGACATGCCGACACCGGCAATCCAAGGGCTTACAAAACCCGCTATCGCCAATGGCAGGGCTACAAAATTGTACGCGAAGGACCACCAGAGATTCTGTCGAATCACTTGCAACGTTTTCCGGGCGCGGCGCAGACCGTAGCGAAGATGATCCAGATTTTCGGAGAGCAGAATAAAATCTGCCTGTGTTCTGGCCAGCTGGGCGCCGCCCCCCATGGCAATCGACACCTGAGCCTGAGCCAGCACAGGCGCGTCGTTGACGCCATCGCCTAGCATTGCGACCACAGCGCCCTGTACTTGCAGGGTGCTCACACAATCGTACTTCCCCTGCGGCGTAACGCCCGCCCGAACATCTTCGATTCCAAGCAACTCAGCGACACGACGAGCAACCGCAGGCGCATCCCCCGTGAGCAAAATTACTTTTTTTCCGGCAGCGCGGAGCTCTGCAATCAATACAGCCGCCTCTTTGCGAACCGTATCACCAACTCGAAACAAAGCCAGGCAGCCTGACTCATCACCCAGAACCACGACGGTATCGCCACTTTCCATCCACTCGAGCGCAGCATCCGGCATTTTTCCGTCACTCAGACCCAACGCATAATCAGGGCGCCCGATCCGGCAGCGACGCCCTGCCACCACAGCCTCGATCCCCTGCCCCGGCTCACTGAGCGCAGCAGAGGTTTCCGGCAACCGGTCGCCAGCCGCTTGACGCAATGCAGTTGCAACCGGGTGCTCGGAGGCATGCTCCAAGGCTGCTGCAATGGCCAGGCAATCCTCCTTGTTGTGCCCAAGCACGGGAAGCACATCAACCAGATGCATGCGCCCTGTGGTCAAAGTACCGGTCTTGTCGAAAACAAAATGTGTCGCCCGTGCCAGGGTTTCGATGGCATGACCACGCGTCACCAGCAACCCATCCTTGGCCAGCGCCCCCGCCGCAACCGTTAGCGCAATTGGCGTAGCCAGCGAAAGCGCACACGGGCAAGTCACCACCAAGACGGAAACGGTGATCCACAACGCTTTGGACGGATCAACGATATACCAACCAACGGCTACCAGAATCGCAACCACCAGCAAAGTGGCGACGAAATAGCTGGCGATACGGTCGGCGACAACGACAATTTTGGGTTTCTCTGCCGCCGCCCGCTCCATCAGCTGAATGATGGCCGACAGTCGCGTTCCCTCACCAACCTGCTCGACTTGCACGACCAGCGGGCTTTCGGCGTTGATCGAACCACCAGTGACCACCTCGCCAGGTGCCTTGGAGACCGGCTTGCTCTCGCCCGTCAGCAAGGCCTCGTTGGCGGAACTGATCCCCTCGATGACACGACCATCGGCGGGCACGATCTCGCCCGCTCGGACAAGCACAAAATCACCCTGCCGCAGATCCGCAACGACACACTGCTCGACGCTACGGTCAACCGGAAAATTCGGCATTTTTTGAGAAAATGCCGGTAACAACCGGGCAAGCGCCTCAGTCACGCCGAGCGCCTTCTGCCGCGCTGTCATTTCGAGATAGCGGCCGCCGAGCAGGAAGAAAACGAACATGGTGACCGAGTCGAAATAAACCTCCCCCGACTGGTTCAATGTTGCCCAGCAACTGGCGACAAAGGCGGCGCCAACCCCAAGCGCCACGGGCACATCCATGCCGACACGCCGCAACTTGATGTCACGCCAAGCATGACGAAAAAACGGCGCGGACGAATAAAAAATAACCGGGATAGTCAGGAAACAGGAGGCCCAGCGCATCAGGCTCTCAATATCTGGTGACATATCGCCATTGGCGATGTACACCGGAAAGGCGTACATCATGACCTGCATCATGCCAAAGCCGGCCACCCATAGCCGCCACAGGGCATCACGTCGCTCCTTGTTCGAAATTTCCTCGTTTTTGGCGGCATCGTACGGGTAGGCGCGATAGCCGATGGCCGCGATGGCGCCGAGGATATCGGACAGTTTGATCCGCGACTCATCCCAACGAACCCGCGCCCGGCGAGTCGTGTAGTTGATATTGACCGCTGTCACCCCCGGCAATCTGCCGACATGCTGTTCGTTCAGCCAGATACAGGCGGCGCATGTAATACCTTCGAGCAACAACGAAGCCTCCCGCTCGTTTTGCCCCAGTTCCTTGACGAAGCTTTTCTGAAAATCGACATGGTCGAAAAGGGCCAATTGGTCGAGAATTGCCGGCAGCGCTTCGCGTGGCGACTCGGGTAGCGCATCGCGGCTACGGTAATAGTCTGCCAATCCATTATCAACAATGGATTGAGCCACCGCCTGGCAGCCGATACAACACATGGCCCGCAACTCACCAGCGACCATTACCGGGAGATCGACGTCATCCGGAACAGGCAGGCCGCAGTGATAACAGTTGGCATGGGGCATACGAATGGAAAAAGGCAGCGAAGTGCCTTTTGGATCAAGGGCGGAGCAGAAGTATAGATTATTTACCACTTGCCGCTTACCCCTCCGGGACAATGCAGAATGAACGAGCGCCGAATAACTCTTGCTACGCTGTCGTAACAAGCCGATCATCCTGCCACCGGCTGGCCAGTGCTATCATGACCAGAGCATCGACCGCACGAGCCACGCGACATCCCTCCCCACCCATGCCAGACAATACAAAACCACGCATCCTCGTCGTCGATCCCTCGGCCAGCAATCGTGCGTTGATCTGTGAGTGCCTGCGTCAATTACCGGACGTCCGGACTATAGCAACCGGCGATAGCGAACACGCCCTGCAAATCTTCAAGGAAACCCGGCCCAGTCTAGTATTGCTCGACACCACACTGCATGGCACCGGTGGCATCGCGCTGACCCAGAAAATCCGCGCCTGGGAACAATCACGAAACGAAGCGGGCATTTCGCCCTGGACACCGATCGTCTTCCTCTCCTCGGTCACCGACGAAAATACGCTGACCCATGGCATTCAGGCTGGCGGTGACGACTTTCTGTGCAAGCCGGTTTCCGAGGTTGTATTACTCGCGAAAGCGCAAGCCATGCTGCGCATTTCGACCCGACAGCAGGAAATTTGTGACGTCCACCGACAACTCAAGGAAATAGCCAGCCTCGACAGTCTGACCGGCATACCCAACCGCCGGCATTTCGAAGACACACTTTCCGTTGAATGGAAACGCTGCCTGCGCAATGACACACCATTGAGCATCGTCATCAGCGACGTCGATTACTTCAAACAGTTCAATGACATCTACGGCCACCAGGCGGGCGACGTTTGCCTCAAGGCGGTAGCCGGTTCACTCAGCGAATCCCTGTTCCGCGTGGAAGATACGGTCGCCCGTTACGGTGGCGAAGAATTCGTCGCCATTCTGCCGGGCACCGATGCCAGCGGTGCCTACGCGGTTGCCGAACGCATGCGGCAATCGGCGCGCGACCTCTGCATTCCCCACGAACGCGGCATAGACGGTCGAATATCATGCAGCTTCGGCGTGGCCAGCACACGTCCGAGCACCGACAAAATGCCGCAGCAACTATTAAGAACCGCCGACCTTGGCCTGTATGCTGCAAAAAATGCGGGGCGCAACCGTGTCGCCCTCAATCAGGAACAGGCGTTCTGAAAATTTGGTTTTCCGGCGTTTTTTCCGGTTGACCGTAGACATGCCACCAAAATTGACTGTCCCCACGTATTGCCACAAAAACACCTGAAATCAGCGCCTGGCCCGATACCGGAAGCGCACGACCGCTATTCACAGGCCCGAACTATCCGGTTATAATTTGAGGCTCTGTTTGATTTGACAGACGTGTGCCGCTTTAGCTCAGTTGGTAGAGCAGTTCATTCGTAATGATGTTCGCCAAAGTTGTAAAATACCCAGTAAATCAATATGTTAAACGCGCCATTGAGCGCGTTTTTTGTTTCATGGCACAGCCATGGCACAATGCCCGCATCAATCCATGGGCACCCAGGGCAAATAGCGTGGTTCACGTTGCCTCCACGTCCTCGGCAAACTAGGGGGCAAGATGGCTACCATTCGTGAACGCATCGACGCAAACGGCAACAAGTCCTATCACGTCCAGATTCGCATCAAGGGCTTCCCGCCGCAAACCCAGTCCTTTGATACCAAGACGCTCGCCAAACGCTGGGCAACTGATACCGAGTCTGAACTTCGTGCAGGCCGCTATATGCAGCGCGTTGAGGCCCAACGCCATACCGTGCGCGAGATGCTGGAGAAGTACCGCGACGAAATCCTGATTCCGCTCAAGCCGAAAGAAGTCAGAGCCCAAGGGCCACAACTCGCTTGGTGGATTCAAAAGCTGGGCGCCTATAGCTTGGCGGACCTCCCTCCCGTCGCCATCGGTAAGTGCCGGGATGAGCTATTGCAAACCCCGCTACCAAGTCGACGGGCCACGCCTGATCTCGACGAGGACACGCCGGCCCGTTACCGCAAACCGGCGACCGTCGTTCGCTACATGGCGCTCCTGTCGCATGCCTTCAATATTGCAGTCAAGGAATGGCAGTGGCTAACCGAGTCGCCCATGCTTCGGGTGAGCAAACCCAAGGTAAATAATGCGCGGATTCGCTATTTATCCGAGGATGAGTTGACGCGACTGCTGGCGGCAGCCAAGAATTCGGCCAATCGCTATCTGCACACCATACTGGTCACCGCCTTATCGACGGGCATGCGTTACAGCGAAATCATGAATCTGCGCTGGTCGAACGTGATTCTCGATGATGCAGATGAAATCGGTTTGGTCCTACTGGAAACGACCAAGAACGGAGAGCCTCGGGGTGTTCCCTTGGTCAAGAATGCCTGCGCAGCGATCAAGGTGCTGCGGAATTCGCACGCCAAGCAGGACATGGGCCACGTCAAGCGGGAAGCATTTCTGTTTCCCAGCGAGGATGACGCAGAAACCCCGGTTGAAATCCGCAAAGCGTGGGAGACGGCACTGAAACGGGCGAAAGTGACTGACTTCAAGTTCCATGATCTCCGGCACACTGCCGCCAGTTACCTGGCCATGGCTGGCGCCACCGCTCCGGAAATCGCCGAAATCCTCGGGCACAAAAGCCTCCAGATGGTGAAACGCTACTCCCACTTTAACAAGGCGCATATTGCCAAGCTGATGGTGCGGATGAGTTCCAGTCGGCTGTCGGCCACGGGTGACAATGAAGCGATTCTGGACTCAACGAGGACCGAGAAATGACTCACTCGTTTGAATTTAGTCTTTCCGTTGGGACCGGATTGGTTCCGTTCGCATTGTCGTCCAACGAAAGAAAAATGGCCCCCGAGGAGTGGGCGTGGCGCTTTCTTCGCCTCAATCAAGATTATCAAAAAGCGTATTCCGATGCGCTTGAGAAGCAGCAAGCCAGCCAAGATTCACAAAACGGCTCAACACGATTTCATGAGGCGCATCACCTTCGAAAAATTTTTGTTGATGAACGTGATTGCCGAGATCGATTTGGCCTGAGCACCTGGCTGGACCCAAGTTTGAACTCTCTACCAGTGCTGCCAGAGGGGCAATCCTGGTTTGCTCCATTGAGAGCTGTTTCTGTCGACCTACCAAGGACCGTGGATGCTAATTTCATTAGCATCCAGAATGGTCTTTTCGGGCTTCTTAGCGAGCGGCCACGCCCCAGACAAATTGTTGAAGTTCGGGTCAAAGGGCAGCAGGCAACCATTCCGCTTCGCTCGGCAGAAGCTGTTTTTTCTATCGATTGCCGCGTGCCAATAGACGGTCAACTTGCGTCGGTGAGTTTTCTTGCTGAGCAATACGCGAAGCTCTCTCGCACAGCAGGTTTGAAAGCGTCGAGTTTTGAATGCATACCTGCCGACAGGTGGCTTGATGCCATTCCGTTACAAGATGGAACAACGCTTTTTTGCGATCTTCATCGGGCTTCGAAGAGCCTACTGAAGAAACTGGGAAATGACGTGAACAAGAATCGGATCGATTTGGTAAAACAAATATCGGTCAATTTGGCTCGTCCGCCCTCGGGGCAGTTAAAGAAGTGGCGAATGCATTTACTGGCCTATCAGGAATGGTTGATAGGGATAGGGCTAGTGGCTATTCCTATTAAACGTCTGTGGCTGAGGCTTGCGATGACTTCTGGGAGAAAAACCGGAAGTCCGTCAGATGGGCATAGACTAAAAGCCTATGTGATGATTTCCGAGTGTCATTTGGCGAAAATTTCTAACCGAAATGAAATTCTCCGCATCTTAAAAGCCAAAGGTGCGCAAAGTGCACAACAAGCAGCATCATTGTCCGACGATTGGACTGAGTATTTGCATGGAAGAGCCGAACGGATAGATGCCTATGCTGCAGAAGCCAAAGCATACATTTCCGCAAATTATATGTGGTTAGTCCATTCACAAAATCCAGTTGTTGAAACCGAACCAGAGTTGGAATAATGCTTGGCGGAAAATGTGCCATCTGTGCCACGAGAGGCATGGATAGCAAAAAAGCCACGCAGGGTGGCTTTTTAATATGCTGATTTTATTGGGTTTTTGGTGCCGCTGGCCGGAATCGAACTGGCGACCTTCGCATTACGAATGCGCTGCTCTACCAACTGAGCTACAGCGGCACACATGTCTGTCAAATCAAACAGAGCGCCGGATTATAGCCGGATTTGTTGCCTGTGAATAGCGGATTCCGTTGTTGCGAGGGCGAGAGCAGACGACTTCCTTCGGACCACTCTACGAATTTTTAGACCGCGCTGCCTTATCGTGCAGGCTGCCAAAGTCAGCAGCTCCTACCTCTTATTTGAGCCTCCGTTGTACGTTAACTGTGCCACCGCTGTGCCACGTTGAGCAGGCGGCAGGCAGCGCACACGGCACACCTGCCCCCAGCCTTTGCCAAGCAGCAGAGGCAACCAATATCCGGTAGTTTTCATCATGTATCCGCCCGATTTCGGCAGGGCTGGTGTTGTCGTACGCGCTCTCTTAACCACTCATCTGGAGAAGCGCCATGTCTAGCATTGTCAACACCACTACCACTTCTTTCAAACCCGCATTCACCCGAGTTCAGCAGACGGACGACTGCAATTGCGCCTTTGCTTGCATTGCCATGCTGGCCAGCAAGACCATCGACGAAGTTCGTCAGGTTGCCATCGACAAATTCAAACATCCGAAACACGGCCCTTACTGGATCGGCGAAGACCTGATCGCCAAGTTGCTCACCCACTTTGGCTGGGTTGGCACGGTGTTCAAGGCAAGCACCGGCCTTGCTTCATTGCCGGATACGGCAATTGCGATGGTCGACTATTCTGTCGACACCGAAATCGGCAGGCATGTCTTGTTTAACCGTGTAACCCCACCGGGTGCCAAGCAACCTGTCGAGTACATCATTGACCCGGCGTATTGGGTCGATGCGGTTCAGCAAATCCGCACCGACATCAAGGGGTTCCCCATCTCCTGGTACATCGGCGTGCACCCCATGGCCAAGACCGTCGCCAAGACGGACAAGTGACACGTGGGGCTACCGAATACGCCCTACCCGGCGTTGATCGGTCAGCGGCTTGCTGCGGTTCAGGTGTTTGAGCTGTAAAACAGCGTGCAAAACTTTCCAGATTTCCGGGGTGATCAGCGTCCAAAAGTTGCCACCCTGGGTTGTGTAACCTGCCGGCGTTTTAGCCGGGGAATCTGGGGTGTTAAACATGGAAGTCATAGCCGAAATCCGGCGTCGTCATTGGGTCAGCGGCGAGAGCATCAGCTCGATTGCGCGTGACCTGAAACTATCCCGTCCGACGGTGCGCAAGCACCTGGCTACCGAGGTCGAACCGGTTCACGTTCGTCAGCAACAAGCAGCCCCGAAACTGGGTGCATTCCAATCGGTACTGGAAAGCTGGCTGGTCACCGAGCGCCACCTTCCGAAGGGGCAACGGCGCACCGCCCAGCGACTCTTTGAAGGCTTGCAGACCGAGGGGTATCGCGGCGCCTACGACAGCGTTCAGCGCTTCGTAAAGCAGTGGAAGTCGGCACAAACGAGGCCGACGATCAAGGAAGCCTTCGTCCCGCTGGTCTTTGCCCCCGGTGACGCCTGCCAGTTTGACTGGAGCCAGGAACACGTCGAGATCGGCGGCGCTGCGCTGACCATCAAGGTCGCGCACTTCCGGCTCGCCTACAGCCGACAGATGTTTGTTGCCGCCTATCCCTGCGAAACACAGGAAATGGTCCTTGATGCCCACAACCGCGCCTTTGCCTTCTTCGGTGGCGTGCCCAATCGCCTGATTTACGACAATCTGAAGACGGTGGTCGACACCATTCTGGTCGGCAAGGATAGGCACTTCAATCGCCGCTTCATGGCGCTGGCCAACCACTACCTGTTCGAACCGGTGGCCTGCACGCCAGCCTCCGGCTGGGAGAAAGGACAAATCGAGAACCAGGTCGGCAACGTGCGTGAATGGCTATTCACGCCGAAAGCCCGCTTCGAGAGCTTTGCAGCGCTGAACGACTGGCTGGCCACCCGCTGCCGGGAATTGGCGGAACGCAAGCATCCGGTCGAAACGACCCGCACCATTGCTGACTGCTTTCTTCAGGAAGGCCCCAGCCTGCGGGCTATCACCAGCACCTTCGATGGCTACGTCGAACAGATGATGCGCGTTTCCAGCACCTGCCTGGTCCGCGTTGAGCGAAATCGCTACAGCGTGCCGGCCGACTTTGCTGGCAAGGTAGTCTCGGTGCGTTTATACGCCGACAAGGTACGGATCGTTGCGGAGAGCAAAGTCATTGCCGACCATGAACGGCGATTCGGGCGTGATCAACTGATCTGCGACCCCTGGCATTACCTGCCGGTACTTGAGAAGAAGCCGGGGTCGCTGCGTAATGGTGCCCCATTTATCGGCTGGGATTTGCCGGTGCCGATTCAGTTGGTGCGAGATCGTGTGCTGAAGCAGCCGAAAGGTGATCGGGCCTTTGTAGAACTGCTACTGGCTGCTCGCGAAGTCGGGCTGGAAGCCCTGCAAGTGGCGTGCGAATTGACACTGGATGGCGGCGTGATTACCGCGGCCGTCGTCATGAATGAACTGAGGCGGCTGACCGCGCCACCGCAGCCCAAGGCGATCAGTTTGCCGGAACAACTGCGTTTGCAGGTCGAACCGCAGGCTGATTGCAGTCGTTATGACCGTCTGCGCGGAGGCCAGTATGTCCATTGACCGACTGGCCCAACTGAAATCCCTGCACCTCTACGGCATGGCAGCCGCGTGGTCCGAGTTGCTGGCAGAAGGCACACGCCGGCCGATGCAGCCGGAAGCCTGGCTGGATCGCTTGATTGACGCTGAACAGGCGGATCGGCAAGTACGCAGCCTGCGCTACCAGATGAAAGCAGCACGCTTCCCGATTCATCGCGATCTCACGGGCATCGACTGGACAGAGACGCCACTGCCGCAGGCGCAGATTGAGCAACTGGCAACTGCCACCTTCATGGAGAGCGCCCACAACCTGATTCTGGTCGGTGGCACAGGGACGGGGAAGACCCACCTGGCAACTGCGCTCGGTGTTGCAGCCATCCATCAGCGAAAACGGGTGCGTTTCTTCAATGCGGTGGATCTGGTAAACCAACTCGAGCGGGAAAACTACTGGGAAAGAGCGGCACCTTGGCCAAACAGTTGGTGCTGTTTGATGCGGTCATTCTCGATGAGCTTGGCTATTTGCCGTTCCCGGTGTCGGGTGGGGCGCTGCTGTTTCATCTGATCAGCCAGCTCTATGAGAAGACCTCGCTGATCATCACAACCAACCTGTCATTCGGTGAATGGGTGACCGTGTTCGGCGATCCAAAAATGACCACGGCCTTGCTCGACCGCATCACGCATCACTGCGAAATCCTCGAAACCGGCAACGATTCCTACCGCTTCAAACAGCGGAAAAAATCAGTCAAATCAGACTGAGCAACTGGGAAAATTTGGACGCTGACAACTGGAAACTATTGGACGCTGATTGACAGTTTGAGCCATGGCAAGCCCCAGTGCCGCCAACTGATGCATTGGGGGCGGCCTTGCTGTTTGGGGGCGTGGCCTTTGTCTTCGAGCGGCAGGCCTTGATACTGACTTCGCCGCTGCGCTACCGCTCCAAACCAGTGGGCAGCTATTACGGCTTGTTGGATGGCCGCAGCGTGTCCTTGGGGTACAGAGTCACCCTGTGCGATGCCGACGAACTCAACGCATTCCTACCCATAGCGGCGTGCCTGCCTCATTGGCTTGGATGGCGGGCGCTATTGCTGCCTGCTGTTGGCGATGCTTTGGAGTCACTACAGGTCGTTGCGTCCTGCGGTGCAGCGAATCGCTGGGAAATCGAGTTGTCCTTTCTTGCTGGGCTGCGATATTGCCTGCGCTATCACCCTGAACTGGACGGCTCTATCGAAGTGGCACCACCGGGCATATATCATCGACTGGAGCAGAGCGCCGGTGTTGCTCCCGATGATGCAGTACCAGGAAATTCCTGACGACTGCCCAAATCGTTCAGGTGCGTTCGTTGTTGCGGGGCGGCAATTCCTGCATCAGATCAGCGGTCGCCACGCCCAAGCCATTTGCCAAACGCCAGATGTTGTACAGGCTCACATTGCGCTCACCGCGCTCTACCGCGCCGACATAGTTCTCGTGCAAGTCAGACCGCTCAGCGAGCATTTCCAGTGTTAGTTGGCGCTCCGAGCGCAAAGTCCGTAGGCGTTTTCCAAACACAACCTGCACCTGATCGCGCTCTGCAGCGAACTCAGCTTTGAGGGGTTGGGGCTTGTTGACGATGACACGAGACATGCTGCGAAGTCTCGATATTCACAACCTATACGTACACAATCTATATGTTTGTTTATGGCAAAATCATCGACTTACCAAACGCATAGTGTTTTCAAACTTAGGAGGTGCCAGCATGGCAACCAAGAAACAAAAAGAAGCAGAAGCAGAGGCAAGTCTCACATTCGTGCTGATCCCGTTCATCGCCGTCGGCATCGTATTTGCCCTGTATCACTACGCTAAACTCAAGAAGCAGTACCTGACTGGTTCACATGTGCGGCGGGTCTTTGACCTAGGAAGTAACTGGACCGCAATGATGTTCAGCAGCATTCTCGCGTTCGGGTATTTTGCGGCGACCTACTCTTTGTACCGCTACGCGCCTTGGTCAGTGATTTTCACGGTGCCGCTCGGGCTGGTGGTGCTGAACTGGGTTGGCAAATTGCAGGCCTATGCCTTCTTGGGTGTCGTGGTTGATTATCAGCAAGGCGCGGTATTCTTCCCGCCCAATTCCGAGAATCTGGACATCATGGATACCTTGCTGGTCGTGCCTGGCATCCGGCAACTGACAACCATGGACTCTGTATCACTGGCCGATGTGCAGAAAATTACCCGACAAGCAGGCAAAAAACTGTTCTTGCATGGTGACTTCGGATCGCGTCGCATCAGCTTCACCGATAAACTGAAACGGGATGAATGCATTCACCTCATCACAGCCAACGGCAATAGCCGGGTCAAGGTCATGAACGAACTGGAATAGATCGGTATGCCCAAACGGATTGCCCTTGCGATTGTGACCCTGCTTTGTCTCGTTACCAGCGCCTACAGTTTTGCCGAAGGCATGTTGTTCAAGGTGCCGACGCGGGAAGGTGTGACCACGACGCTGTTCTGGGAGTCGGTGGAGAACGCCAAAGCCACGGTGTTCCTGTTTCCCGGCGGCGGAGGCGGTTTCGGCAAGGTGGAAAACGGCAGGGCAACCGGGAATAATTTTCTGGTGCGCTCGGCACCGTACTTTCTGGCCAACGGATTCAATGTTGCCATCTTTGGGCGCCCCAATGATTCCGAAGAACTCGATTACGCCGACCGAATCAGCGATACCCACATGACGGACGTTCGGCTGGTGCTCGACTTTGTGAAGAAGCAAAGCCCGGCGCCGGTCTGGATAGTCGGCACCAGCCGGGGAACGATCTCAGCCACGGCAACTGCCATCCACTTGCAGGATACGGGGCTGGCAGGCCTCGTGCTGACTTCCAGCGTGGTGAATTACAAGAAGGTGGGGGCGATTCCCAAGCAGGACTTGGCAGCAATTCGGATTCCGGTTCTGGTACTGCATCACAGCAAGGACGAATGCGTGCTGTGTCGCCCCTACGAAGTACCGGCCATCCTGCGCGGCCTGACCAGTGCGCCCGTAAAGAAGGAAATCATGGTCGATGGTGGGGCGAATCCGAGCGGGGATGTTTGCGCGGCGATGCATTGGCACGGCTATGTGGGGATGGAGCAGGAAGCGGTTGCCACCATTGGCAACTGGCTCCAGCAGCCGGTCCGGTAATGGTAACGAGCCCCGCATAAGAATCAGATAGCTATACGCGACCGAAGAAGAACTTGCTGATCTACTAACGATCACTAACTGCATTATTTCGCTGCATTTTCCTAAAAAAACACGGGGATCGACAACGCTTTTTCCTTGTGATTAAATAGCACACTGGTTTTTTCCAACTGTTGTTGCAGCCATTAACTGCATTTTGTGAAAGGCAGTCGTGCTGGAAATCGAAGGATTGATGGGTCGCTGTGGAGACCGGGAAGTATTTCTCGGATTTGCCACCGCAGCAGAGCTAAGCCAAGTGAGCTTTCCGGATGCTTTAGATGAAGTTACAGGCAAAGGGTATCAGCGCCGGTTTCATCGAGAGCATAGCCTAGAGTTTAAACGGTACATTCAACAGTCAGGGGCAACGACTATCCCCTTGACCTTCAATCTCCGCCCGGGGCTTCCGGGTTGGAAGGTTAGTACCAACTCGTCCAGAGCAACCCTGAGCATTGATGTCATGCAAGGGCCTGTCATGGCGCAGGTGGATTGTCAGCATCGACTAGGATATTTGCGAGAAAGCCCCATTCCCTTTGCCTTCATGGCTTATGTCGGTCTAACAATCGACGAAGAAATGGAGATTTTTCGGGTAATCAACGGGAAGGCAAAAGGGTTGAGCGGTAGCCTTCTTGATTTCACGGAAGCTCGTCTTGTCGGAAATGATCTCAAGTTAGCAAAACCAGAGCTATTTCTCTCATTGGTCTTGCATGAGGACCAGCGTTCGCCTTGGTATCAACGATTAGACCTTGGTGGAAACCGCACAACTGGACCAATGCGAATTGCATCGCTCCGTACTATGCAGAAGGCGACACGCCGATTCTTACGTGAAGCGGGGCTATCCCACAAACAAGTCGAAAAAAATACCGCCAACATATTGATCGATTTTTGGAATGCCGTGGTGCTAGTGCTTGCTGACGAGTGGAAGAATCCTCGCCAGCACATGTTAGCCAAAGGAATTGGTGTTTATTGCCTGATGAGTTTGGCAGGAGAGCTATATCGCGAGGCTGCAAATAAGGGGCAACAATGCGACCTCGATTACTTCGTTACCGCTTTGTCTGATTTTCTCCATTCCGTCGACTGGTCGAACAAAGGACCGCTAAAGGGATTTGGTGGCGCCAGCGGTGCAGATGCCGCACTTGAACTATTGCGCCAGATGCGTTCTAAGAAGCACTTAAAATACATTACTTATGGCAAACAAGAACATTCTGCTCATTGAGCCTGGCTACAAAAACAAGTACCCCCCACTCGGCTTGATGAAACTTGCCGCATATCATGGGCCACATGGCAAGAAAGACAATGTCAAATTCATAAAGGGTGACAAAGATCGGTCTGTTTTCAACGTTAACTGGGACCGCATTTACGTCACGACACTTTTTTCCTTCGAGTGGAAGGAGATAGCCAAGTCCATCGACTTCGCTATTTCTATCGTAAAGAACGATACGACCAAGGTTTTCGTTGGTGGCATCGCAGCTTCCTTAATGCATGAACGGTTCATGGCCGAACCTCGTTGGCGTGGTGTTCGATTTATTAGTGGACTGCTGTCAGCCCCACCAGCTCCTTCGCTACAGCTCGACGATTTTTCTGAGGAACTGTATTCCAGTGATGCATCAGGAACGCCGATTGAAGACTTGGTACCAGACTACTCAATCCTTGATCAGATTAGCGAACAGTATGTCTATCCGGTAAATGATGCCTACTTTGCCTATGCCTCCCGCGGTTGCGTGCGTAAATGCCATTTTTGCGGCGTTCCGAAATTAGAAGGGGAGCAACGAGATTCGCAATCAATTACTGGGTTGATCAAGGCTATCGACGCACGCCACGGGGTGAAGCGTGACCTGATGTTGATGGACAACAACGTCGTAGCATCCCCCAATTACCGAAACATCATCGCCGAGATTCGCGATATTGGGTTCGAGAAAGGCGCAACACTTCGTCGTCCAGGCAAGCCTGCGGTACAACGACGCGTGGATTTCAATCAGGGTGTCGATGCGCGAATTCTTTGCAAGGACAAAATGTACTTGCAAGAGATGTCCACAATCGCAATTCGACCACTACGTATTGCCTTCGACCACCTTGGCGTTAGAAAAGCCTATGAGACAGCGATCCATATGGCGCATGAGGTTGGGCTACATGACTTGTCCAACTACATGCTCTATAACTTCAAGGACACGCCATCGGACCTGTATGAGCGGATGCGGCTCAATATTGACTTGAACGAATCTCTGAATATTCGTATTTTCTCCTTTCCAATGCGCTACCAGCCAACAGACCTGCCCGATCGGTCTCATGTAGGCGAGCACTGGACCGGATATGGCCTTCGTTCTATGCAAATTATTTTGCAAGCTACGCACGGAATCGTGAGTGGAGCGCCTGATTTCTTCCGCGAAGCCTTTGGCGACAGCAAGATTGAATTCGAGAAACTGCTACTTCGTCCTCAACACTACCTTTTCAACCGATTCTGGTATCAGTATCACGAAGGTCGTCCAGAACTCGATGCATTTCAATCGGAGTTCGATCAGTTGTCTGATACTGAGCGCCAAGAACTAGCAGGGCTACTGTCCAGCAAAACGCCTAGCGGCTTCGCAGGATTGATTGGTAAGGCGGATAGCACGAAGGTCAATCGAATACTGAACTATTACGTGCCGATTCCAAAGGATGAAGAAGCTGAAATCTGGAAAGTGATGAAGTTGCGATTGCAGGAAAGCAAGAAAGCAAGAGCAGACATCCCCGCTGATGAGTTGGTTGAAGATGCCGGTCTGGCAGAACCGGAACTCGCATAGCTTGTACCCACCGATAGTTTGATTTTGTTTCTATAAGAAAAATGACAATTTCCGCAATAAGCATCACTCCAAAGACCAAAACACTAGTCGACTCAGACATAGTGATCGGCAAGGACATCCTTGAGCTTCTCGCTAACGCGATGTATGTAGACCCTCTAACGATCTATCGTGAATACATTCAGAATGCCGCCGATTCCATTGATGAAGCCCGAACTGCAGGGTTGTCGATGGATGATCCGCATATCGTTATCAACCTTGATCACTCAAGTCGCACGGTACGTATTCGAGACAATGGCCTAGGTATTCCAAACGCAGAATTTGTTCAGCGCATTACCGCTATCGGTGCCAGTCACAAGCGAGGGACAGACCTTCGAGGCTTTCGTGGGGTCGGAAGATTATCCGGCTTGGGCTACTGCCACGAATTAGTTTTTCGAGGGAAGGCCGAGGGTGATGCCAAAATTATCGAGGTCAAATGGGATAACCGCGCTCTTCGAGAAAAGATCAGAGACCTGAGCTATTCAGGTAGCTTAATCGACATCATTCGGGAAGTTGTAACCCACCAAGAAATATCCGCTACGAATAAAGCCGAGCGTTTTTTTGAAGTTGAAATGCGCAAGGTCAGTCGTCTTAAAAATGATCTCTTGATGAATGAGCAGTCGATCCGCTCATACTTGTCCCAAGTCGCGCCAGTTCCGTTTCATCCAGATTTCCGCTTTGGAGATCAGATCCAGACTTTTCTAACAGAGCGAGGGATTCGTCCTCCCATTCGGGTCGAATTAAATGACAACGCGGGTCCGATTTATCACAGAGCGCGAAATACAATTCCGTTCAATCCCAAAGTCACCGATGGCCTACGAAACATAGAGTTCATAGAGATTAACGATGACGAGGGAGCGGTTGCTGCCTTCGGTTGGATTGGCGATCACGCTTATATGGGAGCCATTCCAAAAAAACTTGGGCTTGGTGGAATTCGGCTACGCGCTGGGAACATCCAGGTAGGGGATGAATCACTACTCGCCCCACTTTATCCAGAGCAACGATTCGCGTCATGGACAGTTGGCGACATTCACGTTGCATCGAAGAAGATCGTTCCCAACGGACGCCGTGATGACTTCGAACATACTGTTCATTACTCTTGGCTGCTGTCAGAGTTGGGGGTAAGAGCGAACGAGCTCGCGCACCAGATTCGTACACGCTCTAAGCAACGCCAACACCTGAGAACTGTGCAGATTCACTTCCAGACCATCGATGATTGGTTTGGCTTGGCACAGAAAGCAGAAACACCAATGCTATTGAAGAAGGCATTACTAGGACTAACTGACGAACACATCCTCAAAGCAAAAAAGGAAGTAACAAAACTTAGTGATGGCACTGAGGAGCATCTGTCAGCATTGAGCCGCCTAGAAGAACTAACCAACGAAATTTACATTCTTGGCGAGGCGGTTGAAGAGCGAGACTCGATTAACAATCAAGCTTTCTCCAGTGCAACGGAAGCGGCTCTGCTCAAGGCACTGAAAGTTGTACTCTCAAATGCCCGCTCGGCAAAAGTAGGGACTAAAACTGCGATTGATATTGTTGCTGCCGTTAGTGCGCCCCATTGACCTTCTTCGTGATTTGCTTGATTCGCGTTTCGATTCTATTTAAAACATAGGCGAGTTGCTTTTTTTCTTCCGCAGGGATGCTCATGATTTCAGAATCAATATGATCATCCGCTAGCCAAGTCTTAAAATCTGAAAACTTCTTTGTGTAGTAATTCCCCGCTCCACGCAAATGAGCATCTTGTACCGCGTCATGAAATGACAAGGTTCCATTCATGAATTTTTTGAGCGTGTTACCGCCAACCTTGACGATCTTTGGCAGGTTATCTCTTACATCAACTGCTCGCTCAATCGACTCATCCTGTATTAGCCCTGCGATCTTCTTATCGAAGTCGGAGTAAAGCTCCCTTGCGTGGTCGAAACGCCGGCCCTTGAGCAACTCATCGTAATAGCTCCACCGAGCAGGGTCTCTATCATCAACCTCAAGCATGAATCCGTACACACTGATCAAATGTCTGATCTTGGACTTCGTTAGTCCTACTTCTGTATGCAACTGGTTCTCATCAATTCCGTGAGTCTTGAAACGACGATACAGATAGCCAGCTTGCTCAAAGGGAGCCCAGTCTTTTTTTCCGACAATGTGAAACTCGCCCAACAGGGAGAAGACTTCACTGTCCGTAATGCTATCTGGAAGAATACGAACACGAATATTTTCCCAAGCTTTAGGATCTTTCTGGGCGAGAAGTCGGTAGGCTGCTAGTCGGCTATTACCTTCTAGTAGAACACCTTTTCGAACGAGTACAGGTTCAATCAAACCGCCATTGCTCTTAATACTTGGCACCAACGTTTCACGTACATGGTCAGCCTTCGAGAGCGCATCAAAAATCTCTTCTTGAGTTGGCGCAGCATCGTTGTCTTTCCAGACTATTGAATATATACGTGGATTTTCAGCGTAGAACGATAATTCAGCCTGCGGTAGGTATCCCGTCTTCACTTTGATTTCACGCTTACGCAGCGTGATGCTGTCTTCTTGAAACGTACTCATTGATCCTGATTTCCCCCAAGAATCCTTTGTAAGATTTCGTAGAAACCGAGCGTAGCTCGTTCTGCGTAAGCTTTTGCGTCTATATCACCCTGCGTCAATTGTGCCGCGAGTCGTTTTTCCTCAAGCAAACAGTCTACCCACTCATCAACGGAATCAACCATAAGCATGTTGTATACATAACATGTTCTAGTCTGAGAAACACGGTGTATCCGGTCTTGGGCCTGCAAGTAATCATCAAGACTGTAGGTTCTGTCGTAGAAGATAACGTGGTTAGCAACCGTTAGTGTCAATCCTTCCTTCGCCGCACCAGGTGTTGCCACCAACACCTGATCCTCAGGATTCTCCAAGAACCATTTTACGACTGTATTCCGTCGCTCCATAGACATTCGGCCATTGAGTGGGTGGGCACCAAAAGGAGCAAGTTTCTTTACGAGCCAATCGCAATTCTCGTTGAAATTAGTCCAGACAATTGCCTTTTCGCCTCGTCGGGTAATATCAGTCAGCAGGTTATATAACGGCTCGAACTTTCCTGGCTCGGCAGTATAGCTTTCGTCAATCATCGCCGGGTTAGACGAAATCTGGACTAGCCTCAGCAAACGTTTCAGTATTGACTCTTGATTGTCTTCGACCAATTGGCCATCTCGGACGATCAGTGCTCGTAGCTCCTCGCGGACCTGACGATAAAGTTCGAACTGAGCAGGTTCCCAGTCGCACTCGATGCGTTGAAACTCCTTAGATGGAAGAGTGATTCGACCGCCATCCTTTGTTTCCCGTATGGAAAACGCAGATATTTTTTTGTTAATGCCTTCAAGTCGATGCTGATATACCTCAAAAGCTTTTGGATCATGCTGAAGGTCTGCCGTTAAGTCTGTCTCACGCTTAAATTCTTGGAAATCCGCTCCCAAGGATGCTCCGCCATCAAGAAAAAACACTTGAGCCCATAGATCATAGGGGCGGTTCGCAACAGGGGTGCCCGTCATAATCACCCGCTTTGTGAATAGCGGAGAAAGCTCAAAAAAAACCTTGGTCAGGTCTGCTTCCGGGTTTTTGATCTTGGCTGACTCGTCAATGATTACTGCTACGCGCCGAGACGACAACCATGCGGCGAATCGGCGCTGCTCTTTCTTGGCAGCCTCGAAATGGCTCAATACAAGTCGTGTCGGTGTGGTAAAAACATAGTAATTCTTGGTCGAGTTCTCACTTAAGACCAAAGGCGTTAGCTGGCTATGTGCCTTAAACTCCCTCTCCCAGTTGGCTACAAGCCCCTTTTTAGTAAACACTAGAATGGTGTCGACTTCTTTGTTTTGGAGCCAACGGAGCATCACATCGATAGCTATTTTTGTTTTACCTAGCCCTTGCTCATGAAAGATGGCAGCGTAATCTCTTGTGGCCACAAACTCCACGGCCTCTTCCTGATAGGGAAATGCCTTGTACTTCGGCTCCAACACTGGTTCGGAACGAAGACGAAATCGGAAATTATTCACACCATATTCTCCTATGACTGAAATTTCCGATCATGAAAGCAACAACCCGGATAGGAATATGCAAAGCGTCCGATGTTTTTCGTGCGCGTGAGCAAACTCTCATAGCAGTTCCAGCACTGAGCCATGGAACTGCCATCCAAAATTCTGCCCCGGGCTGATTTCGAAGGTGAGCAAAAAAGGAGTCAAGTTGCGTAAGAGTATGGCTATTGTCGATATCATTTGAGGTCTTTGCCTCTCCAATGATCACCATTGACGTGCGTATATCGTGGGCAAATACGTCAGGCCTATTGCTGCCGATGATTGGCGGCAGATCATTGATGAGTTCATCCTGAACATCGCAATAAATGATCGGGGAGAAAGCCCAGCCATGGTAAATGGAAATCTCTTTCGTTAACGCCAGAACAAGGCTACGGTGGTGCCCGCTCTCACTCATTCTCAGCGATTAAGCCCGTCTGTTTGCAGAGGTCGCGAAGCTCTTCAAAACAATCAGAAAGTGCTTGAGCTCGCAGAGAATCGTGCGTTTCGCTGAGGTCTTTAACGTCAGGCCAGTTGAGACTTCTGATCTTGCTCGAAAGGGCATTGGCGAGTTGTTCTAGTGAAGCCTCTTTGATCGCAGCATTTGTGTTCGGCTGCTCTAATACCTTCATGGCCTCCCTGGCATTGTGCGACAGGAATTTTTTCTTCGACTCTCCATTTGACAGGATGCGAGGGAGCTGCCGAACGGTATTCAGCGGGCTGATCTTCGAGTCGTGCACCCACTGTGCAAAGTCATCCATTGAGAAACCGGACTTAACAACGGACTGTTTAACTTGCGGCTTCTGCAATTCGACGAATGCACTAAACCGGGAGTAATCTGGCTGATTCTGACCGACCAAGGGAATGTAGTGATTCTGCATGTCGGTGTAGGCGGATATGTACTCTTCGATTTCTCGTTTTCTGGCATTACCACCGCAGTAATCCAGAATTTCGTTTATAGAGAGCTTATTCTCTGTGTACAACGCGTGCAGGTACTTAGCTTTTGCGTATGGTCGCCACTGACGCGGACCAACCAAATGTGCTTGCAGACGTATGGCATGCTCGCCATCCTCCTCGATATCAGGGCGAACAATTGCCGGGATTTTATCCCACGACCCAGGCGCCTTTTCAATGGCAAGTTGGCGAAAAATCGATACGCGGGTATTCCCCTCGATCACCACATAGGTGCCGTCATCTCGCGGTGTCACGACGATGGGGTTGATCAACCCTTTATAAGACCGGATAGATGCCTTCAGGCTTGAAAATGTTGTTGAGGCCCCCTTGTCCTCGTCGTCAGGGGCGAACTGCCCAAGAGCGAGTTCAATGAAATTTTGCGGGGGGTCACCTTCAATAGACTCCAGTGCTGGAGCGACGCGAGGATTCCGCTGGTCAAGGATAATCTTGCTAACGGGCAGATATTGGATAGTCAGTTCGGACATTTTTTCTCCTTGATCTGCAGAATCATCAACGCTTCAAGTTCCGTAAAACGTTGCTGATTCTGCCTAGCTTATTTGCCAGCGGTGATTATTCCAGCCGCATTTAATATGGCCCTCGCCATACGGCTGGCTTCTGCTTCGCTTGAGGCATAACGAGAATTGGCAAACGGCTGAGAACCAAGCCCATCTCTCGACTTAGCGAAGAAAAGTACGAAGGCATCTTCAGAGACATCTCCAGCATCTAGCATTTGCGGACATATGGCGGTAAAGACCTTCATCAACGCAGAAAATCCTACGGTCTTTCTGAGAAGGTGCTCCTTCGGCGCTTCATCCCACTCTAAAGGGAAAACGGTTTGCGCAGCAGATAGGTAGTTCCAAAGTATACGGCTTACCAATTCATCTTGTTTATCGATAAAGAACTCCCTCAGCGGAGCTCTTGGATCAGGTGGCAGTTCGAGATTTTTCATAAGGCGCAACTCGTCATCATCTGGCGCCCTCGAAATCATCGGTAACACATATTTAGCAAAACTTCCTTGGGACAGATACTCTGTGTCGTTCTGTCGCTTCCCCAGCATCTTTAGACCATGCCAAAGCGGGCTGCCTTCGGTATCGTTGAAGCCCAATGCTAGGCTGTGACAGGTTTTCCGAGGACTTCTATCTCGTGCAAGTCCAAACAAATCGATGATTAAAGATGGATCAACGGGACGCTGTTTTGAATTGATGGTTCTAAACACTTCGGCCATATCTTCGAGTGACATATCGAACATGAATACAACGGGCATCTCGAAATTATTGAGGATGTCTTTCCCGTGAATTTTGGCGGCCTTGCGTAATCCTTCAATGCGATGTTGACCATCGATCACAAGACCCAGTGAATCATCCTCACCGAGAGCTTCATAAATCGCCCCTCCGCCATTTGTTGTTGGATTTTCTACTTCCTTACCAACTATCAGTTTTGAACGCTCAGGATCAAAATGAAGATTGTCACCATCTGCAGCAACAATAATCGACGTGGGGAAAGTAGCATTAATTCGCCTTGTGTAGTCGGCAATTTCTGTCGTCCGAGAGGTGTTCAAACGTCTCTGAACATTCAATCTCTCTGATTCTGAAAGCCCACGGCGTTCAATGCGTGTTTTTTCCAGCAAGAGAGTGGCAGGCACGCACCCTATGTAGAACGTCCCGATGGGTTGCGTAACAGCTACACAAGAAATTTCTAGAGTGTTTTTCATACTTTAACTTTCCTGCCTTTTACTTCGACTTCATTTATTGCCTTGGCGGTCCCGTGCGAACGAGCACCTGACATCATTTTCTTGGCCTTGGATTTCTCATCTGCCTGAGATTTATCCAGGAGGGCATCAAGACTATAGGCCCCTGCCCACTGTAGTAATGCCAAACAGAATCCGATGATGATGGAAAGGAACGTTAGAGAAATTTGAATGCAATCCCCAACAGTAGTTTCGGCAGGTCCATTAGGAGGAACAGGTATTGAAAACGAGTCAAGTGTTAAAAGTGCGGAAACCACTCCGACGATAAAAGCAAAAGCTACCAGTGCAGCCTTCTGAGACCGGAAGTGCTCATCGCTATTTTCCACGTACTCAGTGATGAGATAACCAGACGTGGCTGCGAGGTAGGCAAGCAAGAACGTATATGCCCCTCCGGACCGCAACACCTCCAACATCTTTGAATTAATAGAAACCCACCCATGCTTAATCTCCGGAATCAACGGAACCCAAATTCCTGCTGATCCGACAACGACATTGATCGCAAAAAACCAAATAATTAACGAATATTTATCCGAAATAGCTCGCCGTATTGCAGCGAACAACGGAGGTGAGTTTTGGGTAGATGACATAGATGGTACGAACTTATGGCTTGATGTAATGTTTATAGAAGCCTAGCGTTTGATCGCGCTGACGACAGGACTCGCAGGTCATGATGATGCCATGAGTTCATCCAGTCGTATATCTCAGGGCATAAAATCCCCGGATCGGTAAAAAATCCTCAACAACAAGGCGACAAGCCGCCCAGTTTCTTCCACACAACTCCCGCCTCGATACATAGCATCGTATTGCGTTACACAAAACTCGTGTCAATGGGATATCGGCAGCCCCCCTCCTTCGAAGACGATGAGTTGATTAGAGCAATCAAAGTCAGCAGCAGATGGACATCGTACACAGCCCCGCTGTAACGTGAAAACGCGGCAACCAAACGGTACCGCGCCACGCTGCTAGACAGCGCACCTCCAACATTGTTTCCCTCTAGAAATGTTAAAGCCAAGGCCAGCCCTTGGCTTTTTGCATTGGTGCGTCCGATTGGCATGCATGGCTTCATTCCTTTCAATGGAGATTACGCCATGAGTAACGAATCCAGCAGTTCCAAGCTGCCTCTGTTTTCTTTGGGGCAGATCGTCGCCACCCCGCATTGCTCAGACATTTCGAGCAGCATCAGATTGATGCACGCCATTACCTCAAGCGTCACGTCACCGGCGATTTCGGCGACATCGATGAAGAAGACAAAGCCGAGAACCAGCTAAGCATCAAGCAAGGGTTTCGCATTCTCAGTACATACACGATTGCCGGTGAGCGCATCTGGATCATTACTGAGGCGGATCGCTCAGTAACTACTTTGCTATTTCCCTCTGAGTATTGATCCATGCTCGACGAACAGAACGAACGCAAAGTTACCAAAGCCGAGCGCCCAATGCGCGACCTCATGTTGTTGATGCCGCATCTGCCGATTCGAGACAAGTGCGAAATCGACTACGAGGCTGCTGACGCCGATCTGCTGGTAGATATTGCACGCCATGCTGAAACTACCCTGCGCACCGTGCATCTGGGTACGTCAGCCATCGGGGAGTTGCTGGTGTATGCGTCTCCCGAAATCGGCACAGGGGAATTCCCGGCCAACACCATAGAGGCAATTGGATGGCTGCTTGCCGATCTGGGCGACCTGGCCGCGACCGCGCATTTGCTCATGGCAGGGTGCCAGCATTACACCAGCGATTACGCACCGAGAAAAGCGAAGCACATCCCGCCAGCAAGACCATGACACCGGCCAGCCAAACCGCCGCGTCAACAAGTGCTCACTTTCCATCAGCCACCTCCGGGATGTTGGAAACATAGCCTCTGAATATCTCGCCATAAACGAACATGCCGACAGCACTTTCCTAACGTGTGGCTGCAGGTACACAAGAGGCTGAACCGGCACAACCGGTCTTGCCCTGCGGCATCGTGCCGCATTTTCAAAAACCGCTGACGTACGAAAACGACTCAGTTTGCGAAGCTTTGAATCGGCGTCGGCGGTATGGACTCAGCACAAGGATTTTCAACATGAACGAACAGGCATCATCGGCCACTCTGACCGAGGCCGATTACGTGGCAGCCTCGAAAGCACAATCTACTCGCAAGGAGTACGGGAAAGATTTGCACTACTTTCTGGAAGCCGACAGTAGCAATTGCATTCCGGCCACCGTTGACCAGATCCCTGCCTACCTTGCCAAGATGGCCGGGCATCTGGCGGTCAAGACAATCGAGCGGCGGCTAATAAGTCTGCATGTCGCGCATTTGGAGGCTGGCGAACCTTCGCCAGTGCATCACCAACGCATCAAGGCCATGCTGCGAGGTATCCGGCGTACCAAGGGTATTGCCACCAAACAGGCTACGGCCATCGTGAAAGATGATCTGCTCGAAATGCTGGTCGTGGCAGGCAAGGGGAAACCGATGCAGGTTGCCCGCAATTCTGCGCTTTTGATCGTGGGGTGGGTGGGGGCGTTCCGGCGTAGCGAGTTGGCAACTTTGCGCTGCGAAGACATTGCCTGGCTGGATAGCGGTATCGAAATCACCTTGCGCCACTCGAAAGTCGACCAGAGCGGTGCTGGCTTCGTGAAGTTCCTGCCAAACGCCCATGGCAGCCGTTGCCCGCGGCTGGCATTGCAACACTGGCAGACGGTATCCGGCATCACCGAAGGCTACTTGTTCAGGCCGATCAACCGGCACGACCAGATTGGCGAACAGCCACTAACCCCACATGCAGTTTCGCAGATCGTGAAGCGAATAATCGAACTGACTGGCCGCGACCCAGCGAAATACTCTGGGCATTCGTTGCGAGCAGGCTTCGTGACCGAGGGCGTGCTTGCCGGAATTCCGAGCTATCAGTTGATGCAGGTTACAGCCCACCGCTCCGAGCAGACCTTGCAGAAGTATGTTCGCATCGGGAAGCGGCGCCGCATTCCTTCGCTGTTGTGAGGTTGGTATGGTAACTATCCAATACTCGTACCCGATTGCCACACGGATTTCGATCAGCAAGGAGCGCCGGATTCGTTTGCCAAAGTTTCTCGGCTTCCCGGTGCCCTTCGTGTTGGTGGAGGATACGCGGGCTGACCAACCTTGGCTTGGCCTGTGTGGCCTTGATTCGCTGGCAGGGCTAAACGCAGAATGCGGCAGCCTGCGGGTAGTGGCCGAGTATTGGACAATGCGGCCTACCATTCCCATGGCGGTGTGCGACAGACATGCTTTGCTCAGCGATTCGGCAATCTGGCTAGTCACGGTAAATTCTTGGATCGAAGTCTGGTCTGAATCAGTCTGGCAGACCGAAATCAACGCACCTTAACTATGCTCGGCAGGTGGCAAATGCCGTTCCAAGTCCATGCTGTCATGCAGCAGCCGGAGTACATCAATCACATTGCCCCCCTGAATACTGCCGACGCGGAACATGACAAAATGTCGACCCTTGCGCCCGTTCCGAGCAACATGGAGCGTATGGATATGGTTGCCGATTTCGGGCCGTTCCTTGACCCCGATTATCGCGGGGCCGACGCTTAAGGCTTTCAACGCGGATGACAGCGTATCGGCATAACTCCGCGCCTGTGCCGAACCGAAATTCTCGACCGTCCACCGCAGAATCTGACGGTAATCCGCCTCGGCAGCAGCCGATAGGCGAACCGTCCAAGAACCCCCACCCACTACGCGCCAATCACTTCGGAGGTCAGCGTTGCCAGATGCTGACCAAGCACGTCCGCAGAGTCAAAACTACGGAAGTTGCCTGCTTCAATGTCTGCAATGCCGACTTTGGCTGCATCGCGCAAGGCCGACAGACGCATTTCATCTTCGGACTCCCGGCGCTCGACCAGCCGCAATCCTTCGCGCAATACCTCACTGGCGTTCTGGTAACGCCCGGAGGTGACTAGCTGCTCAACAAAATGAGCCTGATGGTCGGTAAGGACAACGTTTCGGGTTGGCATGGGAACCTCCTAAGCCAAGTTTTCATATTGGCATACTATGCCATAAAGCCGGGGGCAACAAGGTGATGGCCCTACCATTCGGTTTCGACCTGCTCGCTGGCATCTGAGCAAGTCTTCCCAACACCATCTAGGCCAGCGGGAATAATCCGTTCCTCGTTCACCGGAACCACCCGCAACGAGCCATCATCAAGGTAGCGCAGGCTGACGTAATCACCGGCCTTGAGTTTCATGCTCCGGGCAACGAAAGCGGGGAGCCTCAGGCTCAAACTGTTCCCATGCCGTCCGATCTTGACTGCCATTTCCCGGTCCTTTCAGCGTTGATAAACAATATTGACCAAATTGAGGACCGTGAGGCTACTCAGCCATCAGCCATTTGCTTCGGTATAAAATCGAACATTCGTATATTCCCAAGAACCAAAATGCATCAAGAATATTTTGATTTCCTCACCGCTCTATTGGCGACTGTCTCTGCTTTTTTTTGGGCCAGATCAGCATTGGTTAAATTTCAATTCGGCTTTGACATGGACGCTGAATTGACGAAAGCTATGAACGCCACATCAAAACTGAACTCTTGGGCAGCAGGCTTTGCCGCCCTAGCTGCGGCCACTCCTGCAGTAAAGATCGCCTTGCTTAAGCTCAGCTTTCTTTACTAATAGCCCTAGCTACCTTGTTTGCTAGGAGCAACGAAGCCGCTCCAACAACACGGGCCAGTTCTGCTGACAAAAATACGTGCTGAGATTTTCTTGGTCCGGGTGGAAGTCGCCCGGATACACGAGCTTGCTGGTCAACAACGTAGGCGGCAGGAACGCATTTTTCCATTGGTAACTGATTTTGATTCCGGACGCCGCGAGAATCTGCTCGCTGAGCATCTTCAGGGTCCGCTTTTTTTCGGTGTCACGCATGCCGGATGTTGCACAAAAGCGGTGAAACGTCAGCGGGTCTTTGCCATCCACACATGTCTTCAACAATTCGGCAGCCAAGGGGCTGAGTTGGTCATAGACGTGTTTGCCCGGCGGCATGAACGCCACATTGCCCTCAAGACGGAACAGACGACGCACTCGTTCCTTGAAAATCCGCTCATAGCGGTTCTCAAGATAGGCATTCCGCCAGCGCTCAAGGGAAGTGAGGCACTGACCTTCCAAGTAACTGCTACCTAGCACTGCGTCAATCCGGATCAGCTTTTGCAGCGGCCACGGCATTACACGGACAGCAAGGCCTTCGCTTGCCGAAGCATCGGCGACTTGCTCCCGATAAACCACTGAATTGCTGGCCTTGTCATGGCGGATTTCGAGTCCGAGCAGCCGTGCTCGCTGATCGAGCGCCTTGGCAAACAGTTTGGCCTCGCTGATTTTTTCGAACTGGAAAATGAAGGGAACGACAGCCTGCATCACAGAGACGTTCGCGGTGCGTAGTTGTTCCAGTTCGGATTGGGCGATACCCGCTTCTGCCAACTGAGTTTGAGCCAACGCCAAGGCAGCGCGTCCAGCCGCATATACGCTGGTGCCGCATTCGAAGGGATGACAGCCCAGATCAGTCGTCACGTCCATACGCATCGCTATTGCGGCCAACGGCGCGGGCTGCTGGCCCTGTGCTGGTAGCTTGCAGCGGGCATCATCCGACAAGTCGCTGGCGTCGATGGAAAAGCAGGATTTCGTGTCCATGATGTGATTTCAACGCTTGGTTAGTGGATGCCTAGCGGGGCAGGGAAGCAAAACGTCGATTCTTTCAGGCTGGTTTCAGGCTGATACCAGCGCGTGCCATCCACCGGACTTCCGCATAAAAGGTTGTACAGGTCTCGGCCGAAGTAGGTGCTGAATCCAACATCATCGTCATGACTGACCAGGGCACCGCCCTTGCCATCAAAGTTGAAGACGTAAATATGAATCTTGTCGTACCCATAGCAGTTGCTATCGTCGGTTTCAGGGTTTTTTACCAGCGTAAGGATAGGTTTCATCGCTAATGCTCTCAAAGTGTTTGTTGGTTTGTTAGGTGCGGGGCGGCGCCCATACGCCACCTCCGCCAAGTCAGTGCTAAATTTGGCCGTGGCCAGCGTTAAACCCCAAAAGGTCGTCATCGTCCCCGCCGATCTGCTGGCGATAGGGATATACCGGCGAAAAGCCGATGCCTGAGCGGGGGAAACGAAGCAGACGCTTACGTTCGGCTTCCATGTCCAACTCAAAGAAGAGCTTGGGATTGCTGCGAATCTTCGTGGGCACAGGGATAAAGTTTTCGGGCGCCAAAATGTCGTTCAGCATCATGGGCACCTGAATATCATCCGGGGGCGGCGCAAAGATGTTGATCTGGTGGTTCTGCCAGATGTAACGGGCGTGTTCCTTCAAAACCCGTTCGCTTTTGACCATATTCCGCAGATTCATGTGGTTCTGCCAGTGGGCGACAGTGCTCCGGTAGGGCAAGGGAATAGTCAAAAGCTCATGAGGGTCAAGGTTGCACATGACGTGCCCGATGCACGCAAACTTGTCCAGTTGATCCAAAACCATCTCGGCCAGCATTTCCTTGGTGAACAAACACGGATGCGGCAGGCCACCATGCTTAGCGGCAATGCGGGTCAGGCGCTTCTTGCGAAACACTGGCTCAACGCGCACCGTTTCTTCATTCAGTTCTTCCAAGTCCTCCACGCCATCAATGTCAGGCAGGCCTCCCTTGCGGGCACGGTTCAGTTCGGCGGCCTTGTCGTAGATTTTCTGGGCATCAGACTGCGAGTGCTGGTCGAAATAGACGGTTTCTCCGATATACAGGCTGGTATTGGTTCCGCTCTTGATGGCAGCGATGGCCAGGGCGTTGATGAACGCACTCTTTTCGATGCCCTGAGGTACTTTGAGCAAGAGCGCAGCGTCAATCCGCGTCATTTCTGCCAGGCGCCCCAGTGCCAATTGATACAGAACGGAGGCGGGCAACTGCAAACCGTGCTCCTTGTTGATGCGTTCCATCATGGCATAGACCAGCATAGTGACATCACCGGAAGCAACGACGTTGTGGCTCTGGAAGCGCATCGAGGGACTGCCCTCGGTGCTCAGACACTGATCGGCTTCGGAATGCTCAATGCGGAACGATTGCTTGCCTGCCTCCGAGTAGGAACCTGCATAGGAAAGCGTCGAATTCGCCAGTACCTGACCCAGTTCGTCGATCCGACAGGATGCATACCCAAGGTCGCGAATCGGGCGATCCGGCAAATCAAAAGCCAGTGTATCTACCATCAGACAGCTAGCAATGTGAGCTATACGGTCTGACATGGAGACCATACTGGTACTAGTAGCTCTAGGGCTGTACTTACTGAGAGTATCTACACCAGTACGAAATACAGTATCAGTTATGGTATTACGCTTGCTCATATCAGGCTTTGGCGAGTGCGTGATTTTCGGATTGTTCGGATGGTCGAATGGCTTGAGTTCGCTCTTGCGCGGTGCTTTCGGTTTGTCTTTCATTTCGTATTCCTCATTTCATCAATATTTAGGTGTGTCTCTGCGCTTACTTGGCTGCGACCGAAAAGCTCTGGAGCCATTGTTCGAATTTCTCTGCCTCGATCACGATCTTGCGTTGCCCGGCGGGGCGACAAATGCAGTGGATGAAGCCGTTCGATTTCAGGCCCGCCTTGGGGTAGCGGTGGTATGCCTCTGCGCTCGCCACCAGATGCCGCAACGCTTTTTGGCTGAATGCCGGGTAGCGCAGCGATGTCTGCGCAATCGTCAGCCACTTGAGGTTTTCCAGCGGGATCGGCTGTACCTCAATGCGTGGCTTCTTGTTGCGTTTGCGAGGCGGTTTGGCAGCATCGCTGGCCTTGACCGCCTCTTCCGTGACAGGGGTAGCGCAATAGGAGGTGGCTTCGGCAGAAACCTGCTTTTTATTGGTCACGCCGATTTCGATCTCGAAGGTTTTCGTCGTGGGAAGGACGGTTTTCGTGATACTGAGCGGGGCAACCCGTGGTGATGCTGGTTTATTGACTGTATGCAACATGGTGGTAATCCTTGGAAGTTGATGGGAGAGATCAGCGCCGATCTGGAAAACATTCTCTCGTTTCGCTTCGCCTTCTACCCGTGAGCTAAGGCGCCAAAATCCAAGTGGCAAACGGGGCAAAATTCAACCCTTAGCTCGCTTGCGAATAATCAAATAGGGTGATAAGAACGCCCCATTGTTAATGAGGTGCTCCCTCAATGGAGGGGCTGGCGGAGCGAGGCCAGAAAGGCCTCAAGCTCTGCGCCAATATGCCACTGGTCTTTTCGGTGTGCCATGGCACAATGGCGGCACAGTTGGCATGTGCTTCGGCGGGAGCCTTTGGGAATGCTACTCAGCGGGTCGCCAGTAAGCTGCTGATTGCCTTGCTCTTGGTTCCCCTTGAGTGCCGTATAATCCTACCTAGAGGCCATTCGTAATGAAAAGGTCGCCAGTTCGATTCCGGCAAGCGGCACCAAACCCATCAAATCAGCAAACAAAAGCCACCTCGTGTGGCTTTTTTGCTTTCCTGGCCTACTGCAGCACTTGAAATCGGCCGTGATAAAATCCGCACGCGGCAGCAGCAATGCATATTTGCGATTCCGGCCAGGCAATCCCTGCAGACAGCTGTCCGATGCAAACATCAGAACCGGCTTTTCGTTGAGGACGCTCACCATTGAATGCGGATTCATTCAAAATGCCGCCTGTAGCGTCAAGGCTTCCCTTCCCTTTTTCAGACAAGACCGATACCGAATGAATCTGCTGCGCGCGCTGGCCACGGTCAGTGGTATGACACTTCTCTCCAGAATTCTCGGATTTGTCCGGGACTTCGTGATCGCCCGCACTTTCGGCGCAGGATTGGGCACTGACGTATTTTTTGTCGCCTTCAAGCTCCCCAATCTGTTGCGGCGCATGTTTGCCGAAGGAGCCTTTTCTCAAGCCTTCGTCCCGATTCTTGGTGAATACCGAAACAAACGTAACGAAGAAGACACGCGGACGCTGATCGATCACGTCGCCAGCATCCTGTCGCTGGCACTTTTTGCAGTCACGGTCATCGGTATTGCCGCGGCGCCGATTCTGGTGTGGGTTTCCGCCCCCGGCTTTGCGGCCGAGACCGGAAAATTCGAGCTGACCATCACGCTGACCAGAATCACCTTCCCTTACATCTTCTTCATGTCACTGGTCGCCTTGTCCGGGGGAATTCTTAATAGCTGGAGCCGATTCGCACTTCCCGCGTTCACGCCAGTGCTGCTCAATCTCACTTTTATTGGCATGGCCCTGTTTGCCGTTCCCTATTTTGAGCCGCCCGTACTCGCGTTGGCATGGGCCGTCTTTATTGGCGGACTGCTGCAACTCGCCATCCAGATTCCGGCACTAAAAAAGATATCAATGCTCCCCCGGCCATCGCTGAACTGGCGTGCGGCCTGGGCTGACCCCGGTGTTCGCCGGATCGTCATGTTGATGGGACCCGCCCTGATCGGCGTCTCGGTTTCCCAAATCAGTTTGCTGGTCAACACGATTTTTGCCTCTTTTCTCAAAACAGGCAGCGTCTCCTGGCTCTATTACGCCGACCGCCTGATGGAGTTCCCCTCCGGCATGCTCGGTGCCGCACTCGGCACAATTTTGCTCCCCTCGCTCTCGCGTTATCACGCCAGTGAGAACCACCTTGAATACTCCCGACTGCTCGACTGGGGTTTACGCGTGACCCTGCTCCTTGCAGCACCGGCATCGCTTGCGCTGGGCATCCTTGCAGTACCGCTGATCGCCACCCTGTTCTTCCATGGAGCCTTTTCGGCGGAAGACGTTTTCCGTACACGAGAGGCACTGGCAGCCTACTCCATCGGGCTTACCGGACTGATTTTGGTCAAAATACTGGCCCCGGGGTTTTACGCCCGGCAAAACGTCAGAACCCCGGTGCGTATCGCATTGATCTCGCTGACCGCAACGCAGGTCATGAACATCGCTTTCATCGGCTGGCTGGAACACGCCGGACTGGCGCTGTCAATTGGACTGGCCGCCTGCCTGAATGCCGCAATGCTCTATCGCGGCCTGCGCAGTCTCAACATCTACGAGCCACAGCCCGGATGGGGCGTTTTCGTCGTCAAACTGATGGTGGCCATGGTGGCCATGGGACTGGCGCTGTGGTTTGGCATGGGTGTGGAAAAGAGCTGGTTGCAAATGAGCTTCGTCGACCGGACAATTCATTTAGCTTGGCTGGTTCCACTTGGCGCCACAGCCTATTTCGCTACACTATGGATTCTTGGCTTCCGTCCGGGAGATTTCAAACGCCGGGCGGCAACGTAATCGGGGAAAGCAACAATGAAACTGACCAGCACCAGCTTTGCGAATGGCGACAAAATCCCGGGAGAATTCTCGTTTTGCACCCCTGACCCGGCGCATCACGTCTGCCTCGGCAAGAACCTGAACCCTCACCTGGCGTGGAGCGATGTACCTGCAGGCACCAAGTCCTTTGCAATCATCTGTCACGATCCCGATGTACCCAGCGAAGGAAGCGACGTTAACCAAGAAGGAAGAACCGTTCCCGCAGCGTTGCCACGTGTCGACTTCTTCCATTGGGTGCTGATAGATCTGCCAGCCAACATCAATTCAATCGCTGAAGGTGAATTCAGTAGCAACGTCACACCGCGCGGCAAGTCGGGGCCTCAGAGCCTCCATGGTAGTCGCCAGGGGGTCAACAACTATACCGAGTGGTTCGCTGGCGACCACGACATGCTGGGTGACTATTATGGCTACGATGGCCCCTGCCCGCCCTGGAATGATGAAATCGTTCATCACTACATATTCACGGTCTATGCGCTGGACACCGAAAGACTGTCGATCGAAGGAAAATTCAGTGGCCCGGAAGTGCGCGCCGCTCTGCAAGGACACATCTTGGCCGAAGCCAGCTTGAACGGAAGCTATACGCTAAACCCCAGTTTGCTGGGCTAAGTTTCAAACAAAAAGGCCATGCATTTTTTGCATGGCCTTTTTTTGTTCACTCATCGGACTTGGCCGATAGCAACAATGACTGGCGGTGGCTTACTTGCTCTTGCAGCCACCCACCGTATTACCGGCGCAAACCGCCGAGCTTTCGCGATTGATCAGCCACTTGCCGTTAACACGGATCATTTCGAGCGTCTTTTGCGTGGTGTCGCTAAAGCCCTTGGACTGGTAGACCTGACGGAACTCCGCAAATGCACGTTCATTGCCATCCATGCGCACCTTCACGTCCTGGAGATCGACATTGATGTTGCCGCGTGCGGAAATACGACTACGGCGCAATTGAGCCCAATCCTCACGAGACAATCCGCCGTCCGGCGTAAAGGTCGGGGCGTAAAACGCGCTGTAGGCCGAATAGTCGCGAGCAGTCCAAGCGGCAGCCCAGGACTTGACCTGATTCTGAATCGTCGCCTCCGGCCCCATGATGACTGGGAGCGGAGCACGCGCGGCATTGAGCGCAGCAGCCCGGGCATTCAGCTCTTCGCGATCGGCCTGTTCGAGAGCGATTGGCTCATTCGGACAAAGCTGCGACGGGTCAATATCGACCAGATCTTTGCTATCCGGCGTTTCGGCATCAAGGCGCTGCAAGCCAAGGTATTCCAGCAGCGTGCCCATGCCGGCATAGGTGCGCAGATAAGCCAGGGTCAGATCAGTGTCGGCATTAACATTGGAACGACGGGCAACGAGAAGTTCGTTCTCGGTATCCAGCAAATCAAGCAAGGTACGTTGACCAACGTTGAACTGGTCACGATAGGCATCTCGCGTCTTTTCAAGGAAGGCAACCTGCTGCGCGTATTTGGATGATTGCTCTCGCAGGCGCAGCACGTCGTTGTGAGCGATCAACAATGTCTGACGGGTGTCGCGGCAGGCTTTTTCACGCAGGTCAAAAGCAAGGCTCTTCTTTTCGATGGTCTGTTTTTCACGTGCGCGGTCCGAGCCACCGTTAAACAGATTCCAGCTGACCACGAGTTCCGCAACGTTTTGCTCACGCTGTCCATCGACCCCCAGATAGTTCTGGGTATGGTCGGTACGCGCGCGGAAGTCCAGTTTAGGCGAGTAGGCGGCGCGACGTGTATTGATTTCGTACTGAGCAGCTTCGATGTTCTCGCTGGCCGCAAGCAGCTGCGGATTTTTTTTGTACAGGGTGTCGAGCGCTGATTTTGCTTGCGCCGGGAAAGCAGTATCAAGCTGTGTCGGCGGCGTAATGGCCGACGTCGGCTGGATACCAACCAGGCGCTGGTAACGCGCACTGACATCGTGCAGGTTGGCCTTCTCGGTCACGAGGTTGATTTCAGCCAGCGCGAGGCGACTGGCGGCTTGTTCCAGGTCGACGCGACGGCCAACACCACTCTCGGTACGACGCTGGATCTGCTCGTGCGTTGCCTTGTGTTGAACGTAGTTGTCCTGAGCCAGATCAACCAGATGACGATAGCGCAGTACATCCAGGTAGGCACGTCCTGCCTCAAGTGCAACGTTTTCCGAAGCATCAAGCAGCTCGTAGTAACGGACCAACTTGGCCTTGTCGAGACGCCGCACTTCGTTGCGCGTAGCAAAACCGTCGAAAAGCATTTGATTCAGACTGAGCAAATAACCACTGCGCGTGTAGTTGTCGCGCGTACCAACGGGGGGCTGTTTGAGGCTCTCGCGCCCGCCACCCACAGTTAGATCGACACGGGGAAAATATCCGCCGCGTGCAACCCCGATTTCTTCGTCTGCCGCCCGGTAATTGTGCCACTTGGAGGTGACCTCCGGGCTATTCAGAACGGCCCTTTGCGCAACATCCTTGAGGATGGAAGAACTTGCAGACAGGGCTGCAGGCTCCTGACCGACCGCTGGAAAAGCAGCTGCAACGAGAATGGAAACAAGAGCAATTTTTTTCATGGGCGACATTTTGATTAAAGCAGCAAAGGGCAGGCAATTTCTGCAGATTCTGATCAAATAATTGCAACAAAAGACGGAACAGGGGCAATGTACGTAATTTCGCTGAATTATATGTGGCACTTTTTCACAAAGTGTAAGAAATCGTAAAGGCTGATTATATTGGCATAACGATACCGATTATCAATCTATCATTTTTTCTTTTGCCTGCCTAAATTGAGCGATGGCTCGCTGCCATGGCCTGCCGGGTGACCTTCAGCCCAAACCCGCAGCCCTACCCGCACCTTGTGCCTCTCCTTGAAAAAGAGGAAAAAATATGACTTTAAAATAACGCCAGCAGGTACCCGACCTAAGATCGAAAGTACGCCAGCTTGATCAGGATTTGAGCCAGCTGGCAATCTCCTCCTTGCTCGGCATACGGCCGGCAACCTTGACAACTTCATCGACCACCAGCGCGGGTGTCGTCATGATGGGATAAGCCATGATCTCTTCCATATTCGTCACGTGTTCGAATGTGGCCTCAATGCCCAATTCAGCGACGACCTCGCGAGTCAACAGTTCCAGACGGTGACACTTGGCGCAACCGCTACCGAGAATCTTGATCAACATGATGACTCCTTTCAAGCTGTCCGGGCGCGCGAAAGGCGCTCGAACAGATTCAGCAAGACAACCAGCAACACAATGAACCCGCCGACCAGAATCAACAAGGTCGACAACGAAGTGCCATCCACCCAGGCGCCATAAGTCAGCCCGGCGAGCGTCGAGAATACGGCCACCAAGCCCACATAAGTCCACGCCTTCAGTTTGCCGATGATCACCGAAGTGATCAGGATGCTCTGCAGAGAAAGCTCCGGATCGGCCATCAAGTAAGCAATCAGCGGCCCCGGATGCATGCCGAGCGACAGGAACATTTTGGCAATCGGCACCTCGACCAGGGTCGGGAAATACATGAATACACCGAACACCACGCCGGCCAGATTGGCCAGCACGGTATTGCTGCCAGCAACGGCCTGCACCCATTCCGGACGAATGAATATCCGGATGACGCCGACCAGGAACACCCCGACCACCAGCAACGGAAAAATCTGCTTAACGAAACGCCAGGTTTCCCACAGCCACTGCTGCATCTCCCAGGAATCAAAACGGCGCCCCAGCGGCACAAGCGCGACACACAAGGCGAGCACGATGAGCGTTCTCACGGTCAACACGAAAATTACGCCATTTTCGGAAACTTGCATGCCAAGCGCCGCCGCCACCAGCGTCGTCAGCGTTAACCCTAGCGCTACAGGAGTCAGGCGATTGAAGCCTTCATCAACTTTACCAAGACCCCGCCACGCTGCCGCACCGATTGCCCCCAACAGTACGATCAGGAGCACGCCCTGCACACTGAGCCCCTCAGCCCCCGTTGCCTCATCGATGGGAACCAGACGATCGAGTGCCGACTGAACGGCGCGGGCGCCTGTCCATGGCAACTCGCCGCTGAACAACACTGCTCTAAAAAATTCCAACTTCAGCGTACCGGCCAGCAGCAAGGCAACCAGCGTCGCCAGAAAAAGCAGTGCTTTTCGCGAAATGGCTTCGCCGCCACTGAACACCTCGCTCCCGGCCAGACGAGCCTCTTCGCCCCGCCGGAAGATGATCGCCATTATCATGCCGATTCCGACGCCAAAAGTGAGCGCCAACACGATGCGGGCAATGGCAAAGTCAGCACCGAGCGCGACGCCGGTGTAAGACAGAGCCAGAATATTGGCGGCTGGCGCAAAAAACAGGAAAGTGACCGCCGGCCCCAAGCCAGCACCCTTTTTGTAGATACCTGCAAACAGTGGCTGAATGGTGCAGGAACAAACGGCAAGCAGGCTACCAGCCCCGGCAGCGGCCGGGTACGACACCCATTTCGGGGCATCCGGCCCGAGGAAGCGGATGATCGATTGCTGTGGCACCAGTGCCGACAACGCCCCGGCAATGAAAAATGCCGGTACTAGACAAAGCAGGACGTGGGCAGCCAAATAAGAAAACAGTCCGGCCAGTCCGCCCTGCAGGCCCTCGATCAAGATATTCATGACGCCCTCCCCGCCGGCCAGCGCCGGCGATCAAGCTGCTTCGTACCACCCCTTGCTGGCATTGACCACACGCACCACCAGCAACATGACCGGCACTTCGATCAAGACGCCGACGACCGTCGCCAACGCTGCGCCGGACTCGAAACCGAACAGGCCGATTGCTGCAGCAACTGCCAGCTCAAAAAAGTTGGAAGCCCCGATCAGGGCAGACGGGCAGGCAATGTTGTGCTTCTCGCCGACCACTCGATTCAGCCAGTAAGCCAGTGCTGAATTGAAAAATACCTGAATCAGGATAGGCACTGCCAGCAATGCAATGACCAGCGGCTGGCGCAGAATTGCTTCGCCCTGAAAGGCAAAGAGCAGCACCAGGGTCGCCAGCAGTGCGCCAATCGACCACGGACCGATTTTTGCCATCGCCGCATCAAAGGCTGCCTGACCGCGGGCCAGCAGTGATTTTCGCCAGAGTTGCGCCAACGCCACAGGAATCACAATGTAGAGCACGACCGAGATCAACAAGGTTGCCCACGGCACGGTAATCGACGAAATGCCGAGCAGAAATGCCACCAGCGGCGCGAAGGCGAAAACCATGATGGTGTCGTTAACCGCCACCTGTGACAGGGTGAACAATGGATCGCCATTCGACAGCCGGCTCCAGACAAAGACCATAGCCGTGCAGGGTGCCGCCGCAAGCAGGATCAGACCGGCAATGTAGCTGTCCAGTTGTTCGACCGGCAAATACGGCGCGAAAATGTGACGGATAAACAGCCAGCCAAGGAAAGCCATCGAGAACGGCTTGACCAGCCAGTTGACGAACAAGGTGACGCCGATCCCCTTGACGTGCTGTTTCATCTCACCCAGCGCGCCAAAATCGACCTTGACCAGCATCGGGATGATCATCACCCAGATCAGCAGCCCGACCGGCAAATTAACTTGCGCCACTTCCATGTGGCCGATGGCATGAAAGAGGCCGGGCAAAACCTGGCCAAAAACGATCCCGGTAACGATACACAGAAAAACCCAGATCGTCAGGTAACGTTCGAATCCACTCATCGGCGCACCCGCCGCCTGCTTCATGGCCATTTCGCACTGCGCGCTCATGCCAAAACCTCCGTATGGATCTGCTTCGCCGCCTCGACGACTGCCGCGGTCGACATCGTTTCCAGAGGTAATTTCAAAAACGCCGAAATTCGTTGTTCCAGCTCGGTAAAAGCAGTTTCAAATGCCGCCTGACGGGCCGCCAATGGCTCGACATGAGCCGGGTCGGCGATGCCCCAGTGCGCGGTCGCCGGATGGCCGGGCCAGATCGGGCAGGCTTCGCCGGCTGCACTGGCGCAGACGGTAAAGATAAAGTCGAGCGATGGCGCTCCCGGTGCAGCGAACTCTTTCCACGACTTGCTGCGCGCTTCGGGCAAGGGCACACCATGCTTTTCCAGAGTTTCCATGGCGACCGGATTGACCGTGCCACTCGGCTGACTACCGGCCGAAAAAGCGCGAATCCGACCTTTTCCCAGATGATTGAACAGTGCCTCGCCGAGAATCGAGCGGGCCGAATTACCGGTGCACAGCACCAGCACATTGAAAACCTTCATGCACATTTCTCCTGGCTGCATGCCTCAACGACCACCTCGCAACCGAGACCGCCGCAGCAGTCCTCGGTCAGGTAGCGCAGCAGGCCATTCATGGCCACATAATTGGTCGAGTAATAAACGAATCGCCCTTCCTGCCGCGACGTGGCCAGTCCAGCCGCGACCAGTTCCTTCAGGTGAAAGGTCAGCCGGCCATTGGCCTCAATGCCCAAGCCTTCGGCAATCCGACCGACCGACAAACCGGCATCACCGGCCCGTACAAGCAAGCGGAAGACCGCCAGACGAGTTTCATGGGCCAATGCACCAAGCGCACTCACAGCAATTTTTGATTCCATATTTCAATAATAATTTAAATATTAGATTTTGGAAGCAGAAAATTCAGTCAAATCGTTTTGTAGGTTGACGCTGTTAGTGAAAAATGTGCCAAGTTAGTGAAAAACTACTGTCGCAGATAATGAAAATTCTGCAGTTCTGAGACAGTCATCTTGTCGGCCATTCCAGCCGTTGAGGGTAGCTCGACTGTAGGGCCGATGTTGCACCTTGGATTCAACCGGTCGATGCAACGGTTTGGTGAAATCGTTCGGCGGGTGTTGCGTAGTCTAGTGTTTTCCTGGGACGCTCATTCAGTTTCCTCGCGATGACATTGAGCTGGTGTTGACGCTCGTTGAAAACTGACCAGAAAAGCGAGGTTGTGCGCGCTGAAAATTGACCAGGGTGATTAACTAGTCCGCTCATTTTTTGAGCAGGATTTTAGGAGATGATCACCATGAAGGATCTGGGAAGGATTCGGCGGTTGTTTTACCGGGATGGCGTGTCGCTATCCGAGATTTCGAGGAAGACGGGGTATAGCCGGAACACCGTCAAGCGTTGGTTACGGACGCCGGAAGGCACGGAGCCGAAGTACGAACGGGAGAACCCGAACGTCAAGATTGCGCCCTATGCGGCGCGACTCATCAAGGCGCTGGAAACGGATGCTCGGCGCCCGAAACGGGATCGGCGTACGGCGCTGAAACTCTTTGGTGAATTGCAGGCGGCCGGATTTACGGGCACCTACTGCCGGGTCACTGAGTTCATCCGGCGCTGGCGTTCCGATGGTGGCGCGGCGGTCAGCAAAGCCTTCGTTCCGCTCCACTTTGAATTAGGCGAAGCCTTCCAGTTCGACTGGAGCGAAGAGCATTTGGTGATCGGTGGTGTCTGGCGCAAGATTCTCGCCTCGCATCTGAAGTTCTGTGCCAGTCGGGCCTTTGTGGTTCAGGCCTACCCGACGCAAGGCCACGAAATGCTGTTTGATGCCCATACCCGTTCGTTTGCGGCCTTGGGCGGCATTCCTCGGCGCGGCATCTACGACAATATGAAGACGGCCGTGGATAAGGTGCAGAAGGGCAAGTCCCGTATCGTCAATGCCCGCTTCTCGGCCATGGCCTCCCACTACCTGTTCGACCCGGATTTCTGCAATGTCGCCAGCGGCTGGGAGAAAGGCGTTGTCGAGAAGAATGTCCAGGATAGCCGGCTGCGGCTCTGGCAGGATGCCGGCAAGGAACGCTTCAGCTCTTTCACCGAACTGAACGTCTGGCTGCTCGAACGCTGCCGTAGCCTGTGGCAGGAATTGCGCCATCCTGAGTACGCGGATCTGACGGTGGCCGAGATGCTGGAACACGAGCAACCGAGCCTGATGCCAATGGTGGCGCCCTTCGATGGGTATGTTGAAACCCTGGGCAAAGTCTCCAGCACCTGCCTAGTCACGCTGGATCGTAATCGCTATTCGGTGCCGTGCGAGTTGGTCGGCCAGGTCGTTAGCCTGCGTCTCTATCCGGAGCGGATTGATATGGTGGCGCACGATCTGCGCATGGCCAGCCATCCACGTAGTTTCACCCGGCAACAAACGCTCTACGACTGGCAGCACTACATTCCGCTGATTGAACGCAAGCCGGGTGCCTTGAGAAATGGCGCGCCATTTGCCGACATGCCGGAAGCTTTGCAGCGCCTGCGCAGTTTGTTGCTGCGTCGAGAAGGTGGTGATCGGGTCATGGCCAAGGTCCTGTCAGCGATTGCGCAGTTCGGTCTGGAGTCTGTGCTGGTGGCGGTCGATCTGGTTCTGGAATCAGGCTTGCCCAGTGCCGAGCACGTCGAGAACATGCTCAATCGACTGAAGTCTGGACCCATGCCACCACCGGTGGAGACCCCGCTGACGATCAGCGAAGCACCGATCGCCGATACGGGTCGCTACGACCAGCTGCGCGTGGAGGTGAGCGACCATGCGTGAGCTGATGAGTGAGTTCAGGAGCTGCGCCTGCACGGCATGGCTGGTGCCTGGGAAGAGCTATCGGCCAACGGTGGCGCCGGCATCGACACTTCTCGCTGGTTGATCGAGCATCTGCTGCAGGCCGAACATACTGACCGGGTCATGCGCTCGATTGGCTACCAGATGCATGCGGCCCGCTTCCCTGTACATCGGGATCTAGCGGGATTCGACTTCGATCAATCGAAGGTAGATCAGAAACTGATTCGGCAACTGGCCGACCTGTCCTTTACCGAGGAAGCGCAGAACGTGGTGTTCATCGGTGGCACGGGAACCGGCAAGACGCACCTGGCCACGGCACTGGGTGTTTCGGGGATTGGGCACCATAACAAGCGGGTTCGGTTCTTCTCGACGGTGGATCTGGCCAATGCCCTGGAACAAGAGAAGGCGGCCGGCAAAGCTGGCCGGATTGCCTTGGGACTGCTGCGCATGGATCTGGTGATTCTCGATGAGCTGGGCTATCTGCCGTTCAGCCAGGCTGGTGGTGCCTTGCTGTTTCACTTGCTGTCGAAGCTCTACGAGCACACCAGCGTGATGATCACGACCAACCTGACCTTTGCCGAATGGCCGAGCGTCTTCGGCGATGCCAAGATGACGACGGCGCTGCTCGACCGCCTGACGCATCACTGCCACATCGTGGAAACGGGGAATGAGTCATTTCGCTTCCGGCACAGCACGGCGACCGCCAAGTCGAGGATCAAGGCAAGGGAGCAGAGCAAGCGGGGAAATCCACCCGAGGAGGACGCATTCTGATCGGCCGCGTTGGGAAATCCGTTCCGGACTTCGTCCTCCACGGCTTTCCCAACGCATTCATCGTGGCTCGGAAATCGGTTGTTCTGAGCTACACTTATCCACAAGCCAACCTATGTCAGGTGGCTATCACACCTGGTCAAAATTCAACGAGCACAGGTGGTCAAAATTAAACGCGCGCCGACACCCTAGAACTAACTTGTTGGGTGCCGTTAATCCTAAGGCGGCAGGTTTTGCGCTTTGAGATCGAAGCAAGTTAAGCGAATGGAGATCGGGCGGGCAGTCGTGGCTTCGATTTCAATGTTTGAAGCCTCCTTTCACGGGCTGGTTGGTGCCGGATAACACCGTTGTGAAGACAGCTCCATTGGCTTTAGCTCTTCGAGCATCTCTGAATTTTTCTCTTTCAATGGCACGAATACCTGATTTCGTCAGTTTCTGTGGCAAACAAGGACTCCATCAATGTCAGAGTTAATGAAAAACACGTTTGTTTCTGTGCGAGCTTTTTTCACTAACTCTGTCATCCGACACGTTTGCTCAGGGCAATTTCATCGGGCGACATAGCCTGCCAAGGCAGGAAACATCTCTCCCACGGTCAACCGGAAAAATCGGCCGAAATTGAAATATCCGTTCAGCCCTTACGGCTGTCCTGAAGTTTGCGATACAAGGTGCGCGGGCTGACACCCAGTTGCTCGGCCAGCCAGGCATGATCACCACCGGCCTGCTCGCTCGCCCAAGCCAGATAGCGCGCCTCCAGCGTCTCCAGATCGACAATATCGCCGACCCTGAAAGCCCCGTCTTCAATCATCCTGGCCGGCGGAACATCCTCGGCCATGTCGAGCAGATGCGGCAGATCGATTACCTCACCATCGGCCAGCAGGGTGGCCCGCTCGATCAAGTTACGCAACTCGCGAATATTGCCGCTGAAGCGACGCCCGGACAGCCACGCCTGCGCCGCCGGCGTCAGCTCGCGCCCCGGCTTGCGATCGACCCGCTCCAGCAGCGACGCTGCCAGCAAGGGAATATCACTGGCACGCTCATGCAGCGCTGGCGAGTGAATGGGGAAGGTATTGATCCGGAAGTACAAATCCCGACGAAACGTCTCGGCCTGCACCATGGCACGGAGATCACGATGGGTGGCGGTAATCAGGCGAAAATCTGCCGGTAGCCAATCCAGTCCGCCGACACGCCGATAGGTACCGGTTTCGAGCAAACGCAATAGCTTGACCTGTAACGTCAGCGGCAATTCGCCGATTTCATCGAGGAACAGCGTACCGCCAGCGGCAGCTTCGACCAACCCCTGCTTGCGATGCGCCGCCCCGGTGAAAGCCCCTTTTTCATAACCGAACAGTTCGCTTTCAAATAGTGTTTCGGTCATACCGGCGCAGTCTACGGCCACAAACGGCCCCTCTTCTCGTGCGCTCGCCTCGTGAATGGCCCGTGCCACCAGCTCCTTGCCCGTCCCCGTTTCGCCGAGCAGCAAGACCGAGGCATTCGAATTGGCCACCCGCAGGATTTTTTCCAGCATCCCGATAAACGCCGGCGAGCGCCCGACCAATCCCTGCGCAGCAGCCCGACTACTGGCCTGACGGACGACCCGCATGGTTTCGACAAAATAGGCGATCTGCCCGCTTTCATCGCGAATCGGCGTCGTCTCAACCGCCACATGCTCCTCGCCGCGCGGGGTATGATGCAGGTGCAAAACACGCTGCGGCTCACCCGTTTCCAGGCTTTGCTTCAGGGGGCAGGATTCACCCGCCTGGTCGCACGGCACAGTGAAATGGTGCGACACTTCGTAGCAGGTCCGCCCGGCGACAGGCAGATCGCCACCGAATTCCTTAATGTAAGCCGCGTTTGCGGCCACAATCCGGTAATCGGCATTCATCACAATGCGCGGCTCAGGCAAGCCATCAAGGAAGGAAAGCAGTTCACTGAGGAAATGAGCAGTCATGTCAGTTTTGTCGCCAGCGCCAAATTAGACAGCCATTATTGTCCATCGGCGCCAAAAAAATACAAACCTCTGCAGCACAAAAACATCAAGGCACTGATTTGTATGAATATTCAACAAATAAAAAAGCAGGCACACATCTTGATATTAGGTACACTGGAAACCGGTGACGCGCTCTGCCTGCAATTTTGTCTCCACAGTATTGATGGAGGAGTGCTGGATAACCGACAATCAACCTGGCGGCATACCCCCTTTAGTTCGCCCCGCAGGCTTGCTCCATGCAACCATGGTTGAACGAGTCCAGCAGTTCCGGTTTCCAACCTTTTTAACAACCAGATTGAGGATCGATGAGTCAGCCAGCAAACAGTCCGCAGCCTGATGGCACGGCAAAAGTTTCCGTCTTTGAAAAACGCAAGAAAATCTACGCCAAAGGCGTTCGCGGACTTTTCGACAACTGGCGAATCGCCCTCGTCATCTTCACGCAGATTTTGTTCTACGTCAGCCCATGGCTGGTGTGGAACGGCCGTCAGGCTATCCTGCTGCATCTGGTCGAGCGCAAGTTCTACATATTCGGCATGGTTTTCTGGCCGCAGGACGTCATCTACCTGGCCGCCCTGCTTATCGTTTCGGCCTACGCACTCTTCCTCGTTACGGCCGTAGCCGGTCGACTTTTCTGCGGCTATGCCTGCCCACAAACGGTCTACACACAGATATTCATGTGGATCGAAAACAAGATCGAGGGCGATCGCAACGCCCGCATCAAGCTTGACAAGAGTACCGGCGCACGCAAGCTGCGCATCAAGGCCACCAAACACTTCGTCTGGCTATTGTTCTCACTATGGACAGGCTTCACGCTGGTTTGCTACTTCACTCCGGTCACCGAACTGATCCACAACGTGATGACCAACAATCTCGGCTCGTGGGAAATCTTCTGGATCTTCTTCTACGGCGGCTTCACCTACCTCTTCGCCGGCTTCATGCGCGAGCAGGTCTGCAAGTACATGTGCCCGTACGCCCGCTTCCAGAGCGTGATGTTCGACCCGGACACACTGATCGTCACCTACGATCCGGAACGTGGCGAGCCCCGCGGCTTGCGTAAAAAAGGCGCCGACCTCAGCAAGCTGGGCGATTGCGTGGACTGCGGACAATGCGTGCAAGTCTGCCCGACCGGCATCGATATCCGCAATGGCCTTCAATACGAGTGTATCGGCTGCGCAGCCTGTATCGACATCTGCGACCAGGTCATGGACAAGGTTGGCTTGCCGCGCGGTCTGGTGCGCTATTCCACCGAAAGCGCCATGGCCAAGCACCTGAGCAAGAAGGAAATCCTCGCTCACGTCATCCGTCCGCGCATCCTGCTGTACACAGCGATCCTGATCCTCATCACCGGCCTCGCCGCATGGTTCCTTGCCCATCGCATTCCGCTCAAAGTGGACATCATCCGTGACCGCTCGACGCTGGCCCGCGAAACCGACGAAGGCCGGATCGAAAACGTATTCATGCTGCAGATCATGAACACCGAAGAACGGACCCATCGCTACAAGATCACGGTCGACGGCTTGCCCGGCGCCGAAATCACCGGCGACAACGAAGTCGACGCCGCAGCTGCCGGGCTGACCTCCTTCAACGTCATCGTCAGCGCACCACCGGACGCCGGCAAGACAGGATCGAACCCGATCCATTTCGAGATCGAGGCCACTGACAACGACGACATCAAGGTTCGCGAGAAAGCCTCTTTCCTGCAACCCTGATCGATTTAATGCTTAACCGGCAAGGGCGGGAGCCAGTCTCCCGCCCTTTTTTCATCCGGATTCAGCGCCGTATCGCGCGCTCAAGAAAGTCCTGAAGCACGCCAATCTGCGGACCAGTATCACCGTAGTCGTCGTGACTGCCCACCACCATCAACAACTCGACCGCATCACTGGCCCGTGCCGCGTATATCTGCTGCGCCTCGGCCACCGGCACTGTCTCGTCAGCCATGCCATGAATGATCAAGACCGGGCAAGCTATCCGGGCAATGGTGTTGCACGGCGCTATCGCATCAAAGCGATGCCCGATCACCCGCTGCACATAGGCCAGAATGTAAGCCCCCAGCGGCCAGTAAGGAATGTGCAGGCTCGCCAGCCAGCGCCGCATCATGCCCGCCGGATGCGCGAAAGCCGCCAGACTGACCACCGCCCGCACCCCGGGCTGACGTGAAGCGGCAAGCAGCGCCGCGCCGGCACCCACTGAATGTCCGACAACACCCAGCGCCGACTGATCGACCTCCGGTTGCATGGCCAGCCAACGCAAGCCCGACTCAATATCCTCGGCAAAGCGCGGCAAAGATGCAAAGCTGTCGTCATCGCTTTGACCATGGCAACGGGCATCCAGCAGCAAAAGCGAATAGCCCGCCGCATGCAGGGGTGCCACCAAGGGCAGCATCATCTCCGCATTGCCGCCCCAGCCATGCATGATCACCAAGGCCGGACTTTCTGGCCCGGCCGGGATAAACCAGCCATAGAGTTTTTTGTCATTAGTCGTCGGCACCCGTACCTCCAGCCAGGGCAAGCCCTGCGGCCGACTACTTTCAACGACACGGGGTGCTCGCAGCCCTCGCCGAATGGCAAAATTCAATGCGGTGACACCTGCCGCCAGGAGCGGAGGCGCCCAAAGCCACGTGGCCTGAAAGTTCACGTAGCAGGCTGGAAGATGGCGCCGCTCGCCACGCCACGCGCGGTTCGCACCAAGGTGATCGTCCAGAAGAAGCAAAGCAGCAGCCAGGCCGCAAGGCCAATGGCGAATGTGCTGCCCCAGCCCAGAATTTTCGTCAGGCGCAGACTTTCGGCCGCGAATGCCCCGACCGGAAAGGTGAAGCCCCACCACGACAAGGCAAACGGCAGCTCCCCGGCAGCACGCGCCGACAAGGTCAGCAGGCTGGCAATGACCAGCCACCAGACCCCAAATCCCCAGACCAGCAACATCAGCACCGTCGCAGTCTCGCGGGCCGATGGGTAGGGAAGTTGTTCGACAATATTCATCAAACCCACCGGAATGGCACCAATCGGCGCCAGGTGTATCCAGATGGTTGGCGTCAGCGCGCCGTGGGCCGGCTTGTGCAAGTATTTGCGATGAAGCGCCAGCCCGAACAAGCCGAGATACATCATGCTGCCCGCCCCCAGGCCGATGATGTTGATCGTCAGCACCCACTCACGCCAGGCACCATCCATGTGCGCCAGCAATGGCCCGCCGGCCAGCGGCATGACAACGAGGCCGACAGCCGGAATGAAGTGGGCCGGGGTCACATGATCGACCGCGACATGCTCGCCACGAAACATGATGAAAACCACGGCAAAACTGAAGACAAAGTGAATGAGCACCCCCAGCCACCAGATCGCCAAAGCCACCTCGATGTGCGGAGAAAACGTCAGCCACTGTGCCGCCAGCACCAGCAAGGCAATTGAAAACGTCGGGTAAAAATTGGCCTGGACCGGATGCATCATCGTTTGCATGGCCGCCGGACGAAAAGCCAGCCAGCGGGTCAGCCAGGGCACCGCCAACACCAAGAAAAGAATGCTGTTGAACCAGTGCAGCATCTCGGCCGGCAACGCCAGCCACGACCATCGCAACGACAGGCTGTGCGTCGTCATGGCGAAGACGCCAGTACCCATGACCGCAGCAAACCAGCCGGGTGCAAAGGCGCGGGAAATATCGGCGAAGCGGGGATAGCTCATGACACGACTTTCTGAAATTTCAATTTCGGCGATTTTTTCCGGTTGACCGCGGCAAACGCCCACCAGCCCGTGGAAAGCGTCGCTTCGGCGATATACTGACGCAAAACAAGATATTCCGAAACGGAGACCGGACCTGCCCGCGCAGGCCGATATGCATGGATACCCTGTTCCTGCTGACTATCGCCACCGTCGTCATCGTCCTGGTGTTTGACTACACCAACGGCTTCCATGATGCGGCCAATATCGTCGCCACCGTCATCGCCTCGCGCGCCATGACGCCCGTCCAGGCGGTACTGGTCGTCGGCATCTTCGAGTTTCTCGGCCCGCTGCTCGGTGGCACGGCGGTTGCCAACACCATCGGCAGCTTCGTGGCCCTCGATGGCGTGATGCCCACGCTTTCCCTCTCCATCCTGCTCTGCGGCTTGATCGGCGCCATTGTCTGGAATCTCGGCACCTGGCGATTCGGTATCCCATCCTCCTCGTCGCACGCGCTGGTCGGCGGACTGATCGGAGCGGTCACCGTTTCCGTCGGTAGCGAACACGTTGTCTGGGGCTTCGGCGAACTGGCCAACGGCCACCTGACCGGCATCGTCAAGGTACTGGCGGCGTTGCTCCTCTCACCGCTGATCGGCTTCTGGTTCGGCTTCCTGATCCATCGCCTGCTCACTGCCTTGCTCATGGCTGCCAACCCGGCCGCCAATGCCCGGCTGCGCGGCCTGCAATACGTCACCGCTGCCGGCCTCGCCTTCTCGCACGGCGCCAACGACGCCCAGAAAAGCATGGGCATCCTGACCCTCGTGTTGCTGCTCGGCGGCTTCATCCCGACGTTCGACGTCCCGCTCTGGGTCATGGTTGCCTGCGCCACCTCGATCACGCTGGGCATCATGTCTGGCGGTTGGCGCATCGTCCGCACGCTCGGCTTCGCCATCTACCGCGTCCGTCCCATCCACGCCCTGGGCTCACAACTGACCTCGGCCATCGTCATTCTGGCCGCCTCGGCAGTCGGTGCGCCGGTGTCAACCACCCACGTCGTCGCCACGTCGATCATGGGCATCGGCGCCTCGGAACGGCCGCGTGCCGTGCGCTGGGCCAAGGCCAAGGACATTGCCACGACCTGGGTGATCACCATTCCCGGCGCCGCCATCGTCGCCATCCAGGCCTACGCACTGGTCCATCTTTTTCTCGGAGCTACGCCATGAGCGAAGAAATCAAACCATCGATCCTGCGTCGCGTGCTCGATCGCGTCTTCCCGAAAATGCCCGATTTCTTCACCCTGCTCTCTGAACAGTGCGGGCACGTCAGCCACTCGGCCGGGCTACTGGTTGAATTCATGGAAAGCGGCGACCCGGCGGTTGGCCAGCTGATCCGCAAGGACGAACACGAGGCCGACCGGGTGAAAGTGCACAACCTGCACACCCTGAACGAAGCCTTTTCGACACCGATCGACCGCGAGGACATCTACCGGGCCATCATCAACCTCGACGAGATCGTCAATTACTGCAAGACGACCGTCAGCGAAATGGAAGCGCTCGCCCTGGCACCCGACAAACACTGCCTCGAAATGGCCATGCACATCAAGCTCGGCACCGATGCGCTGGCACAGGGCTACGCCCGGCTGGCCAAGCAACCCGCCGACGCAGCGGCGGATGCCGATGCCGCCCGCAAAGCCGAACGCCGGGTCGAAAAAAACTACCGCCGCGCCATCGCCGAACTGTTCGTCGGCGACGACTACATCCACATGTTCAAGCGCCGCGAAATCTACCGCCACCTGTCCAACGCCGCCGACCGCATGGCCAACTGCGCCAACACGCTGCACGACATCGTGGTCAAGATGACCTGATCCCCAAACACTGACCCCAATGCTCAAAACCCTGTCGCGCCAACTACTCGGCCTGCTCGGCTGGACCTTGATCGAGCCGCCGGCACATCCGGCGCGCGCCGTGCTGGTCGGCTATCCGCACACCTCGAACTGGGATGGCGTTTTCGCGCTGCTGGCCAAGCTCGCACTTGGCCTTGACGCGCATTGGGTAGGCAAGGACTCGCTATTTCGCTGGCCGCTCGGCACTATCTTTCGAAAATTGGGCGGCATTCCGATCAAACGCGACGTACGCAACGGCTTTGTCGCTGAAATGGCAGCACAATTCGCCGCTCATCCAGACTTCCTGCTGGTCATTGCCCCGGAAGGCACCCGCAGTCTGACTCAAGGCTGGAAAAGCGGCTTCTACCGGATTGCGCAAGCCGCCGAAGTACCCGTCGCCATCGCCTTTATCGATTACTCCCGACGTGAAATCGGGATTGCCACCTACCTGACCCTGACCGGCGACCCGGCCACCGATATTGCCGCGATCGCGAGGCTTTACGAAGACCGAACAGGCAAACACCCGGAACTCGCCTCGCCGATCCGCTGGCTGGCGTAAGCGCTATCTATTCGGCGACAAGAATCACCTCTTCGTCGCCAATGGTCACCACCTGACCCGGTCTCATTTTTGCCCGTTTTCTCGTGTCGACCGCAGCATCCACCATGACGCGCCCCTCAGCGATGGCCGCATGGGCTGCACCACCTGATTCACACAGGCCGGTGGCCTTGAGCAGTTGGTCCAGCTGAATGTATTCGCCACGCACGGCAAAGGTGATGCTCACAATATTTTCCGATCAGGTCAGCCCTCCTGCACGCTTATCGAGCGTGCAGGAGGATGGTTAATTTGGCTGGCCCGTGGCCAGACGAAGATAGTATCGGCAAAGATTCGAGATACCAAAGCAATCCAGTGCCTTGCCGCCTTTTACTTGTAGAACGCAGTGCCTGCCACTTGGTAACTGAGCACCTCGCCGTCACACAGACTTGCGCTGGCTGGCTGGCCAACGTGATTAGTGAGCAGGCGTTTTCCGGGATTGCTCTCCAGGCAGGCTCGGCCATACCTTCCATTACACGATTTGCCCAGATAAAACAACGAAGTACCGGCCTCCAGATAAAATCCGCCTTGGCGCAGACGCACCACGCCCGTCACGTCGATTTTTTCATTTACCGGCGCGAGACAGGCTTCCCGCCATGTTTTCCGTGCCGACTCCGCATTGCTGACCGAATAGAGAATGACAGCCAGCGGGGCGAACGCGACGCCAAACAAGAGCGCTACCGTTCGCACCGAGATCCGATCGAATCGCACCACCGAGGCACTATCAACCTCGCGATCACTCATGGCTTGACAGCGTCGGCGCCGACCAGGATCAGATGTACCCGGCATGGCCCGTGGGCGCCAAGGACGATGGTTTGTTCGATGTCCCCGGTACGCGAAGGTCCGGAGATAAAATTGACCGCGCGCGGCAGGCTGCCGTGCTCGGCCCGAAGCAGCGCGAAAGCATCTTCCATGGTCGCCACGATCCGCGAAACATCAACCCGTGCGATGTGCGTTTCCGGCAGCAGGCTGACCGTGGCCGGCGTTTCCGGGCCGGAGAGCAGCATCAGCGTGCCGGTTTCGGCAATGGCACAGAAGCAGCCGGAAATACCGACTTTATCGGCGTCGACCGCGGCGCGGGTTTCGACTTGAAGACAGGCGCCCGACCATTTCAAGCTACCGACGTCGGGCGTCGCCACGGCCTGCTGGCCCAAGCCGTTGGTCGACAGATAGGCCGCGACAGCCATCGGCACGTCGGTCAGCGCAACAACCACATCGACGGTACTGGCCAAATACTCGGCCTTGGCCTTGAAGCGTGCAACGAGGTCGGTGGCCATCACCGGTTGCGGCCCTCGTACTGGCGCCCCCAAGGCAGCCTCGGCAGCGGCCCGGCGGCTGGCATAGTCAGCCTTGGCGACACCGCGGCGAACACGTCCGATGATGTCGTCGCGCGCGCTCATGCCACCCGGTTCTTCGGCGCACCGGCGACGAAGGCTTCGATGTTGTCGATCAATTGATCGGCCAGTGTTTGCATCGCCGGTCGACTCGACCACGCGACATGTGGCGTCAGCAGGAAATTGGGCAGTGCGAGCAAGGCCGGATCGAGCATCGGATGATCGGCTGGCGGCGGTTCGGTCGTGAGCACATCGAATCCTGCGCCGCCAATCCAGCCCTCCTTCAAGGCTCGCATCAACACCGCCTCGTCAACAATACCGCCGCGCGCCGTGTTGATCAGCAAGGCTGACGGTTTCATCGCTTTCAATTCAGCCTCACCAATCAGGTTTTGTGTTTCCGCCGTCAGCGGGCAATGCAGGCTGATGGCATCGGCCGTGGCCAGCACGTCAGCGAAAGCCGTGTAGCCAGGTCGCACGACCGCCGCCCCCTTGCGGTCAGCGCGCAGCACACGCATGCCGAAAGCTTCAGCCAGCCGTGCGACGCCGTTGCCCAGCGTGCCACTACCGATCAGCCCCAGCGTTGCACCGTGCAAATCTCGAATGGGATGATCAAACAGGCAAAACTGCTCGGCACGCTGCCAGCCACCCGCCTGGAGCGTTTCGCGCCACGCCACCAGATTGCGCGAAAGCGCCAACAACAGCGCCATGACATGTTCCGGCACCGTGTGTTCGGCATAGCCGCGAATATTGGAAACGACGATGCCACGCCCCCGGCAGGCATTGAGATCCACGTTGTTGGTGCCGGTGGCCGAGATGGCGATCATTTTCAGGTCAGGCAACGCGGCAATCGCGGCGGCGTTGATCGGCACCTTGTTGGTGATTGCGATGGTTGCCCTGGCCAGACGCTCGATCACTTGCGACGGGCTTGTCTTCGCATGCTCGACCCACTCGTGAACGAAGGCCGGTCGCCGGACATCGGCGATCAGCGATTCCCCCTCAAGCTGGACGATCCGCAGCATCAGGCCGCCGTCATTTCGAAGGGGACCCCGGCGATCTCCGCCATCGTGCCAACCTGGGCGCCGAGGGTAGCGTTGCCGCCATAGACAAGGCGGTCGATTCCGGCCGCGCACAAACCGGTAATCGCCGCGCTGTCACCCTGCAGCAGGTTGAGCACGCCCCCCGGCCACTCGGCCCGACTGGCTAGTTCGCACAAGGCATACACGGCTGACGGCGCTTTCGGGCTGGGTTTGACTACAACCGTCGCGCCCGCCATCACGGCCGGCGCGATGATTTCTGCAAAGCTGGCCAACGGCCGCGACCCATCGAGCACCAGACCCAGGATGCCCGTCTGGCCAACCATCGCGCCTTGCAGCGCCGCGACGGCTTCTTCAACTTCGGCCATTGCCCGCGCTTCGTCAAAACCACATTCGGCGCTCAGCAATTGGGCGAAATGTCCGGCGTAGCCATCAAGCGACTGGGCCAGACTGGCCAGACAGACACGGCGGGCCGGCATGCCCATTTCTGCCCAGGCTGGCTGAGCCGCTTTTGCGGCACCGACCGCCTCGGTGGCCTCAGTGGCGCCACACAAGGGCACCCGACGAATCGCCTCACCAGTAGCCGGATTGCTGACATCGAAAAAACCCTCCGGAATGCTCAAATAGGCGTGGCCATTGATCCAGCAGGGAATAACCTTCGGGCCCTCAGACTCGAATTCCATGTTTAATCTCGCTTTCTTGCTGCGTAAAGTTCGTGAAAAGTCTTCCCTGATGCGACCGGCAGATCACGTCCCGCGGTCCACGCCGGCACCAGGCCAAAAATTCGAATGCGGCCGCCACCATCCGCCAGCCAGTTCAGGTAACGCGCTGCTCGACGCGCAACCCAGCGGTAAAGCACCGGCTTGCCCGCCAGCCATGCCCAGGCTTTTAAAGCCAATCGCTCCGAATGCGGACGCAAGCCTCGCTCAATTTGCTCCTCGCGCAAACGATGCATCAGCGCCGGAAGCGGAATATCAACCGGACAAACGCTGCCGCACTGGTTGCAGCCCGTCGAGGCATGCGGCAAATCAAGCGCATTTTCAATGCCCGTGTACAGCGGCGTCAACACCGACCCCATCGGACCGGGATAAACCCAGCCATAGGCGTGACCGCCGAGCGAAAAATAGACCGGGCAATGGTTCATGCAGGCGCCGCAGCGAATGCAGCGCAGCATGTCCTGATAATCAGAGCCGAGCAGATCGGCGCGGCCATTGTCGACAAGGATGAACACCGTTTTTTCCGGCCCGTCCAGATCTCCCTCGCGCTTTGTCCCGGTCAGCAAGGAGACGTAATTGGAGATCGACTGCCCCGTTGCCGAACGAGGCAGCAGGCGCATCAGCGTGGAGAAATCCTCCAGCGTCGGCACGATTTTCTCGATGCCGGTGATCACGACATGTAGCTTGGGCAGCGTGGTCACCATGCGGCCGTTGCCTTCGTTGGTCACTAGCGCAGCCGAGCCGGTTTCGGCGATCAGGAAGTTGGCCCCGGAAATCCCCATTTCTGCACTCAGGAAATGCTGGCGCAACACCGCGCGCGCCTCCTTCGCCATCTCCGGAATATCCGCTGAAGTCCGCGCTTCGAGGGGCCGCCCGTGTTCCTTGGCGAAGAGCGCTTCGACCTCGTTGATCGTTTTGTGCACTGCCGGCGCAATGATGTGCGACGGTGGCTCGCCGGCCAGCTGCACGATGTATTCTCCCAGATCGGTCTCAACCGGCCGGATGCCCGCGGCACTGAGCGCGTCGTTGAGTTGCGCCTCTTCAGAGAGCATGGATTTCGATTTGGTCGCCTTGGTGACCCCATGGCGACGTGCGATCTCGACGACAAGCCGGCTGACTTCCTCACCGTCACGCGCCCAAAGCACCTCGGCACCACTGGCAGTCGCTCGCTCCTCAAAAATATCGAGCCAGACATCAAGGTCAGAAAGTGTTCGATTTCGGATGTTTTTTGCGGTTGACCGCAGCAACTCGAAATCCAGCCCATCCTCAGCCAGCGAGGCCATCCCCTTGACGCGCTTGGCGACAAACAAGGGCTTGGCTTTCTGCAGGGTCCGCTGCAATGCGGCGTTGCGCACCTTTTCTCCGGCTCGCGCATGAAAGTGCATGGCCTGCGAATGCGTCGTCGGCATCAGATATCACTCCCGCCGGCCAGCACTTCAGCGATATGCAGCACACGGGTCGTTTCATCGCCGCGGCGGCGCAGCCTACCTTCAATATTGATCAGACAACCGAGGTCACCGCCAACCACGACATCCGCCCCCGCGGCCAGAATGGCATCGCACTTGCGATCCACAATCTGAGTCGACACTTCGCTGAACTTGACCGAGAAGGCACCGCCAAATCCGCAGCACTCCTCGCAATCCGGCATTTCCTTCAGCGACAGACCGCGTACCTGCATCAGCAGCTCGCGCGGCTGCCGCTTGATGCCCAATCCGCGCAGCCCCTTGCAGGAATCGTGATAGGTCACGCTGCCGTCAAACGCCGCCGATCCCAAAGCCGGCTTCGCGACGTCCGCCAAAAAACTCGTCAACTCATGGGTACGCTCGGCCAAGGCCCGAGCTCGGGGCGCCCATTGCGCATCGTCGGCAAACAATTGCGGATAAACATTTCTAATCTGGTCAGTGCAAGAACCGGAAGGAATCACCACGGCGTCGTAGCCCTCCAGCTCGGCAATCGCCTTCCTGGCCAAATCCATGGCCAGCCTTCGATCCCCGGCGCTCCACGCCGGTTGGCCGCAGCAAGTCTGGCCTTTCGGCACAAAAACATCGGCCCCCAAGCCTTCGAGCAGACGCAATGCCGCAAAGCCGATCGACGGGCGCATCAGATCGACCAGGCAGGTAACGTAGAAGGCTAAGCGCATGCTAATATTGCGGCGCACAAGAAAATCATGTGGCTAATGCTACTCAAACAATACCAATAAAGGAATCCAGTTGTCAGAAGCTGTCAGCGGCTCCGCCAAAACACCAGGCTCCATACAGGTCATCGAGCGCATGATGTCGCTACTCGACGCCCTTGCCGCCTCACCCGATGCAGCCAGTCTGAAACAACTGGCCCAGGCCACCGAACTTCACCCGTCGACCGCACACCGTATTCTGGCAGCCATGACTGCCGCCCGCTTTGTCGAACGTCAGGACGCCGGCACCTACCGACTCGGGATCCGCCTGCTCGAACTCGGCGGCATCGTCAAATCGCGCATCAATATGCGCGAAGTCGCCTTGCCCTTCATGCAGGACCTGCACGAAAAAATTGGCGAAGCAATCAACCTCGGTGCGCGCCACGATGATGAAATTGTGTATCTGGAACGAACCTCGTCCGGCCGCGCCCTTGTCCGTGTAGTTTATCTGGTCGGCGGTCGCGCCCCCTTGCATCTGACCTCGCTCGGCAAACTTTTTCTGGCCACCGACAGCCCGCAGCAAGTTCGCGACTACGCCAAACGTACCGGCCTGCCCGGCAAGACACCGCATTCGCTGACGACTCTGGCCACGCTGGAGAAAGAACTCGACAAGGTGCGTCGCCACGGCGTCGCCTACGACGACGAAGAAGCCGAAATCGGCCTCAAGTGCGTCGCCGCCCCCATTCATGACGATGAAGGTAATGTCGTTGCCGCGCTTTCGGTCTCGGCTCCAGCTGATCGGCATGACCCGGACTGGGCGCGCCAAGTCAAGCAGACCGCTGACGCCGTCTCGCGTACCCTCGGCTACGTAGCCCCAAAAAAATAAAGGCCGCTCGACGCGGCCTTTATTGGCACATACAGAAGCAAGCAATCAGGCCGGATGACGTTCCAGCGCAAGGCTTGCGCTTTCCATCCAGCGCTTGATCCGGTTGGCATCACCGACTCGCGTCATCTTGCCTGCCGAATCCAGCAATACGATAACCACCGGCTTGTCAGCCACACGTGCCTGCATGACCAGACAACGTCCCGCTTCGGAAATATAACCTGTCTTGGAAACACCGATTTCCCAAGTATCGCTACGCACCAGCGCATTGGTATTGTGGAAGTCGCGAATGTGTCCGTTCAACTCGACCCGGGCCTCGGCGGTGGTCGAATAGCTGCGGATTTCAGGGTAGCGCGCGGCGGCAGCCACCATGCGAGCCAGGTCATGCGCGGTAGACACGTTGTTACTGGACAGGCCCGTCGGCTCCTCAAAGCGCGAGGTATACATCCCCAACGCCTGCGCCTTCTTGTTCATTGCACGCACAAAAGCCACCAAACCACCGGGGTAGTGCCGCCCCAAGGCGTGCGCTGCCCGGTTTTCGGACGACATCAACGCTAGTAGCATGGCTGCTTCGCGGGTCATGGTCGTTCCCACCGGCAAGCGCGAACGAGTGCCCTTCAGACCATCAACATCCTCTTCGCCGATGGCAATGACTTCCTGCAAATCAAGCTTGGCATCCAGAACCACCATAGCGGTCATCAGCTTGGAAATGGATGCAATCGGCACCACCAAATCCGGCTGCTTTTCCAGCATCACATGGCCATTGCTTTGGTCGATGACCAAGGCCGAAGCCGAATAAAGTGCCAGCCGGTTTGGGTCTATGTCAGCCATCGAGGCATGGTGCACCGGCTTGCGAGAAGATTCGGCAACCAGATGTGACTTATGAGAAGAACGAGCTGCTGTCTTTGTGGCCTTGGAATGCTTGGCCAGTTTCCCGTGCGACCTGGGCGAGCTAGCCGCCGTTTTTGTCGACTTGCTCTTGGCTACTGATTTCGTGCTGTTTTTACCTGCAGCCTTGGCTACAGGAGCCCTTTTATCAGCCTTAACGTGGCCTTTTTTGACCGAATGCTGTTCGGCTTTCTTTGCCGGCGCAGCCGACAAGGGCGACTGAATTCCAACGCCCAGCAATGCACCGACCAGCAAGGCCGCCTTCAATTTATTCTTCATTCACTATCTCCTGCAAACATCAGGGTAATTTTAGCTGAGTTTAGCAGGAGACAGTGAAATATCAATAAAAAATAGGTAGATACAACAATAACTTAAAGCAAGCAGTTATACGGCATCAACCACCGTTAGCGCAGTCATGTTCACGATGCGCCGAACGGTCGCCGTCGGCGTCAGAATATTGACCGGTTTTGCCGCGCCCAGCAGAATCGGACCGATGGTCAGATTGTCGCCAGCTGCCACCTTGAGCAGATTGAATGAAATGTTGGCCGCATCCAGCGTCGGCATGACCAACAGATTGGCCTGGCCTTTGAGGCGAGAATTCGGGAAGGCAGCATGACGGATACGCTCGTCCAGTGCAGCATCACCGTGCATTTCCCCTTCCACCTCCAGATCCGGCGCCCGCACTTTCAGATTTGCCAAGACCTCACGCATTTTGATTGAGGTCGGCGTATCTTCGGTGCCAAAGGTCGAGTGGGACAGCAATGCAACCTTGGGCTGAATACCGAAATTGCGAATTTCGGCCGCTGCCAGCAGGGTCATGTCGGTCAACTGCTCGGCCGTCGGATCGTAATTGACGTAGGTATCGCCAATAAAGACCGTACGCTCGGGTAGCATCAGCAAATTCATCGCGTAGTAACGATCCAGACCATCCTGCGTACCGATGACGTTCTGAACATACTCGCGGTGTGTTTCGTGGCGGCCAAAAGTACCGCAAATCAGGCCGTCTGCATAACCCAGGCGGACCATCAGTGCACCATAGAGGGTGGCGCGACGACGCACTTCCCGCCTGGCGTATTCGGGGGATACGCCCTTGCGTTCCATCAGGCCGTGATAGGTGGTCGCGAACTCATCCAGATGGTCTTCGAAGAAATCACTGTCTTCCGCATGGATCACCTCGAAATCTTCACCCGCTCGAATGCGTAGGCCAGCCGCTTCGATACGACGATTGATTTCACCGGGTCGCCCGATCAGGATAGGGCTGGCAATGCCTTCATCACGAATAACCTGAATAGCACGCAGCACCCGCTCGTCTTCGCCTTCGGCAAAGACGATGCGCTTCGGCGCCATCTTGGCCTGCGAGAAGACCGGCTTCATGATCATGCCGGAGTGATAGACGAATTCGTTCAACCCCTGGATGTAGGCATCCCAATCCTTGATCGGCCTTGTAGCGACGCCGGAATCCATGCCGGCCTTGGCGACCGCCGGGGCAATCTTGACGATCAGGCGCGGATCAAACGGATTCGGAATCAGGTATTCGGGGCCGAAACTGGCGACTTTCTCACCGTAAGCACGGGCCGCAACTTCCGATTGCTCGGCGCGGGCCAGTTCGGCAATCGCCTTGACGGCCGCCATCTTCATTTCTTCGGTAATGGTCGTCGCGCCGACATCAAGCGCGCCGCGGAAAATGAATGGGAAGCACAGCACGTTGTTGACCTGGTTCGGGTAATCCGAGCGGCCCGTACAAATAATGGCGTCGCTGCGGACGCTCTTGACCAATTCCGGTGTGATTTCCGGGGTTGGATTGGCCAGCGCCATAATCAACGGACTGGCGGCCATTTTCGCAACCATTTCCGGTTTCAGCACCCCACCGGCCGACAAACCAAGGAAAACATCGGCGCCAGCGATCACTTCGCCCAAGGTACGCGCATCCGTCACTTTGGCGTAGCGTGCCTTGATTTCGTCCATTTCTTCGACGCGGCCCTCGTACACCAGGCCCTTGATGTCAGTCACCCAGATATTGCTGGGTGGAGCCCCCAGCATGACCAGCAAGTCAAGGCAGGCCAAGGCAGCAGCACCGGCACCGGAAGTCACGATCTTGACCTTTGACAGATCCTTGCCAATCAGATGAAGACCATTGAGCACAGCGGCACCAACGACAATCGCCGTACCGTGCTGGTCATCATGGAAAACGGGAATTTTCATCCGTTCGCGCAGCTTCTTCTCAATGTAGAAGCACTCTGGGGCCTTGATGTCTTCGAGATTGATGCCGCCAAAGGTTGGCTCCAGCGAGGCGATGGTATCGATCAACTTGTCCGGGTCACGCTCTTCAATTTCGATATCGAAGACATCAATATTGGCAAACTTCTTGAACAGCACGCCCTTGCCTTCCATCACCGGCTTGGCGGCAAGTGGGCCGATGGCGCCCAGGCCGAGAACGGCTGTACCGTTGGTGATGACACCGACCAGATTGGCTCGGGCAGTCAGGGTGCTGGCTTCGCGTGGATCAGCAACAATTTCTTCGCAGGCAAACGCAACGCCTGGCGAGTAAGCGAGCGACAAATCGTACTGATTGGTGAGTTGCTTGATAGGTGTCACCGCGATCTTGCCCGGCTTGGGCTCGCGATGATAGTAGAGCGCTGCTTCACGTAATTGCCGAGAATCCATGTCTGCCTCCATTTTGTATGGTGAAATGCAATTTCAAATCGCGGAACATAATATCATGCATCACAGGCCATTTCACCCGTGGAAAACACTTAGCGAATCAAAGTCAAGTGGATGTTTACCCTATTTTCATGCATAATTATGGGCTTCCCAGCCGACGGCTCCAGCGTTGCTCGAAGTATTGACCGCAGCTCCCGGCGACTGGCATGAAAATTAGCTATTTCAGTAACTTGGAGAGAGACACTGCCATGACCGCACCGCTGAATGCACCTGACTACGTCAAACATGAAGGCCTGAAAAAATGGGTCGCCGAGATCGCCGCACTGACCCAGCCCGACCGCATCCACTGGGCTGACGGTTCGCAGGAAGAGTATGACCGCCTGTGCGCTGAAATGGTAGAGGCCGGCACGCTGATCAAACTTAACGAAGCGAAGCGTCCGAACTCATTCCTGGCCTTTTCGGATCCCTCAGATGTGGCACGCGTCGAAGACCGCACCTACATTTGCTCCGAGAACAAGGAAGACGCCGGCCCGACCAATAACTGGGAAGCGCCCGCCAAGATGCGCGAAACCATGAACAGCGTCTTCAAGGGCTGCATGAAGGGTCGCACGATGTACGTGATCCCCTTCTCCATGGGTCCGCTCGGTTCGCCAATTGCCCACATCGGTTTTGAAATCACCGACTCCGCATACGTCGTCGTCAATATGCGCACCATGACGCGCATGGGCAAAAAGGTATTTGACGTACTCGGTACCGACGGCGAATTCGTTCCCTGCGTGCACACCGTTGGTGCGCCGCTCGAACCGGGCCAGCAGGATGCCAAGTGGCCATGCAACCCGACGGTCAAATATATTGTTCACTACCCGGAAACCCGTGAAATCTGGTCCTACGGCTCCGGCTACGGTGGCAATGCCCTGCTCGGCAAGAAATGCTTCGCGCTGCGCATCGCCTCCAACATGGCTCGTGATCAGGGCTGGCTGGCCGAACACATGCTGATCCTCGGCGTCGAATCGCCGGAAGGTGAGAAGTCCTACGTCGCTGCCGCCTTCCCGTCGGCCTGCGGCAAGACCAACTTCGCCATGCTGATCCCGCCGAAGACCCTCGACGGCTGGAAGATCACCACCATCGGTGACGACATCGCCTGGATCAAGCCGCGCGTGGATAAGGATGGCATCACCCGTTTCTACGCCATCAACCCGGAAGCCGGCTTCTTCGGCGTTGCCCCGGGCACCTCGGAAAAGACCAACTTCAACGCGCTGGCCACGTTGAAGGAAAACATCATCTTCACCAACGTCGCGCTGACCGACGATGGCGACGTGTGGTGGGAAGGCCTGACCAAGCAGGCGCCGGATCACCTGATCGACTGGCAGGGTAACGACTGGACGCCGGAAGACGGCAAGGCCGGCAAGAAGGCCGCTCACGCCAACTCCCGCTTCACCGCCCCGGCCAGCCAGTGTCCTTCCGTCGACGAAGCTTGGGAAGATCCCGCTGGCGTGCCGATTTCCGCCTTCATCTTCGGCGGCCGTCGCGCTACCACCGTGCCGCTCGTTTATCAGGCATTCAACTGGAACTACGGCGTCTACATGGCCGCCACCCTGGGCTCTGAAACCACGGCTGCCGCCTTCGGCCAGCAGGGTGTCGTCCGTCGCGACCCGTTCGCCATGCTGCCGTTCTGCGGCTACCACATGGGCGACTACTTCAATCACTGGTTGAAGATGGGCAAGACCGTTGATGCCACGCCAAAGATTTTCTGTGTGAACTGGTTCCGTATGGATGCCGATGGCAACTTCATGTGGCCGGGCTTCGGCGACAACATGCGCGTTCTGAAGTGGATCGTTCAGCGCTGCAAGGGCACGGTCGGCGCCAAGGAAACCACGCTGGGCTGGATGCCGAAGTTCGAAGATATCGACTGGACTGGTCTCAACATCAACAAGGACGACTTCGAAGCGCTGAGCACCATTGATCCGGAAGCCTGGAAGTCCGAACTGGCCGGCCACAAGGAGTGGTTCGACAAGATGGGCGAAAAAATGCCGCGCGAACTCGTTCTGAAGCGTGAGTTGTTCGAGATGGGCATCTTCAAGGATGCTGCCTGATCACAGCCTGAGCTGAGATTAAACGGCCACCGCGGTGATCAAACCCGGTGGCCGTTTTGTTTTGGAGAACCGCATGTACCGTCCCGCCCAACGCCTCGCCGACATCGAGCCCTTTCACGTCGTTGAACTGCTGACCAGCGCCCGCCAACTGGAGGCAGAAGGTCGCGACATCATTCACATGGAAGTCGGCGAGCCGGATTTTCCGACGCCGGCGCCAATCACGATTGCTGCGGTCAACGCGATAAAAAGCGGAAAAACGAAATATACCCAGGCGCTGGGCTTGCCAGAGCTGCGCGAGGCCATCAGCGGCTTCTACCGCCAGCGCTATGGCGTTACCGTACCCGCCAGCCGAATTGCCGTCACCAACGGTGCCTCCGGCGCCCTGAACCTCGCTTTTGCCTGCCTGGCCGACCCCGGCAGTGAATGGCTGCTGACCGACCCCGGCTACCCGTGCAACCGTCACATTTTGCGTGCTTTTGACGGTCGACCGCGGAACATTCCTGTCGGTCCCGCCACCAATTTTCAACCGACGCCGGCACTCCTTCGCGACTACTGGACCCCAGGCACCGCCGGCCTCGTGGTCGCCTCACCGGCCAACCCGACCGGCACGCTGTTGACACTGGCTGAGATCAAGGCCTTGGCCGAGGTTTGCCGGGAAAACATTGGGCATTTTCTGGTCGACGAAATTTACCACGGGCTCACATACGAAAACGATGCACCTACCGCCTGCGCCGCCGGCGAGGATATTTGGATTATCAACAGCTTCTCAAAGTATTTTCAGATGACAGGTTGGCGCTTGGGCTGGATGGTCATTCCTGATGCCTACGTCCGTGATGTCGAAAAACTGGCGCAAAACCTGACGCTCTGCCCATCGACCCCAGCTCAGTATGGCGCCCTGGCCGCTTTCGAGCCGGAGACCATTGCCCTGATTGAGACCCGACGCGCCGAGTTCCGTCGTCGCCGGGATTTTCTTGCTCCTGCGCTGGAACAAATCGGCTTCCGTATTACCGCCCGACCTGAAGGCGCGTTCTATCTTTATTGCGACTGTTCGACGCTGGCGGATGACAGCTTCAGACTCGCCAGGGATTTACTCGAAAAGACCGGTGTTGCCGCAACACCAGGACTGGATTTCGGCCGCAACGAACCGGAAAAACACATCCGCTTCGCTTACACCACCAGCGTCGAGCGTCTGGCCGAAGCGGTAAGCCGGCTAAGCGCCTATTTCGGCCGGTAGATCCAGATTCGGATAGCGCTCGCGCAGCGCTATCCAATCGAAATAAGGGCCGGGGTCAGACTTGCGTCCGGGGGACACGTGGCAGTGGCCGGCAATGGCAGCAATTGGGTAGTGCGTGCAGATTGCCTCCAGCACGCGCCACAACGCTTCGTACTGCGTATTCGTAAAGGGCTGGGTGTCGGTACCTTCCAGCTCGATCCCCACCGAATAGTCATTGCAGTTATCGCGCTCGCACCAGCACGATTGCCCGGCATGCCAGGCGCGCCGATCACACCCCACAAACTGAATAACGCGGCCATCCCGCCGGATGTAGAAATGCGCCGAGACCTGCATTTCAAAAATTGTCGAAAAATACGGGTTGACCGTAGGATCCAGTCGATTAAGGAAAAAATCCTCGACCCAATCGCCGCCAAACTCATCCGGTGGCAAGCTGATGTTATGAATAACCACCAGCGACACCGGCTCACCGAGCGGACGTTCTCCAAAATTGGGGGAAGGCAGCCAGCGCACGTCCTCCAGCCAGCCGTCGGCCTGCCACGCCATCACTCGATACCCAGGCGCTCTAGCCGATAGCGCATAGAACGAAAGGTGACACCGAGCAGGCGAGCCGCGGCAGTCCGGTTGCCCTCTGCCTTCTGCAAGGCTTCGAGAATCGCCTGGCGCTCAAGACGATTGAGATAATCGTCCAGCGTTTCACTTCCCCGACCTTGCTCCTCGCCACCAGCGATCTCTTCGGGACCAAGATGCAGGTCTTCGACTTCGATCGCATCACCAGAGCACAGCGCTGTCGCCCGCTCCAGAATATTCTCCAGTTCGCGCACATTACCCGGGAACGAGTAGAGCGAAAGCGCCTTCACGGCACCACTGGACAATCTGGGTGGCGAATCCCCGAAAACACGACGAAGCACACTCTCGACCAGCGGCACGATGTCTTCCATTCGCTCGCGCAAGGGCGGCATGCGCAGCTCAATCACATTCAGCCGGTAATACAAGTCCTGGCGGAAAGCCCCCTTATCAACCAGTTCGCGCAGATTTCGGTGAGTCGCGCAAATGATGCGCACATCGACCGGCTCCTCCGCGACACTGCCCACCTTGCGCACCCGCTTTTCCTGGATGGCGCGCAGCAATTTGACCTGCATGGCCAACGGCAGATCGGCCACCTCATCGAGGAACAGGGTTCCGCCATGGGCCGCATGAAAAAAGCCGTCGCGTTCGCTATCCGCCCCAGTAAAAGCACCTTTTCGATAACCGAAAAATTCGCTTTCCATCAGGTTTTCAGGGATTGCACCACAGTTGACCGGCACAAAGGTCCCTGCCGCCCGAGCGCTCCGACTATGGATCAGGCGTGCGGCCAATTCCTTGCCGCTGCCTGATTCTCCGGAGATGTAAATCGGCGCCTGACTACGCGCCAGCTTCTCGATCATTGCCCGCACCTGCTGCATGCTTGGCGAATCGCCAATCAGCGACTGCAGCGGATCATCATTCCCCTCCACGCCGCCGGGCAAACGTAAGGCAGATTTGATCAGGGTACGCAGCTGCTCGAGGCCAACCGGCTTGGAGAGATAATCGAAAGCCCCTGCCTTGAGGGCGGCAACCGCATTTTCGGCACTGCCATAAGCAGTAATAACGGCAACCGGTGTCTGGGGGTGATGCTCGGTAATGTAGCGAACAATGTCCAAGCCCTCACCATCCGGCAACCGCATATCGGTCAGACATAACTGAAACACATCCCGTTCAAGCGCGGCGCGGGCTTCGGTAACAGAGCCAACGCATTCGGTGGCCAATCCCATGCGAACCAGAGTCAAGTCGATCAGTTCGCGAATATCCGCCTCGTCATCAATGACGAGGACCCGGCTCATCTCGCCGCGTGGGCGCCGTTCAGTTCTGGCAACAGACACGTGTCGTTTCTCCCCGCAACAATGAAATGCGCCCCGGACGTGGAAGCAGCCAGATCAAGACTGGCACCGTTGGTGGCACACAGCTCCCGGGCGATAAACAAGCCAAGCCCGGTTCCCTGAGTGTGTGTCGTAAAAAATGGTTCAAAAATCTGCTCACGCACCGTTTCCGGTATGCCCGGACCATCATCGAAAATGTGCAATTCTACCCGCCCATCGTTGGCAGCGGACTCCAGTTGAATACGAACGGCACCGGGACCGCGACTTGAATGGCGAATTGCATTGCTGACCAAATTCCAAAGCACCTGATGCAGATGAGAACGATCGAAACACAAATTGAGCGGGGGCGCCTCAAGCAAGACCACCCCGGCCTCCAAATTCTCATTCGCAATGAAATGCTCGACAAAGCCTGCGCAAAATTCGTCCACACGCAGCAACTCGGGCTGCGCCCGACTCTGCCGGCCCAGTTCCAGAATATCGCCGACGATTCGATCCAGTCGAATCACATTGTCATTGAGGATGCGTAACAAGCGCTCCTTCATTTCGACACGACGTTCCTCTCGCAGCAATTCGCCCGCATGACTGATCGCCGACAACGGATTGCGAATTTCGTGGGCAATGCTTGCGGTCAAGCGCCCCAGCGAGGCCAATTTCAATTGCTGCGCACGCTCCTTGATGCGCCCTACATCTTCCAGGAAGACCAACACCTCGCCATCAGAACTGCTCGTTTGCTCAAAACGCGCCTGCAAATCGCGTCCATCTGCACCGCAAAAATGTAGGTTCCCTTCGCCATTACCCGCCACCCATTTCTGCAACGCAGCCGCCAAGATCGGCGCCTGTGACGATAACGGGACATCTGATTCGTCAGACAAGGCAAGCATTCCGCTTGCTACCGGATTGCATCGGCTAACTATGCCACCCACGGCAACGATCAAAACGCCATCCTGCATGCGCTCCACCACACGCTGGCTGATACGAATCTGATTCTCCAACGCGATGCCACGACGCCGGGCCAGATCCTCGTTGACCATGACTCGCTGCCCGAGCATTCTGGCCAAAATGGCGGTTGCAAAAAATCCGGCGGATATAAAGCCAGCCTGAACAATTGAGGCAGGATCGAACTCTTTGGTAAATATCCCGTAAATCTGAAAAAGCAGCACCGCAACCGTGGCCAATGCTGCATACAGCAGCACCAGACGTCCACGCCCAACCAGGCTGGCTGCGGCAAGAGAAACCAGCAGGAAAACACTTAACCCACTACTTACGCCACCGGCCAGGAACATTAATGAACAGACCACGGCAATATCGGCGGCCATCTGCGCCGACAGTTGCTGGTTAAAGCGCCGGGGCCAATGTGTCGCCATCAGCAAACCAAGCAGGGTCGCTGCTATATATGCGCAGGACAAAGCAAACAACATCGGCGATGGCTGCAAATTGAGGCGCGAAGTCCATTCGTGGGGAAAGAGGACGCCCAAGAAAAACAACACTGCCAACACAAGGCGGTAAAGGTTGAAATACTGGAATGAGCGCCAGTTTGCTTCCCAGGTTGATGATAGCCAACTCACTATCAGGTCTTTCCGGCTTGCGCTGCCACTCGATGCGCTTCGCAGCAATAAATGCGACCGCCATCGATCAATCCCTCACTTTCGGGCAGATGAACAGCGCAATATGAACAGGTGACCATTTTTTCAGGTGCCGGATCAGTTCGAGTCGATGGTGCTTGATCCCGCGGAGAGCTCCGTTTCGACAAGAACCACCACACCACACCCAGCAATACAATCATAAGCAGGTATTTCATTACCCCCCCGGAAACAAAAAAAGCCCGCGAAAATTTCGCAAGCTTCTATCCATTGGATCAAGAGAAACAGCGTTCAAAGATGTAACCAATGGATTTCAAAGACTTTCCCGCCCCGTTGCCGCGATTGAGCATTCAAACAAGATATTCAGTCTCTCCAAGTCCCGCCCCTGCGCGCTTGGGCACATTGAATCTAGCACGCATTTCAAATCCCCTTGCGACAACTCAGTTTTGAATGAAGTGCGCCATCTACACCTACATCAGTAAGGTATTACTCGCCACTGAGCGTGCGATGGAGGATATCTACAACAGTATTCAATTCCTCAATTGGAACTTGGCCGGGGGCAGAACTCTTTTCGCCAACCACGAAGGTTACTGAAGAACCAAACGCCCATCCGAACAAGCGACTCAATGAACCGTATCCGCCCATCGACATGCTGATGATCGGCAGCGAAATCGCCTCTATTCCATTCAGTGTCGCTTCAAGCAAAGTCAGCACATCGCGCATATCCTGCGGCATGACAGCCACCTTGGCGATATCTGCACCGGCCTTTTCCATGGCAACAAATATCGCCACAATGTCCCGTGCAGCTGGCGTTCCCTGAAAATTATGGAAGGAGGCAATCAGGCGCACTTCTGTTTCCTTTGCCAACTCGACTGCCTGTGCAAAATGGCGTGGCTCGCTACTTAGTTCATAGTCGAACAAATCGACACAACCAGAGTGACACACCGCAGCATAAACCGCGAAAACCTGATCTTCGTCCAGCTCAATGGGCGTTCCGCCCTCGCGGATTGAGCGACAGGTAAAAATCACGGGGATACCGACGGCCAACGCTCGAATCCTTTGACCGAGCGCTACAACGCGCTCGACATCATCAATCCCGACAAAGAAATCGACACGCCATTCAATCAGATCAGGCATCTTGGCCGTCACTAACACCATTTCCCTAAAAATGGCGTCTTCGTCGCAGCCAACCAACGGCATGCAAACGAGCGGCTCCTTCCCGCCACCAACAGATTTTCCCTTTAACTTGATCGGCCTTGAAAACGACATCCAACACTCCTTGAAATGAGACGAAACAAGTCCCAAGCGCCTCGTGGCGAACGGCGTCGCTCACATTTCTCCAACAGAATATCAAATGATAAGAGACATACTGGTGTTGTCCATGATTTCAACCCAACAATCAATGATGGATGGCATCTGGAACAAAATCACGATTCTAGAAAGCAAAAAACCACCCCGAAGGATGGCTAAGTGCTTTTTCTTTGCATTTTGGTCGGAGTGACAGGATTCGAACTTGCGACCCCTGCGTCCCGAACGCAGTGCTCTACCAGGCTGAGCTACACTCCGACGACCTCGCTGAGAGGGCTAATGATTTCTCTCAACTGCAAAGAGCGTCAATTGTAGCAGAGCTTTTCTGTAATTTGAATCCCCCAAACACTGAATTGCCTCTCTCGCCAACGCTGCTTCACGAAGCGCGCGGTCTCGCGCATGATCCAATGCACCGCTGTCACGTATAGCGTTCAGGACAGCCGGGAAATCTTCACGCCCGCCTTGCTCAATCGCCTTGCGCACACACGCTGCTTGCTCCGGAGTGCCGTGCTGCATGACGTAAATTAACGGCAAGGTGGGCTTACCCTCGGCCAAATCATCTCCTAGATGCTTGCCTGTCTCCACCTCTTGGCCGGAGTAATCAAGTACATCATCTATCAGTTGGAACGCCGTTCCCAAATGCATCCCGTAGGCGGTCAACGCAAGCTCAACCTCCGGCGCCGCGCCACCCAGAATTGCACCTAATTGGGCGGCAGCCTCGAACAATTTGGCGGTCTTATAGTGAATGACCTGCATATAGCGCGCCTCATCAACATCGGCATCGTGGCAGTTCATCAACTGCAGAACCTCGCCTTCCGCGATAACGTTGGTCGCGTCAGAAAGCACCCGCATCACGCGCATGTTGTTGACTTCAACCATCATCTGAAATGCGCGCGAATAAAGAAAATCGCCGACCAGCACACTGGCGGCATTTCCGAACATCGCATTGGCCGTATCGTGACCCCGCCGCAAAGCAGATTCATCGACGACGTCGTCATGAAGCAAAGTAGCCGTATGGATGAACTCGACGACGGCTGCCAGTTCTTGATGGCGAGTTCCCTCATACCCCAACGCACCGGCTGCAAGCAAAACCAGCGCAGGGCGCATTCGCTTCCCACCACTACCGATAATGTATTCAGCGACTTGCCTCACCAGCACTACATCGGAGTGCAGGCGGTCGCGGATAACCGCGTCGACGGCCTTCATGTCGGGCCCGATCAGGGCGTAGAGCTGTTCCAGAGTCACGTCAGGTAATTCCTTGATGAAGCGCGGAATCTTAGGTGGCAGCGCTTGCCCAGTCAAGGCCGAACAGTGAAGGACGCGAGCTGTTTGCATAACAGTTTGTTAAACTCTCAGGATTAATTGCAGCAATGGAACAAGGCATGGACATTCGTTCGATCATCGCGCCGAGCATTCAGGATCGAGAAGCACTGGAAGAGTTCGCCGAGGTTTTGATCGACCGAGCTCCGGAAATTGAAGGGGACATTGCCCGCTTGAGGAAAGCGCCTGATGATCGTGATATCACGGCCAACCTTTTCAGGGCCGTGCACAACATCAAAGGCGATGCTTCGCTATGTAAATTTGAACTTGGCATCGCCATCGCCCACCCAATTGAATCTATGCTGGGCCGCTTCCGTGCCGATGAAATTCCTTTTTCGGACCTATTGGCGGAAATGATTCTTCTGGCTGTCGACCGCCTCGAATTGGCGACCGATGCCCTGCTTGCCCACAAGTCCCTGGAAAATCTCAATTTGGCCATCCTTGTGCAGGGGCTTGAGGCACTGGCGCAGGAGTCTACGAAAGAAATTGACGCGGCGTGTGCTGATCTCATTGAGGCAGTCACCGGCTTCCCCCCCGTCATTCCACAAATTTCAAGCCGTGCGCCGCGATCATCCACGTCAAACGCCGAGCAAAAAAAACTCGGCAGCGACCTCCAGTTTTTCCGTTCGCTAGCGCTGCAGTTCGAAAGCCGTTCCCCGCTGTTTAAAGGGCGAACCATGCGTATTCTTCGCTTGGCGCAAGAGACCAACAAGACCGGCAATAGCGCGGTCGACCCCGTTCAGCTAGAAGCAGCAGTTTATCTTCACGATGTCGGCATGATGCTGCTGCCAGAATCCATCTGGCTAAAAGTCGGGAAAATGGCCGCAGACGATAAACTAGCGCTACGCAATCATCCAGGATTTGCAGCGGGTCTTTTGGAACGGATGCCGGGCTGGAACGCAGCTGCGGAAATGGTCGCTCAGCACCACGAGATGCCGGACGGCGGCGGATATCCGAATAGTTTGCCTGATGCCGATATCTGCGATGGAGCAAAAATTCTCGCCATCGTCGATGCCTTCGAAGCTGTCATGCTAAAACATATTCACCGAGGAAAAAATCGCTCGGTGCTCCGTGCCATTGCTGAAATAAACGCCTGCGACAACCAGTTCTCTCCTGATTGGATTGCTCCCTTCAACGCTGTTATTCGCAAGACAGTCGAAAATTGATGGCCTTTGATCGAGAGCGGCGGTTTGGCGGCGTGAGCCGCCTGTACGGCACCGAGGGCGCTGAATCCCTTCGACTGGCTACTGTCTGCATTATTGGAATTGGTGGCGTTGGCTCGTGGAGCGCTGAAGCAATGGCCAGAACGGGCGTCGGAAAAATCACCGTGGTCGACCTCGACATGGTGGCCGAATCAAATACCAACAGACAGATCCATGCGCTGGGAGACCTCTACGGCAAAGCCAAGGTCGACGCCATTGCAGAACGAATCCGTGCCATCAACCCGGATTGCGAAGTTTCGTGTATCGAGGACTTCGTGACCCCGGACAACGTCGCTCAAATTTTCAACCAAAATTATTCGGTGGTTATTGATGCAATCGACCAGGTACGCGCCAAGGCAGCGATGATCGCCTTTTGTCATCAACGCAAAATACCCATCGTCACTGCCGGGGCTGCCGGTGGACAAATCGATCCAACGCAAATACGCGTGGCCGACCTTAGCAAAACAATACAAGACCCTCTGTTAGCAAAGGTTCGTTCCACGTTACGTCGGGACTATGGCTTCTCTCGCGACACCAAGAAAAATTTTGGCATACCTGCCATTTACTCGATTGAGCCGCTGCGCTACCCCAAAACCAGCCCTAGCTGCGATAACGAACGAGGCCCCGCAGGCCTCAACTGCGCCGGATTCGGATCATCCGTTTGCGTCACATCCGCATTCGGCATGGCTGCTGCTGCCAGAGCCATAGAGTTTATTACGCGCACCAGCTGATTTCGAAGAGCCCCTTCCTGACAGGAGCCTCACTCAATCTATCCGTTGTTCGAACGATTCGATTGTGGCAACCACCCCAAAGCCAAATGTTGGTACAACTCGGGGCTCACACGTGCGCTCACTACCTTGGCCAAAAATGAAACCCCCATCAGGCTGATGACCATTTCATGGCCACCGATCATTTCCATGACGATAATCGCGGCCGTAATCGGCGACTGGGTCACCGCCGCCAGAAAGCCCGCCATAAAAATCGCCATGATCGCCCCATTTTCGGTGACGCCGAGCAGTTCAGCCATGGTTGCACCAAGCGCTCCGCCAACGGCCAGAGACGGGGCAAAGATCCCTCCGGGAATGCCTGAGTAATAGCTCAAGATGGTGGCCACATAACGCGTAATTGGCGTATGCCATGGAAGCACAACCTCGCCCTTTGCTGCCATTTCGGTCACCGTATAACCACTGCCAAATGACAGACCACCACCCAGCCAGCCAACCACGGCAACAAGCAATCCACAAATACCTGCGAAGGCCACAGGATGATTTCGGCGCCAAACCCACAAGGAAAAATTTGACTTGAAATGCGGCAGGAGCATCAAGTAGCTGAAGAGTCCGCCCAATAGACCGCAAATGATGCCGCCTGCGATAACGGGGAAAATGGCAGATCGATCTTGCGCCAGCACCATCAACTTACCGAAGTAGTTGTAGTTTCCAAGCAAGCCGATGGCGACCATACCGGACAAAATGATGGTACTTATCAAAACGCCGCTCGTACGTGTTTCCAGTCTTTTTCCAAGTTCCTCGATCGCGAAGACGATCCCCGCCAGAGGGGTGTTGAAGGCAGCTGCGATACCCGCAGCCCCCCCGGCCAAAATCAGGTCAGACGATCTCAACGCCCGGGTATGCGGCAACCACCGATGTGCCGTGTACAAAATCGACGCAGCAACCTGAACGGATGGTCCTTCTCGTCCGGAAGAAAATCCGCCCAACAGGGCCAGCGCACCCACAAAGATCTTTCCGACCGCAATTCTCAGAGATAGCAATCCTTTCACATCGTTGCCACCTGCCGCGATTCTCCGCGCCGCGATAACTTGCGGAATTCCGCTCCCCTGCGCGCCGGGAAAATATCTATGGGTCAGCCACACGCAGATCATGCCGATCACCGGCGTCAAAATGAATGGAAGCCACGGACGCCCGGCAGAGAAAAGAAAGAACAAGCCTAGTGCAAGCTCCGCCAGTTTGGCGAACCCCACCACAACGAGTCCGGCGATCAATGCCGCCAGCCAGAGAGTAAATCGGGTTCGCCAGCGAAAGCTGTTAAGCAACGCATGCAAGTCAATAAAGTTTCTACGCATTCTCCTCAACCTCGATCTTGATGACGTGCTATTGCTTCAAAGGCAATGATTGCAATGGATTGAAAATGAGCGAGCGCTGCACAGGCATTTCCAAATCCGGAATACTGGCAGGGATACCGGTCGTCACCTCAGAGACCGGAAATTTCGTTTGCGTTGCCAGTTCAAGCTGATTTTGGGCAGCATACAAATTGCTGCTGAATCCAAATAAAAAAGCAGGCTCAATGCCCTCGACGCTTCGTCCAAACCCACCATGACACGAGGTCATTTTCCAGACCACTGGTATTTCACGGGCGCTGCTACAAATCACTGTACCAACCCAGGAGTCGCGATCACATTCCTCATCGACGGACAGCGCCAGCGGTATGGAAACCCGCAATTCACAAACGTATTTTTTATTCACCAGACTTAACCGAAATTCCCTGTCCATTAAACTCGGGATTGCAATACGCTTGAGAAAAAGTGCTGAATCATCAGCAAACCGAGCGATGAATATGCCTCGTATCTCTTCATCACGACACCCTAATAATCCGCTCATTAGATAAATCAAGACAATCAGCCGACAAAACCCAAGTGTCCATGTTTCATTCAAGTGTATGTCTAGCGTTTTCGTCCGCATAAATGTGGGGCAAAGATGGCTGATCGCCAGAAAAACTCAGGTTCCGAAATGCCCCCCGTCTGACATGGAGCGCACCATGTCAGTTAAAGCCAATCGGAATCGCCGGGGAGGATTCTCATCCGTCGAAAACACCCCGCCCGTTTCTTCCTGTGCCGAAAAAAATCAAAATCGTAATGGCAAAAGCGCGCACAGGCAGAACCATGTACGCGCTTCTGGAAAGTGTGACCGCGCCCCACCTCTCGAATCGGCTTTTTTTGCGATCATCTGTTTCATTGCCTCGCAATATAATGGGCAGTTATTAATTTCGCAACGAGTTATGCCATGAATCAGGATCTGCAATTGCTTCAACTGGACGTTCTGCAACAGTTTCGGGTGATTTATGGAAGCATGCGGCAATACTTCCGCGAGCTCGAAGATAGTTGCGGCTTGCCGGGTGCCCAAGCGTGGGTGTTACAGGAAGTTGTTCGAACCCCGGAAATCGGCATCACGGAATTGGCTGGCCGGTTGGGAATTCACCAATCAACCTGTAGCATTCTCGTCGAAAAACTGACCTCCATGGGCTACCTGGTAAAACAGAAAATGAGCCAGGACCAGCGGCGAATAGGGCTGCGTCTGACGCCAGCAGGGGACCAGCTGATTGCCGCACTCCCCGGCCCCGCCGAAGGCATACTGCCTGAGGCCCTGGCTACCATTCCGCAGGTCAGCTTACGAACATTGCATATCAATCTAGCTGAACTGATCCAGCATATGCCCGGCAAAAAAGAGATTTTTGCCACAACACCGCTCGCAGAGTTGGTTCAGGACCAACAAGGCATTCGCTCAAATGCTGACATTTAAAGGCTATGGAGACTATTCAAAGGCGTCTCACGGCAAGAACCACCACCTGATTACGCCAAAGCCTGTTGGAGCCAATTCACCAAATTTTCCACCTATTTGCGGCGCAGTGGTTTCAGCAAATCCGACAACCCGTTGTGGTCGATTTCCTGCATCAAGGCCAGCAAGCGACCCATTTCACCGGGAGGAAAGCCCTCTCTGGCAAACCAGTTGAGATAATTTCCGGGGAGATCGGCAATCAGCTTGCCCTTGTGCTTGCCAAAGGGCATGGTGCGCATAACAAGGAGTAGCAGATCATCGGGATTCATGGCGTAAAGCTTCAGTCTGGCAACGTGAATATTGTCCCAAAAGCAGGCACAGATGCAGGCGACACACTTACCGCGTCTGTCTCGACGCCCACAACGGATAGAGGCCGATCAATCCAAGCAAGGGCCCGGGTAGCAACAGCCAGGCGATGCTCATGCCCCAGTCGGCGATCCAGGCGGTACCGAGCTTGATTGACAGCATGGTGATGGCAAAGCCGATGGAGTTCTGAAAGGCCAGCGCACTGCCGACAATTTCCGGCGGGCAGGCACGAGCCGAAAGTGCCGAAAAATGAGGCGAGTCAGCAACCACTGTTGCCCCCCAAAACAGTAGCAGAATCAATTTTGCAGCCATCGGCCAAGCCCCGGACAACGGGAACAACGCGCAACAGATCGCTGAGCAGGCCAAAGCTGTCGCTGCCACCCGAGGGCTGCCAATGCGCTGGCTCCACCATCCGCCGAGCAGGCAACCGAGTGCGCCTATACCAATAATCGCGAAGGATAGTCCGGAGAGTTGCCGACTCCCGGGCTCTGCCAGCCCGCTCAGGATGACTAGCGCGGGGGTCAGGGTCCAGAAGGCATACAGCTCCCACTGGTGGCCGAAATAGCCGAAGGCGGAGGCGCGAAATTCGCGGACTGAGAACGCATAGAAGACGCGGCCGAGACGCAGCGGTGGCGCACCATGCCGGCGTTTCAGGTGGGGCCCATCGCCCAGCCGAAGTATCAGCACGGCGGCGAGCAGCGCAAGGCCCGAGGAAACCAGGATGGTGGCTTTCCATGACCAGCCAGCCCCAGCCAGCCTGATACCGTGCGGCAAAGCTGTGCCCAGCGTCAGCATGCCGACCAGTTGTGCCAGCGCAGCGCCGGCGCGCTCGGGCACCCAGCTGACGACCAGTTTCATGCCCAACGGGTATACGCCGGCCAGACAAAAACCGACGGCAAATCGCAATGGAACAGCCGAGGAAATGCCATCGGCCAGCAGGGCGAACGCGCCATTGAACAAGGCGCCTAGTACCGCACATACCGCGAAAATTCTGCTGGCAGGAAAACGATCGGCCAGCCCGGAAATCGCGAAAGTCAGCGTGCCTAAAATGAAGCCCAGCTGCACGGCATTGGTGAGCGTACCGATGTCGGCCGAGGTGATTCCCCAGGCGCGTATCAAATCGTCTGCCGCGCTATTGGCGGAGAACCAGAGCGAGGTACCGAAGAGTTGGGCGACAACGATAGCGAGAACGGGATTTTGCATGCTTCTGTCGGGAGCAGTGATGGTCGCAAGCTTATATCCGATTTATAAAAAACACGCCGGAAAACCATCAGGATTGTTTGTGCCCCGCCTGAAAAGCGGGCCTTCCAGTAAAATCAGCCGTCCCCAAATTTCCGCCCACGCATGTCCAAACCCACCTCGCCCAATTACCTTGCCGGTTATCCCGCCCATCTGACGGATTCAGTATGGCAGTTGATCGAACAGGGGCAGCTGGGAAAAGTGTTGCGCCACAAATATCCTGACGGACACGAGATACGCACCGATACAACGCTCTACGACTACGTCCAGGAGATCAAGAGCAGCTATATGCGCAATGCGCCGCAACCCAGCAAGGTGGCGTTTGATGGCAAGTTGCAGATGCTGCAGAACGCGTTGGGAATACACAGCCGGATCGCGCGCGTACAAGGTGGCAAACTGAAAAGCAAACGCGAAATCCATGTCGCCAGCCTCTTTCGCGAAACGCCACCCGAGTTCCTGCGCATGATCGTGGTTCATGAAATCGCCCACCTCAAGGAACCGGACCATAACAAGGCGTTCTACCAGTTGTGCCAGCACATGGAGGCGGATTACTTTCAGCTTGAATTCGACCTGCGTGCCTACCTCTGCTACCTTGCCTCAGGCGGCCCGCCACTGTGGCAAACAGAGACTTTCGGGCGCCCCGAGTGAGCGCTGCGGTCAACCGGAAAAAAGCCTGAAATTTGAAATATGTTCGCCACGCACCGAAGACGAAAGCCATGCCATCCAGCCTGATCCGATTACTTTCGATCGCCCTCCTGCTACTGCTCGGCGGCTGCATCTCACGCGGCATTCCGCTCGCTGGCAGCAATGGCGAGCAACCGGCGGCACGGGCCTTATTGCAACAATCTGCTGAGGCTCACGGCCTGGCCGCCTTCCGGCGGATTGACGACATCAGCGCCGCCTACGCTGGCGAGTGGTACGGATTGGTTGCGAAGATCCAGCCGACGCTGATCGATGCCGATTTTCGCCAAGGTTCGCAGGAGCGGATCATCTTCAAGAACGGACCGGTGCTTGGCCAGCGCCACCTTGGCCCCAAAGGCAGCAAGCAGGTGATTCGCCGGAACAACGACGTACAGGTTTTCTACAACAATGCACCAGCCAGCGACCGTGATGTACTGGCCGCAGCCGCGCTTGTCGCTGACGGCTATCGAATGTTTCTGACCGGGCCGTTCTATTTTCTTGACGGCAACCTGAGTCTGGAAATGGGCGAAGACGAAGTCGTCGAAGGCCGCCCGTGCGTAACGCTGGTGGCCGTACGCCGACCCGGCCACGGGCTGTCGGCGGAAGATCGCTACCTGCTTTTCATCGACCGCGACAAGCATCTCCTGCGCCGCGTCCGTTTCACGATGGAAGGGTTGGCGTCAACCCAAGGGGCTGTCGCCGAGGTCGACTTCTTCGATCACAAGGAAATTGCCGGAGTCACCTGGCCAACCCGCTTTTACGAACGTCTGCGCAAGCCCATTCCGAATTTGCCGGTGCACGACTGGCGGCTGATCGGGCTGGACGTCAATCGCGGGCTGACTGAAGCAGATATTTCGGGACCGGCCTTCTCCGCCAAGGCCGCGACACCGGCGCGACGCATTGACTAAAATCGCATGAAAAAACTGACGGACCTCCACGACGACATCGACCGCCGTGTGCACAGCATTCGCGAAAACAATGCCGACTGGCTGTGTGGCAAGGGCTGCGACAATTGCTGCAAACGACTGGCCGACGTACCGCAACTGACCGCTGCCGAATGGGATTTGCTGCGTGAAGGTCTGGCTGGATTGCCGACAGAGCGTTTGCAGGAAATCCGCCGAGAGATCGTCACCTTGACCGACTCGACGGCTCGCCCCGTCATTTGTCCGCTGCTCGACCGCACGACCGGCGCCTGCCCGGTCTATCTTCATCGTCCGGTGGCCTGCCGCACCTACGGCTTTTACATGCAACGTGATCTGGGGCTATTTTGCCGCGACATCGAAAACCTCGTCGCCGAAGGTGCGCTATCCAACGTGGTCTGGGGGAATCACGATGCCATTGACCAGCGACTGGCCAGCCTCGGCGAAAGCCGGCCGCTGACGGCCTGGTTCGCTGACTGGGAACGGGGAAATCCGGATTTTCCCAAGTAGAGGCGATTTCGCAGGCCTTGCTGCGGTCAACCGGAAAAAAACGCCAAAAGCGAAAAACTGAATCACGCCTGATTCAGGCCTGACACAGCCACCGCCTAATTGGTCAGAATGCGCACCTTGACGGTCTTGCCTTTGACCTTGCCGGCTGACAGTTTGCGCACCGTATCCTTGGCGACGCCACGGGCAACGGCAACGTAGGTGCTCTGATCCGTCACCGTAATCTTGCCAACCTGCTCGCGGGTCAAGCCGGCCTCCCCGGCCAGCGCGCCCATCACGTCACCGGGGCGAATCTTATCCTTGCGTCCGCCGAGCATCAGCAGCGTCGACATCGGCGGCACCAGCGGTGAATCGTCAGTGACTTCCACCGTCTTCAAGTCGAGCACATTCAGCTTGCACTTCATCATCTCGGCGATGGTCGCCACGCGGCGGCGGTCGCCGGGACTGCACAGGCTGAGCGCCCAGCCCTCCTCGTCACCACGACCTGTACGGCCGATGCGGTGGATATGGATTTCCGGGTCAGGCGTCACATCCACGTTGATGACCGCTTCGAGCTGGTCAATATCAAGGCCCCGCGCCGCTACATCGGTCGCCACCAGCACCGAGCAACTGCGATTGGCAAACTGGATCAACACCTGATCGCGCTCACGCTGCTCGAGATCGCCGTTCAGCGTGAGGGCGTGAATGCCGGCATGGCGCAGGACATTGACCAGATCGCGGCACTGCTGCTTGGTGTTGCAGAAAGCCAACGTACTGACCGGGCGGTAATGCTTGAGAATGCGCACGACGGCATCGAGACGCTCGTCGTCCTTGACCTCGTAGAAGCGCTGGCGAATCTTGGTTTCTTCATGCTGCTCGAGAAGCTTGACCTCCTGCGGATTGCGCAGAAACTGCTTGGCCAGCTTGGCAATGCCTTCCGGATACGTCGCCGAGAACAGCAGCGTCTGGCGTTGCGTCGGGCAGCGCTTGGCTACGAACGCGATGTCGTCGTGGAAGCCCATGTCGAGCATGCGGTCGGCTTCATCAAGGACCAGAGTGTTCAGCTCGTCGAGCTTGAGGTAGCCACGCTCCATATGGTCCATGATGCGACCAGGCGTGCCGACGACGATATGCACGCCGCTTTCCAGACTGTTCGCCTGATTGCGCAGCGTCGAGCCACCGATCAGCGACAGCACTTTGATGTTTTCTTCAAAGCGGGCAAGACGACGGATTTCCTGTGTGACCTGATCTGCCAGTTCGCGCGTCGGGCAAAGCACCATGGCCTGCACAGCAAAACGGCTCGTATTCAGGCGATTGAGCAAGGCAAGGCCGAAAGCGGCAGTCTTGCCACTACCGGTCTTTGCTTGCGCAATCAGGTCGCTCCCGGCCAGCGCCAGCGGCAGGCTGGCGGCCTGAATCGGCGTCATAGTCAGGTATTCGAGCTGCGCCAAATTGGCCTGCATGGCTGGCGTCAGCGGTAGTTCGCCAAACGAACCGGCTTCCGTGCTTGCGTTGTCGTTCATGCGCCGCTCAAGCCTTGCGTTTACGTGCCGGCATTGGCTTGCGCTGGCGTTGGCCTGGCTTGTGAACTTCCGCTTCTGGCTTCGGCTTGGGCACCAGCAGGTTCTTCGCTGTTGTTTTCTCAGCTGCACGATGCGCCTGAATGGCCGCCGTCACAGCAGCCGGATCCAGCGTGATGCCGGCATGCTCACCCTTGACGTTGTAGAGCGAAAGTCTGTCCTTGATGGCAAACAAACGTTCAGGCGTTTCCGCCTTGCGCGGCAATCCCGTGATGATTTCCTGGGCAGGAGCGGTCAATGCAAAGCCATCCGCTTCGGCTTTGAGCAATCCATATTTTGCCAGGCGATCAAATGCCTCAACCAGCTTTGCTTCGTTGGGAATGTTGTTCTGAAGCAGATCAGCCGCAGCCACGATTTCAAGCAGCTCTGCCGGCCGTCTTTTGGAAGAAAGCGCAATGGCGAGAATGAGAAGGGAGTCTACGTCGTGGACTGGATGCATCGAATTACCTTTGAATAGCAGAGGAATGAGAAACGGCGGGGAATCAGCGGGTCAAAGGCCGGCAAAAATGGGCAGCCTGAAATCAGTTTCTCGCAAGGTCGATAGTGTACCCGGTTTGCCAGCCTGGGCGGCACGAAACCTGCTCGGCGACGCTACGGTCAACCGGAAATTCATGCCAATTTCCACTCACAAAAAAGGCCGCTCAAAGGCGGCCTTTTTAATACGGACGAAAACTCCGTAGCTTACTTGCTTGACAGCGCCATCATCAGATCGTTGATGCGTTTGACGAAACCAGCCGGATCGTCCAACTGGCCGCCTTCAGCCAGCGTTGCCTGCTCGAACATCAAGGCTGCCCAGTCATCAAAACGGTTTTCCTCGTACTTCAAGCGCATCACCGCCGGGTGATGCGGGTTAATTTCGAGAATAGGCTTCGAATTCGGCATTGGCTGGCCAGCAGCCTTCATCAGGCGAGCGAGATTGCCGGATGGGTCATGCTCATCGGAGACTAGGCAGGAGGGCGAATCGGTCAAACGATAGGTGACGCGAACATCCTTGACCTTGTCGCCGAGCGAGGCTTTCACCTTCTCTAGCAATTCCTTGTACTCGTCGGCCGCCTTCTCGGCATCCTGCTTTTCGGCTTCATCTTCGAGCTTGCCGAGATCCAGGCCGCCCTTGGCCACAGATTGCAGTTGCTTGCCATCGAACTCGGTCAGGTGACCGACCACCCACTCGTCGACGCGATCAGAAAGAAGCAGCACTTCGATACCCTTCTTGCGGAAGATTTCGAGGTGAGGACTGTTCTTGGCCGCATTGAAGGTATCGGCCGTAGCGAAATAGATCTTTTCCTGCCCTTCCTTCATCCGAGCGATATAGTCAGCCAGCGAAACATTCTGATCTGGCGTGTCGTTATGTGTCGAGGCAAAACGAATCAGGCCCGCAATCTTTTCCTTGTTGGCATGGTCTTCGCCCACCCCTTCCTTTAGGACCGAACCAAAGGACTCCCAGAACTTGGCATATTTTTCCTTGTCGTTTTCCGCCAAGTCTTCCAGCATGCCCAAGACCTTGCGCGTACAGCCACTGCGGATGCCGTCGATATCCTTGCTTTGCTGCAGAATTTCACGCGAGACGTTGAGCGGCAGATCGGAAGAATCGACCACACCGCGGACGAAACGCATGTAAAGCGGCATGAGCTGTTCGGCATCATCCATGATGAAGACGCGACGCACGTAGAGCTTGATGCCGTGACGAGCGTTACGGTCCCAGAGATCAAACGGTGCTCGGGCCGGGATATATAGCAACTGGGTATATTCCTGCTTGCCTTCGACACGGGCATGCGTCCACGCCAGCGGATCCTCGAAGTCATGGGCAACGTGCTTGTAGAACTCCTTGTATTGCTCGTCGGTAATGTCTGATTTGGCGCGAACCCAAAGCGCGTTGGCCTGATTGACCGTTTCATCTTCCTCGGTCATCGCCTGTTCGCCGTCCTTCCACTCCTCCTTCTTCATCACGATAGGTAGCGTGATATGGTCGGAATACTTGCGAATGATCGATTTCAGCTTCCAGCCGCCTAGAAACTCGTCCTCGCCTTCGCGCAAATGCAAAGTGACATCAGTGCCACGCGAGGCCTTTTCAACCATTTCAACGGTGTAATCACCTTCACCACCGGACTCCCAACACACCGCTTGACTGGCCTCGACACCCGCGCGACGGGAAACTACTGTGACCTTGTCTGCAATGATGAAGGATGAGTAGAAACCGACACCAAACTGGCCAATCAAATGGGCATCCTTGGCCTGATCACCGGTCAACGCAGAGAAAAACTCCTTGGTACCAGACTTGGCGATGGTGCCGAGATGCTCAACAGCCTCGTCACGAGACAAGCCGATACCATTATCTGAAATGGTGATCGTCCGTGCTTCTTTGTCAAAGGCGATACGAATCTTCAAATCGCCATCATCACCGTACAGCGCGCTGTTATTCAGCGCTTCGAATCGCAGTTTGTCACAGGCGTCGGAAGCGTTGGAAACCAATTCCCGCAGGAAGATTTCCTTGTTGCTGTACAAGGAATGGATCATCAGTTGCAGCAGTTGCTTTACTTCAGCCTGGAAGCCCAGGGTTTCGCGATTTGTATTCGCTGTTGCAGACTCGGACATGCTTGAAACTCCCACTGAGACATTAAGGACGTAGGGGGAGAGTTGGGGGCAATAGACTCGAATTCAAGAGGCAGAAGAATTCGAGACGGCCAGTTTTGAACGCTCGACCGCATAACGCAAAAACCCCCTTCAGTTTGAACTGAAGGGGGTATGCATTGGGAGTCTGGCGTTGACCTACTTTCGCGAGCGGAAGCTCACTATCATTGGCGCTCATCTGTTTCACGGTCCTGTTCGGGAAGGGAAGGGGTGGTACCAGAAGGCTATTGACGCCAGACGTAACTTGTATGCTCCTCGTCTTTGGGACGCGAAGCGCAAAATGGGGTAGAAGGTTGATTGTTGTGACTGCTTATGAGTTACATGCAGTGTATTACAAGGTTATAGGATCAAGCCACACGGGCAATTAGTATCAGTTAGCTTAACGCATTACTGCGCTTCCACACCTGACCTATCAACGTCGTGGTCTTCGACGACCCTTTAGGGAGTTCAAGACTCCGGGAAATCTTATCTTAAGGCGAGTTTCACGCTTAGATGCTTTCAGCGTTTATCTCTTCCGAACATAGCTACCCGGCGATACGACTGGCGTCATAACCGGTACACCAGAGGTTCGTCCACTCCGGTCCTCTCGTACTAGGAGCAGCCCCCTTCAAATTTCCAGCGCCCACGGCAGATAGGGACCAAACTGTCTCACGACGTTTTAAACCCAGCTCACGTACCTCTTTAAATGGCGAACAGCCATACCCTTGGGACCGGCTACAGCCCCAGGATGAGATGAGCCGACATCGAGGTGCCAAACACCGCCGTCGATATGAACTCTTGGGCGGTATCAGCCTGTTATCCCCAGAGTACCTTTTATCCGTTGAGCGATGGCCCTTCCATACAGAACCACCGGATCACTATGACCTGCTTTCGCACCTGCTCGACTTGTGGGTCTCGCAGTCAAGCACGCTTTTGCCATTGCACTTTATGGGCGATGTCCGACCGCCCTAAGCGTACCTTCGTACTCCTCCGTTACCTTTTGGGAGGAGACCGCCCCAGTCAAACTGCCCACCATGCACGGTCCCCGATCCGGATTCACGGATCAAGGTTAGAACCTCAAATAAATCAGGGTGGTATTTCAAGGTTGGCTCCACCGAAACTAGCGTCCCGGTTTCACAGCCTCCCACCTATCCTACACAGACCGATTCAAAGTCCAATGCAAAGCTACAGTAAAGGTTCATGGGGTCTTTCCGTCTTGCCGCGGGGAGATTGCATCTTCACAAACATTTCAACTTCGCTGAGTCTCAGGAGGAGACAGTGTGGCCATCGTTACGCCATTCGTGCAGGTCGGAACTTACCCGACAAGGAATTTCGCTACCTTAGGACCGTTATAGTTACGGCCGCCGTTTACCGGGGCTTCGATCAAGAGCTTGCACCCCATCAATTAACCTTCCGGCACCGGGCAGGCGTCACACCCTATACGTCCACTTTCGTGTTTGCAGAGTGCTGTGTTTTTATTAAACAGTCGCAGCCACCATTTCACTGCAACCCCATCGGCCTTCGAGCGCAAGGCTCTACAACCTACCGGGGCACACCTTCTCCCGAAGTTACGGTGTTAATTTGCCGAGTTCCTTCTCCTGAGTTCTCTCAAGCGCCTTAGAATTTTCATCCTGCCCACCTGTGTCGGTTTGCGGTACGGTCAATTCTAGACTGAAGCTTAGTGGCTTTTCCTGGAAGCTTGGTATCAATCACTTCAGCACCGTAGTGCCTCGTCATCACGCCTCAGCTAAGCCCCCCGGATTTGCCTAAGGGGCACGCCTACACGCTTAAACCAACTATTCCAACAGTTGGCTGACCTAACCTTCTCCGTCCCCACATCGCATCTAGAATCGGTACAGGAATATTGACCTGTTTCCCATCGACTACGCATTTCTGCCTCGCCTTAGGGGCCGACTCACCCTACGCCGATGAACGTTGCGTAGGAAACCTTGGGCTTTCGGCGAGGGAGCTTTTCACTCCCTTTATCGCTACTCATGTCAGCATTCGCACTTCTGATATCTCCAGCATCCTTCTCAAGACACCTTCACAGACCTACAGAACGCTCCCCTACCATATCTTTCGATATCCGCAGCTTCGGTGCACAGTTTGAGCCCCGTTACATCTTCCGCGCAGGACGACTCGACTAGTGAGCTATTACGCTTTCTTTAAAGGATGGCTGCTTCTAAGCCAACCTCCTAGCTGTCTATGCCTTCCCACCTCGTTTCCCACTTAACTGTGTCTTGGGGACCTTAGCTGGCGGTCTGGGTTGTTTCCCTCTTGACAATGGACGTTAGCACCCACTGTCTGTCTGCCTTGCTCGCACTTGACGGTATTCAGAGTTTGCCATGGTTTGGTAAGTCGCGATGACCCCCTAGCCATAACAGTGCTTTACCCCGTCAGTGATACAAGACGCACTACCTAAATAGTTTTCGGGGAGAACCAGCTATTTCCGGATTTGTTTAGCCTTTCACCCCTATCCACAGCTCATCCCCTAATTTTTCAACATTAGTGGGTTCGGACCTCCAGTACCTGTTACGGCACCTTCATCCTGGCCATGGATAGATCATCCGGTTTCGGGTCTACGCCTAGCAACTAAATCGCCCTTATCAGACTCGCTTTCGCTGCGCCTCCCCTATTCGGTTAAGCTTGCTACTAAACGTAAGTCGCTGACCCATTATACAAAAGGTACGCAGTCACGGAACAAGTCCGCTCCCACTGTTTGTATGCATGCGGTTTCAGGATCTATTTCACTCCCCTCCCGGGGTTCTTTTCGCCTTTCCCTCACGGTACTGGTTCACTATCGGTCGATCACGAGTATTTAGCCTTGGAGGATGGTCCCCCCATGTTCAGACAAGGTTTCACGTGCCCCGCCCTACTTTTCGCTAACTTAGTACCACGGATTCGTTTTCATGTACGGGGCTATCACCCACTACGGCCGGACTTTCCATTCCGTTCCATTAACGATTCCGCTATCACTAGCAGGCTGCTCCCCGTTCGCTCGCCACTACTTGGGGAATCTCGGTTGATTTATTTTCCTCCGGCTACTTAGATGTTTCAGTTCGCCGGGTTCGCCTCCCAATCCTATGTATTCAGATTGGGATACTCCTTGCTGAGTGGGTTTCCCCATTCGGATATCGGGGATCAAAGCTTCATTGCCAGCTCCCCCCCGCTTTTCGCAGGCTTGCACGTCCTTCATCGCCTGTGATCGCCAAGGCATCCACCACATGCACTTATTCGCTTGATCCTATAACCTTGTACTCTCTTGCGAGAGCGGCTACAGGCAACTCATATTTGTGCTGTTCTCATTTCCCGCAGGAAATAAGAACAGATGCAATCACAACGTGTTGCCAACGCCTCATCAGCGCTGCAACACAACCTTCTTCCATTTTGTTAAAGAACGTAGCAATTGATTGCTCAAAAGCCAAAGATAAACACTCATGCTTATCTTTGGGTTTTGGTGGAGGATAACGGGATCGAACCGTTGACCCCCTGCTTGCAAAGCAGGTGCTCTCCCAGCTGAGCTAATCCCCTTGATTTTGACGTTGGTGGGTCTGGTTGGAATCGAACCAACGACCCCCGCCTTATCAAGACGGTGCTCTAACCGACTGAGCTACAGACCCTCGTCTGTTTGCTACTCATGAACAACCGATAGGTTGTGGGTGCCAGAGATGCTTTCTCTAGAAAGGAGGTGATCCAGCCGCAGGTTCCCCTACGGCTACCTTGTTACGACTTCACCCCAGTCACGAACCCCGCCGTGGTAAGCGCCCTCCTTACGGTTAGGCTACCCACTTCTGGCGGAACCCGCTCCCATGGTGTGACGGGCGGTGTGTACAAGACCCGGGAACGTATTCACCGTGACATGCTGATCCACGATTACTAGCGATTCCGACTTCACGCAGGCGAGTTGCAGCCTGCGATCCGGACTACGATCGGCTTTCTGGGATTAGCTCCCCCTCGCGGGTTGGCAACCCTTTGTACCGACCATTGTATGACGTGTGAAGCCCTACCCATAAGGGCCATGAGGACTTGACGTCATCCCCACCTTCCTCCGGTTTGTCACCGGCAGTCTCGTTAAAGTGCCCAACTAAATGATGGCAATTAACGACAAGGGTTGCGCTCGTTGCGGGACTTAACCCAACATCTCACGACACGAGCTGACGACAGCCATGCAGCACCTGTGTTCCAGCTCCCTTTCGGGCACACTCAAATCTCTAAGAGCTTCTGGACATGTCAAGGGTAGGTAAGGTTTTTCGCGTTGCATCGAATTAATCCACATCATCCACCGCTTGTGCGGGTCCCCGTCAATTCCTTTGAGTTTTAACCTTGCGGCCGTACTCCCCAGGCGGTCAACTTCACGCGTTAGCTCCGGTACTAAAAGGTTTTACCCTCCCAACACCTAGTTGACATCGTTTAGGGCGTGGACTACCAGGGTATCTAATCCTGTTTGCTACCCACGCTTTCGTGCATGAGCGTCAGTATTGGCCCAGGGGGCTGCCTTCGCCATCGGTGTTCCTCCACATCTCTACGCATTTCACTGCTACACGTGGAATTCCACCCCCCTCTGCCATACTCTAGCCTGCCAGTCATAAACGCAGTTCCCAGGTTGAGCCCGGGGATTTCACGCCTATCTTAACAAACCGCCTGCGCACGCTTTACGCCCAGTAATTCCGATTAACGCTCGCACCCTACGTATTACCGCGGCTGCTGGCACGTAGTTAGCCGGTGCTTCTTATTCCGGTACCGTCATCCACACAGGGTATTAACCCATGCGTTTTCTTCCCGGCTGAAAGAGCTTTACAACCCGAAGGCCTTCTTCACTCACGCGGCATGGCTGGATCAGGCTTGCGCCCATTGTCCAAAATTCCCCACTGCTGCCTCCCGTAGGAGTCTGGACCGTGTCTCAGTTCCAGTGTGGCGGATCATCCTCTCAGACCCGCTACAGATCGTCGCCTTGGTGAGCCTTTACCTCACCAACTAGCTAATCTGATATCGGCCGCTCAATCAGCGCAAGGTCTTGCGATCCCCTGCTTTCCTGCTCACAGAATATGCGGTATTAGCGTAACTTTCGCTACGTTATCCCCCACTGAAAGGTACGTTCCGATACATTACTCACCCGTTCGCCACTCGCCACCAGGATTGCTCCCGTGCTGCCGTTCGACTTGCATGTGTAAGGCATGCCGCCAGCGTTCAATCTGAGCCAGGATCAAACTCTTCAGTTTAATCCAACATTACTACTCACAATTCACTGACGGTAGAATGTTACTTCTACCTCGATGGATCTCTCCATCCGTGTGATTGCCTTTAATACTTTTGCGTGACCGAAGTCACTAGCATCAAGGCACCCACACCTATCGGTTGTCCAAATTGTTAAAGAACTTCTTTCTTCGCCGCGCCGTTTCTTTCGATCCGTCTGCAGCAGAGAGGCAAGATTATGAAGCAAACCTCACTTCCCGTCAAGCGTTTCTGAAAAATCTTCTTTCTTCGCTTGCCCCCCAAAACCGCCGAAAACACCCGGCACCGCAGGAGAGGTGCGCATTCTACAGACTAATTCCACACCGTCAACTTAAATTGAAAATAATCTTCAGACCTCGGTATGCATTGGCACTCGAATCTACCACCCCCAGCCGCCCCGTGAGGCCCTCACGGCAAAAACCAAATAGCAATCTGGGGTAAGCGGGAAATTGTGCAGTCCAACGGATTATGTAATTTACGGCCCAGAGGATGAAGATCGAACGAACACAAAAAGGGTTGTACTCCCCGGAGTTGAGGACTGAAACGGTAAAGCCAGTTGAGAAGACGAGCATGCCTATAAATCGAGTAGCAATACAACTGCCGATACCGAGGTACAACTAAAGCAACTGGGTGTGCGCAGTAAAATATGCGGCAATTGGCAACACTAGGTCAAGAACAGCGGGTTCCCAGCGAACAAAAAACTAGACAGGGACCTTGGCGAGTCAAAACATGAACGTAGTCGAAAAAATCGACAGGGCATTTCGCAAAGGAGTTGAGGCTAAAGACTATCGAATTGATTGCTTGCGACCCCAGTATCCCACGACGATGTTGGGCCGCCTGCTCGACGTATCTGAGGCTGGGTATGACGCTTGGCGCCAACCCCCCCCTCTAGAGAGCCCCCTTCTCGCGACTGAAATCAGGCTGGCACACGAACCTACGAGGCAGACTCATGGCCCGGAGCAGCCGCAAGTTGAGTTGGCTGTTCACGGTACTCATGGGCATTGATCGCATCAAACGGATCCCGCTCAAACTGCTCCTACGTTGTCAGCAGAAACGTAAACTCAGGTTGACTACCGATTTCCGCCATAATCTGCCGACTGCACCGAATCTTTCTGATCAAAAATTTGCGGCATCAGCCCCAAATAGCGCCAGGGTCACCGATATAACGCACTAAGCAACCGACGAGGGATGGCTTTACCTGGCAGGCATCAAGGGCTTGTCCAAGGGCAGATTGGCTGCCTACGCCCTTGATGAGCAAGTGACGCATCATAGAACCCGGATCACCCCGCCATCAGCCATGCGCTCCCAGTGCAAACCCAGAACCAGCGCATCGATTTGCCCGCGGGTAAGACCCAGGCTGCCCTCGCTTGGCCGTAGTTGAAACCGCCCTTGATTCAGACGACGGTTCGCCAGCCAGACGCCGTAACCGTCATGCACCAGCACCTTCAGGCGGTTCCCGCGTTGGTTGGCAAAGAGATAGGCATGGTGCGGCTGCGCCTCGCCGAAGATCCGGACGACTTGGGACAGGATCGTAAGCGCCCGGCGAAGTCATCTGTGAATTGATAGCTTAGACCGTGAAGATAGTGTCCACCAATAACGATGGTGGACACTATGGAAATCGAGAAGCCTAGCCGGCGCCGGCGGAACCACACTGAGGAATTCAAGCAGGCAATGATCGCGGCCTGTTGCGAGGCCGGCGCATCAGTCGCCGGCATTGCACTCGCCAACGAGGTCAATGCAAATCAGGTCCGTCGCTGGATGCGGGAACGAGGCATTGAGCCACCGCGCCGCAGCCTGCCGGCTCGGTCGATTTCATCGAAGTGCGTTGCAGAACCGACATTTGTGCCAGTGCCGATTCCCCCCATAGTCTCGAGCCTCCCCGACATTCGGATCGAAGTCCGGCGTGGCAATACGGCGGTGAAGATTGAATGGCCCGGACAGGCGGCGAGTGATTGTGCCGCCTGGTTGCGAGACTGGCTACGGTGATTCGGGTGGATGCCCTGTGGTTATCGACCACGCCGCTGGATATGCGGGCCGGGACCGAAACGATCCTGGCGCGGGTCGTCTCGATGTTTGGCGAAGCCCGGCCGCACCACGCCTATCTATTTGCCAACCGCCGAGCTAACCGGATCAAGGTGCTGGTCCATGATGGATACGGTATTTGGCTGGCGCATCGCCGACTGAATCAGGGACGATTCTGCTGGCGACATGGCAACACCAACGTCGAGCTGAGCCGGCCGCAATTTGATGCGCTCATCCTTGGTCTGCCTTGGGAACGATTGGCTGACGGCGGTGTGATCCGGATTGTTTGACGGTCCACCATTAGGGAAGTCCACGATAGCCAAAGGCTGTGCTGGCCGGCATCATGGCGGTCATGTCCTTGCCCGCCAACCTTAACCTACTCAGCGCAGACGAACTGCGTCGCCTGCTGGTCGAGAAAGACCGTGAGTTGGACTGGCGCCAAGCCAAGATCGACAAACTGACGCATGAATTGGCCCTGCACAAGCGCTGGCGCTTCGGGGTCAAGACCGAGCAATGGCCGGTCGAGCAACGGCAACTGTTTGAGGAAACCATCGATGCCGACTTGGCGGCGATGGAAGAAGAACTGGCGCAACTCTCTGCAACACCACCGAAGGCGAAAGGCCAAGCCAAACGCCAGCCGTTGCCGACGAATTTGCCACGGACCGACATTCAGCACGAGCCGGAGTCCACAGTCTGCCCTTGCGGCTGCACGATGCAACGGATCGGCGAAGATGTGGCGGAGAAGCTCGACTACACACCCGGCGTCTTCACGGTCGAGCGCCACATTCGTGGCAAATGGGTTTGTGGGCAGTGCGAAACGCTGATCCAGGCGCCGGTCCCGGCACACGTCATCGACAAGGGCATTCCGACCAGCGGCTTGCTCGCGCAGGTGCTGGTTGCCAAATATCTCGATCATCTGCCGCTCTATCGGCAGGAAGCTATCTTCGGTCGGGCCGGTCTGGCGATCCCGCAATCACCCTGGCGCAATGGGTAGGGAAATGCGGGGTGGTCCTCCAGCCCCTGGTTGATGCCCTGAAGGATGAGATGCTCGGGCATCGGGTGCTGCACGCCGATGAAACGCCTGCGCTATGCTGGCCCCAGGGGCCGGCAAGACACATCGCGCTTATCTCTGGTCCTACAGCATCGGCGCCTTCGAGCCAACGAAAGCAGTCGTCTATGACTTTGCCGAAAGCCGTGCCGGCCGGCATGCCCAGGAATTCTTGGGTGACTGGCGCGGCACACTGATTTGCGATGATTACTCAGGCTACAAGGCACTGCTGGCCAATGGATTGACCGAGGCTGGCTGCATGGCGCACGCCCGGCGCAAATTCTTCGATCTGCACAGTCAGAAGCAGAACCTGATCGCCGGTGAGGCCCTGGATTACTTCGGGAAACTCTATGGGGTCGAGCGGGAAGTCGTTGAACTTGATGTCGATGAGCGACGACGAATCCGGGAGGCGAAAGCCCGACCGATTGCTGACGAATTACATCTCTGGTTAACCCGGCAACGCCAAGTCGTGCCCAATGTCTCGGCAACCGCCAGAGCGATCGACTACAGCCTCAAACGCTGGGTGGCGCTGACGCATTACCTGTCGGATGGCCAGGTGCCGATCGACAATAACTGGATCGAGAATCAGATCCGTCCCATCGCGCTCGGCCGCAAGAATTGGTTATTTGCCGGCAGTCTGCGTGCTGGAAAACGCGCCGCAGCGATCATGAGTCTGATTCAGTCCGCCAAACTCAACGGTCACGAACCTCTATCCTATTTGAAGGATGTCCTGACCCGCCTACCGACCCAACCAGCAAGCCGCGTTGGCGAACTGCTGCCGCATCGCTGGCAACCTCAAACTCTCGCCTGATTCAAAAATCAACCTGAGTTCGCCGGGTGCTTACTGGGTTTGCCGGGCGCTTACGACCCGGGCGCATGCACGAAGTGTTCAGCTGTTTCTCATCGAGTCCGGCAAGCCCAACCAGAACGCCTATATCGAATCGTTCAACGGACGTTTCCGTGATGAATGCCTGACCGAACATTGGTTCACCAACATGCGCCACGCCCAAGTCATCATCGAAGCTTGGCGGCGGGAATATAACGAGGAGCGAACCAAGAAATCCCTCGGCGGGATGCCCCCTACTGCTTATGCCAGATCACTCGCCCAGAAATCGGCTAAATTAACCCCGGAATCTAAAGTCCTACTGATACTGAAAACGGGGGGACATCGCCAGCGTCGTAGCCTTTCTCGCCCGCACTATCGGTATTCTTGACGCTCCGTACGTCGACGATCAAAAAGCCCCTCTAAGATTTGCGCCCCAGTCTTTTACGAACCTCGCCAAGCACATTTTTTAAAGCCCGTTCCAGGACACTAAAACCGTCTGGAGCAAGCTCGCTCCACTTGGCCAAGTAGGCGTGCACCGTTCGCCATTTCGGATATTCACTCGGCAACATCCGCCACTGGCAGCCACTCTTGAGCAAATACAGCACGCCGCAGAACACCTCGTATAAATCAACCGTTCGCGGTTTGGTCTGCTTGCGGACGCTTTCCAGCAAGGGTCTGATCTCCTCAAACGCTTCCTTGCTGATGTCACAGGGGTCTCTCTTTCTCATGCCCCGGTTTACGACATGCAATTGATCGTGAACAGCCCCTTACAACCTAACTCATAAAAACAGAAGGGTGCTCAGAGAATCCCGACCCCACTTTTCGGAATACCAAAAAAAACGGCTCGCGCCGCTTTTTAATGGCTATGTAATCTTTGCATGTTGGTCTATAACAAAGTTATCTGAATCAATCGGATAGGTGTTGCGATGAAGCCCAATGATTTCCGGAAACTGTCGAGTGCGTTGAAGGAATTGACGCCGCACCAGCGGCAAGTCTTGATGGATCGGCTGCAACCGGCGGCGCAGGAGTCGGCGTCCTACCAAGTGGTTGAGACCCGGATGACCGAGAAGCCGCACTGTCCGCATTGCGCACACGAGCAGGTTTCCCGCTGGGGGTTCGCCAATGGCTTGCAACGTTATCGCTGCAACGCCTGTCGAGCGACTTTCAACGCCCTGACTGACACACCGCTAGCAGGACTTCGGCACAAAGCGAAATGGATGGACTATGCGAAACAGCTGGCTGAGGGGACGAGCATCCGCAAAAGTGCCGCTGCGGTGGGGATTCATCCCAACACGGCATTCCGCTGGCGCCACCGCTTCCTGAACTTGCCCAATGGTCAGCAGGCGATCAGCCTGGCGGGCATTGCTGAAGCCGATGAGACGTATTTCCTTGAGTCACAGAAGGGCAGAAGACAAGGTTTGAGTCGTGCTCCCCGCAAGCGGGGCGGCAAAGCCAGTAAGCGCGGCCTGTCGGAAGAACAGACCGCTGTCCTGATTTGCCGGGATCGTACCGGCAACACCGCAGACTTCATCCTGGAGAAGGCCGATAAGGCACACCTCGGGGCGGTGCTCAAGCCGCTTTTGGCGACCGATGTCATTCTGTGCACCGACGGAGAAAAGGCGCTGGCGGCTGTTGCCAAAGAAATGGGTATCACCCACCGGCCGGTCAATCTGGCTGCTGGTCAGCGTGTTGTGGCGGGGGTCTATCATGTGCAGAACGTCAATGCCTACGATAGCCGACTCAAGGAATGGATACGCCGCTTCCACGGCGTCGCCACCCGCTACTTGGGTAACTATCTGGGCTGGCGACGATTGATTGAGCGACACGACCGCGATATTTCCTCTGACGATTTCCTCCGTGCCGCTTTGGGGATCGATGGAGTTCAACATGCTATGGGTACATAGCCTTTTTAATAGCATTCAATCTAATCAAGCAGAGAATGACGATCCACAACCGCAAGTTGAAGTTGCGTTCGGATTACGTATAACAAACTGCGACCCCTCAAGCCCTTCGCTATAGTCAATTTCCGCCCCAACTAAGTACTGATAGCTCATCGGATCAATCAACAGGGTCACACCATTCTTCTCCAAGGTTGTGTCGTCTTCATTTACCTCTTCATCAAAGGTAAAACCATACTGAAAGCCGGAACAGCCTCCACCGGTAACGAATACGCGCAATTTGAGACTCGGATTACCCTCCTCTTCAATCAGCTCCTTAACCTTCCCGGCTGCGCTATCGGTAAAAACAAAGGGACTAGCAACATCTGTAACTGCGTTCATGAGGAATACTCCTGAAAAAATTTGTGCGAAATTATGCGAGTCCACACGTTAACGGTCAATATATTAGGCGGAAGTCGCCAGTTTTAGTTCCGTTGGATTTCCAACAGAATGAAGCAAACGCCCTTCTATCACGGCCCCCTGATGCATTTCGATCGACGCATATTCGACATCGCCGATTATTCGAGCTTTCGACTGCATTTCTAGTGATTCACTGACAGCAACCGGGCCTACAACAGTGCCATTAGTTACCAAATGGGCCACACCTACGGCTCCTTCGACACGCGCATGTTCACTGAGTACCAAGGTGGAAGACGATGCCCCCTCTGCGGCATGAATACTCCCCTTGACCTCCCCGTCAACCCGCAAACCACCGGTGAAATAAACAGTTCCTTCAACTCGAGTGCCCGCACCAATCAGACTATCAATCCGCCCATGAGGCTTGTTTTCACTTTTTTTCCCAAACATGCAGACCTCTCCTACAATTGAGCCAAACGCTTGGATCTCAGTGTATCACCCTGGAGAACCCTAGCCTCAACACCAAGCAATTCGCCCTCCTGAGGCAACTCAAACCCCCCCTCCCTACGGAGAAAATGTTTAGTTTCAACCAAATACTCGGCAGAACTATCCTGCTTCCTTGGCAATAGCAAATTCCGCTCCTTGCCAGCATGACGATAGGTTACCGCCAACTGAAGTCGTCCGCGAAACTCTGTGGTCTGCCGATCAGGCTGAAACACTATCAGTAGCCGGTAGCGATAGCGGCCATTTTCCTCAGCCACAACTCGGAAATTTTCGACCCGAACCGAAGCCCCCTCACCCGCAAGCGGAATCAAACGCTCGAATAAAAGAACATCTTCCTTCAGGGCAGCGTTTTGGCTCTCGAGCACCTGAAGCCGACCAAGCAACTGCTGCTGGGTAGCCCGCTCGATATTTACCGCATTTTGACCCGTTCCGGCCGTTGACCGCAGAAGAGCCAACTCCTCCCGCTGCGTCAGCAATTGCTGACGAAGGCCATCCACCTCCTGCTCCAGAACTCCCGCCTGACTCCGCTGGGCGACCATCCACCCACCAAGCCCTAACAAGAGTGCCAACAGCACAATTGGGAGCGCAAGGAGGTACCAAGGCACATGACCCCGTACAACCACTTTCGGCGCCATAATCCCAAAATTACGCCTGAACCGCCTAAGCTTCAAGGTGACGGCAGGAGTCGGCATAACACCATTGATTCATCACATCCAGACATCTATTTCGCATTACTCACCATTCACCCGAAGTAAGCCCTGAAAAGCACCAGCAACCAGTATCGCCACAATTGACGATTAACAGCACACTCAAATTCGTAATAGTGCCTCAATATGAATCACCGAGAAAGCCACCGGGCGATTTAGCAACACTATCATCAGCCGCTTTAGATCGAGCCACACGATATCGTCCCCCCAAAAAAAAGCCGCCCAAGGGCGGCTTTTCGTTGTAGCGCGTATTAGCGCTTGGAGAACTGCTTGCGGCGACGCGCTTTATGGAAACCGACCTTCTTACGCTCGACTTCGCGTGCATCGCGAGTAACAAAACCTGCTTTAGACAACGCGGGCTTCAATGCTGCATCGTACTCAATCAGGGCACGAGTAATACCATGGCGTACTGCACCGGCTTGGCCAGACTCGCCACCACCTATAACATTAACCTTGATATCGAAACCACTCAGCTGCTCCACCAGAACCAGCGGCTGACGCACGATCATGCGGCCGGTTTCACGGGAGAAGAACTGATCAATCGGCTTGCCATTTACAACGATGGCGCCGGATCCACGCTTCATGAACACTCGGGCAACTGCACTCTTGCGACGACCAGTCCCGTAAAAATAACTTTCAGCCATGATGACCCCTTAGATTTCCAGAGCCTGCGGCTGCTGGGCGGTGTGAGGATGCTGTTCGCCAGCGTAGCACTTCAGCTTCTTGAGCATGGCATACCCCAGCGGACCCTTTGGCAACATACCCTTGACGGCAGTTTCCAAAGCGCGCCCCGGAAAACGCTGCTGCATCTTCTTGAAGTTCGTTTCGTAAATACCGCCCGGATAACCCGAGTGACGATAATATTTCTTATCTTCGGCTTTATTACCGGTAACAGTGATCTTGTCCACGTTGGTAACAACGATGAAATCACCAGTGTCAACGTGCGGTGTATAAATAGCCTTGTGCTTGCCACGTAGGCGACGAGCAATTTCGGTTGCGAGGCGGCCGAGCACCTTGTCTGTGGCGTCTACCACAAACCACTCGCGCTTCACCTCATGTGGCTTGGCGGAAAACGTTTTCATATAAGTGTGCCGTCCTGAAAAATTTGGGCGCAGATTGGAGAAAGGCGCGGATTCTAGTCGACTCTGGCGCAAAGTGTCAATAACTTTCCGACCACAGCCACATATGCGGAACAAAAAAAACGCGGCTCTGCGAGCCGCGTTAAATCCACACCAAAGGAGGAGGGTGGAGGAGACAAAGCTGAACCAAGGAACCTATCTTTGATTGGCCACCACAGTTCGTACGATTTCCATTCTGCCCAAACAACAAGAAGTACGCAACCAATATTTGTGCGACGCATCATTTATATTCTGATGCACAAATAAATGTTACAAATCGATATCAAGCAATTGTTAATTAAGTTAAATTACGAATAAATTAGTATTGATTTACCTATAAATAAATTATCAACACCTTTATATATGCGCCACTTTACCGCCAATATTGTTGCATTGCAGCAATATTGGCGGTGCAACCTCGATCTCTGACATATCCACATCCGTTAGAATTCACGCTCTTGCAAGGAGGGAACTATGGAATGCATGGTTAGGTGGATGGGCAACGACGCAGGAATGGCGTTTGTTGCGGAGACAGGCAGCGGTCACGCCGTGGTAATGGATGGCGCCCCCGAGGCAGGAGGGCGGAACATCGGACTACGGCCCATGGAGCTGGTACTGGCGGGCACGGGCGGGTGCACCGCCTTCGATGTTGTTTTGATTCTAAAAAAGGGGCGTCACGCTGTCAGTGGCTGCGATGTCAGCCTGAAAGCAGAGCGTGCCGAGAGCGACCCAAAGGTATTCACGCACATTCACTTTCATTACCGCGTCAAAGGAAAGCAACTCAAAGCGGATGCTGTTGCACGCGCCATTGAGCTATCAAAAGACAAATACTGCTCCGCTTCAATCATGATCGGCAAAACAGCACAAATCACTCACGACTTCGAGATCATTGAAGAAGCCTGAACCCCCATCCAAACGCTAAATACGGTAGGCAGCCCGGGTCATAACCTTGGCTGCCAGTTTCATCGCCATTTTGACAGGCGCGGGAAGCTCCGCTGCGCCGTGGTGAATTGCCGTTTCTGCATGCTGTATTTCGTCGAGTCGCATTCGATCTACGATAGCCCGCGAACGCTCATCTTCTGCCGGCAAGCTGAGCAAGTGACTATCGAGATGCGCCTCAACTTGTCGCTCGGTCTCGGCAAGAAAGCCAAGATTCCATTTGTCGCCAAGGGTACCAGCAGCCAACCCCAAGGAAAGCGAACCGATATACCAGAGTGGATTTAACAGGCTCTTGCGCCCACCAAGCTCGGCAATCCGCTGCTCAGTCCAGGCCAAGTGCTCGGTTTCCTCATCAGCGGCCCCCTTCAAGGCATCCCTGATCCCAGGATCCCGCGAAGTCAATGCCTGCCCTTGATAGAGGGCCTGGGCGCATATTTCGCCACAGTGATTGATGCGCATCAGGCCGATAACGTGACGTTTCTGCTCGGCATCCAACTCCACGTCCGGGCACGCATTTCCCGGAATAGGACGCACACTGCGCGCATGACTGAAAATCGTACGTAGCGCCCGGTCAAACTCAAGAATTAATTGATCTGGTGACATAAGTTCAATGCCTGATATCCGGATGCCCGCCCAGAACCAATGCATTCCGAGCCTCGGCAGCATCACGCACCATGATGCCAAACGGACAGAAATAGTCTTGGAACAATACCGCATGCTGGCGATTGGCGGACGCTTCTTGAATACGGACCCATTCGTTATTTCGCGCCTTGGACCATTTCCCGCTGGAGCGACCGGAAGCATATATCCGACGCTCGCGGGTCTCGCAGCGCATTCCTTCGAAGGTGACATTTTTCACACCCTGGGAAGAGACAACCAGCAAGACGTAGCGCACGACACCATCGCTACCCACCTTCAACGTGGAGCCATCGACAAAAAACTTATTCTCGGTTGCCGCGCTGACATAGAACGGCAGCAGGTTTTCTGGCTTGGGCGAATCCGGCAGCTGAACCTCAATCTCCGTCCAAACACTGCTTTCGTAATCTTCGTCAAAGTCAGCAAGTGCCGACGAAACCGATAACGCGAGCACCGACAAACAAAGCAAGCGACGAACAAATGACATGGTCAATCCTCATGCGAAGCAGAAGCTTCGGCATCCAAACTAGCGCCACCAAGCCGTTTTTGCCTTGCAGCCTTGCGGTCAAAATCCACGAAGCGGACAAGTTCATTGAGCGCCTGCTCGTAAACGCTGCGCTTGAACTCGATCACGGCATCCAGCGGAATCCAGTAATCGTTCCAGCGCCAAGCATCAAATTCCGGTTTATTGGTAGCGCGCAAACTGACATCAGTGTCGCGCCCTATCAAGCGTAGCAAGAACCAGATCTGTTTCTGGCCTTTGTAGGATCCACGCCATTCGCGCTTGATCCAGTGTGTCGGCACTTCATAACGCAACCAACCTTTGGTTCGCCCCAGGATACGCACGTGCTCAGGCAAAAGCCCGACCTCCTCATGCAGTTCACGAAACATGGCTTCTTCGGGCGTTTCGCCGCGCTTTATGCCACCTTGTGGAAACTGCCAGGAATGTTCACGTATGCGCTTGCCCCAGAAAACCTCGTTTTTCGCGTTACAAAGAATGATGCCGACGTTCGGGCGATAGCCTTCACGGTCGAGCATAGATATCCTGCAAAAATTAATAGTTACCCCGATTCTTTCACAAAGGGCGTCCGCTTGCAAAGCCGCGAGACCGTGTAAAATCGAGGTTTCCCAACGAATTCAAGAGCATTCCATGCGCACTTCGCAGTTCTTTTTCAGCACCCTCAAGGAAGCCCCGGCCGACGCAGAAGTTATCAGCCAGAAAATGATGCTTCGCGCGGGCTACATCAAGCGCGCTGCGGCAGGCATTTACACATGGATGCCACTGGGCCTGCGCGTGCTGCGCAAGGTCGAAAACATTGTGCGTGAGGAGATGAACAATGCCGGCGCCCTTGAGCTGCTGATGCCAGCGGTGCAACCTGCCGAACTGTGGCAGGAATCAGGCCGTTGGGAGCAATATGGCCCGGAATTACTGCGTTTCAAGGACCGCCACCAGCGCGAATTTGTCATTGGCCCGACGCATGAAGAGGTGATTACGGATGTCGTTCGACGCGACGTGAAGAGCTATCGCCAACTACCGATCCATCTCTATCAAATCCAGAGCAAGTTCCGCGACGAAATTCGCCCCCGCTTCGGCGTCATGCGTGGCCGCGAATTCCTGATGAAAGACGGCTACTCCTTCCATTCATCCTTCGACGACTTGAAGCGTGAGTACGGCAACATGTATGAAACGTACAGCCGTATCTTCACGCGCCTTGGCCTGAAATTCCGTGCTGTTGCGGCCGATACAGGCTCGATCGGCGGCACTGGCTCGCATGAGTTCCATGTATTGGCAGACTCGGGGGAAGACGATATTGCCTATTGTCCAAACTCTGACTACGCGGCCAATATCGAACTGGCTGAGGCGCTCGCCCCATCCGCTCAGCGAGGCGCGGCCACCCAACCAGTGGACAAAATTGCAACGCCGGGCAAGATGGCTTGCGCCGATGTCGCGGAACTCCTCTCCGTGCCGCTGGCGAAGATCGTCAAATCCATCGCGGTTTTCAGTGAAAAGGAAGATGGCAGCACAACTTTCGCGCTTTTACTGCTACGCGGCGATCATGAACTGAACGAGATCAAGGCCAGTAAGCTTGCCGCCATCGCGCCCTTCCGTTTTGCCACCGAAGCTGAAGTTGAGGAGTATCTCGGCTGTAAACCCGGCTATATCGGGCCTGCTGCGGTCGACCGGAAAAAAGTGGCTATTTTTGCAGACCGCAGCGTTGCCGCCATGAGTGACTTCGTCTGCGGCGCGAATGAAGCCGGGTTCCACCTGACCGGCGTCAATTTCGGCCGCGACCTGCCCGAACCGGAAGTGGCTGATATCCGCAATGTCGTCGCTGGCGACCCGTCGCCGGACGGTCAAGGCACGCTAGAAATCCTGCGCGGCATTGAAGTCGGCCATATTTTCCAGCTCCGCCAGAAATACGCCCAGGCGCTGAACTGCGCCTATCTGGACGAAAACGGCAAGAGCCAGATCATGGAAATGGGCTGCTACGGTATCGGCGTTTCGCGCATCGTCGGCGCCGCCATCGAACAGGGCAACGACGACAAGGGCATCGTCCTGCCCCCGGCCATCGCGCCATTCGAAGTGTGCCTGGTGCCCATGGGCTACTACAAGAGCGAAGCCGTCAAGGCCGCGGCCGACCAGCTTTACGGCGAACTGAAGGCGGCCGGGGTCGATGTCGTGCTCGATGACCGCAACGAACGACCGGGCGTCATGTTTGCCGACATGGAACTGATCGGTATTCCGCATCGCGTCGTCATCGGCGAGCGCGGCCTGAAGGAAGGCCAGCTTGAATACAAGGGACGGCGGGACGCTGAGGCGACCATGATTGCCCAAGCCGATGCTGTCGCCTCCCTCAAGGGAAAGTTGTGCGCCGCCTGATAGCGGCCTGTTGCTTGTTGGGCGCGTCGGCAGCTTTCGCCGGCGCGCAAAAGTACGAACCGCTTTCGGCCAGCGTACAGGCCGCGCTCCATAAAGCCGTGTCGGACTCCCGGCCCTCGGTCAGTTCATTCAAGACCCCCATGGAAGCCGTTGACTGGCTAACTGCCATGTCGCCCCGACTGGCAAAACGGATTCCAAACCGAGAGTACCGCCTCGATCTACTGCGTAGCGTTCATTACGAAGCTACGCGTGCCGGACTTGACCCGCAATTGGTACTTGGCCTGATGCAGGTTGAATCCGGATTCCGCAAATACGCGGTGTCTTCAGCCGGTGCGCGTGGCTACATGCAGGTCATGCCATTCTGGGTGAAAATAATCGGCCGGCCGGACGACTCGCTCTTCGACCTGCGGACTAGCCTACGCTATGGCTGCACCATCCTGCGTCACTATCTGGATATCGAAAAAGGCGACTATTTCCGCGCCCTCGGCCGATACAACGGCAGCTTGGGCAAGCCAGAATATCCCAACATGGTTCGCGCCGCCTGGCAGAACCAATGGAATTACAACAGCCCTGCCCGCCTAGCACAGGCTGGGCAATAATTGAATTTTTTGGCTTTTTTCCGTTGACCGCAGCAATCCCGCGGTCAACCGGGAAAAATAGCCAAAAACAAAATCAACGCATACCGGGCAGCATACCTTTCATGCCGCGCATCAGCTTGCCCATGCCACCCTTGCTCATCATTTTCATCATTTTCTGCGACTGCTCAAATTGATTGAGGAGTCGATTGACCTCCTGCACCTGCACGCCCGCCCCCATGGCAATGCGGCGCTTGCGGCTGGCCTTGATCAGTTCCGGCTTCGAGCGCTCTAGCGGCGTCATTGAATTGATGATGCCCTCGACCCGGCCAATCATCTTGTTCTCGGCCCCAGCCGGCAGCTGACCGGCCATTTGGGCGATCTGCGCCGGCATCTTGTCCATCAACGCCGACAAGCCGCCCATGTTGCGCATCTGGGCGATCTGTTCCTTGAAGTCATTCAGGTCAAAACCCTTGCCGGATTTCAGCTTCTTGGCGAATGCAACGGCCTTTTCCTCGTCCAAACCCTTGCGGGCATCCTCAATCAGCGACAGCACGTCGCCCATGCCCAAGATGCGGGACGCCATGCGTTCAGGATGGAAAGCCTCAAGTCCGGCCAGCTTTTCGCCGACACCGGCAAACTTGATCGGCTTGCCAGTGATATGACGCACAGACAAGGCGGCACCACCGCGCGCATCACCGTCCAGCTTGGTCAGCACCACGCCGGTCAGCGGCAGCGTCTCGTTGAAAGCCTTGGCGGTATTGACCGCATCCTGGCCCAACATCGCATCGACCACGAACAACGTTTCGACCGGATTGATCGCCGCATGCAGCCGTTTGATTTCGGCCATCATTTCCTCGTCGACTGCGAGACGACCCGCGGTATCGACCAGCAACACGTCGTGATAATGGCGCTTGGCCCAATCCAGCGCTGCCAGCGCAATCGCTTCCGGCTTCTCGCCGATGGTCGAGGGGAAGAAATCAACACCCGCCTGCCCGGCCACCGACTTCAATTGCTCGATGGCGGCTGGACGATAAACGTCACAGGACACCACCAACACCTTTTTCTTGTGATTTTCCTTGAGGAACTTACCCAGCTTACCGACCGTGGTCGTCTTGCCCGCCCCCTGCAAACCGGCCATCAACACAATCGCCGGCGGCTGAGTATTGAAATTGATGCCCTCATGGGCATCGCCCATGATCTTGGTCAACTCGGCATGAACTACACCGATCAGCGCCTGGCCAGGACTCAACGACCCGATGACCGCCTCGCCCACCGCCTTTTCCTTCACGGCGGCGATAAAATCCTTGACCACCGGCAAGGCTACATCGGCCTCCAGCAGCGCCATGCGCACTTCTCGCAAGGCATCGGAAATATTGGATTCAGTCAGGCGAGCTTCGCCCTTCAGCGTCTTCATGACGCGAGCAAGGCGATTGGTCAGGTTATCGAGCATGTCAGTTGGGCTTCTAGTAGAATCTAAGGATGGTTGATATTGTAATTCAGCTTCTGCCGCACATTCTCGCCGCCCTGCTTTATGGCGCACTTGGCTTCCATTTCTGGAACACCCGCTGGCGTGAGGGAGAAAACCAGTGCGTCGCGTGTCCCATGCAAACATGGGAGCGTATTGCCATTGCTGTTGCGCTCGGGATTCACGCAGCGGGCCTCTACGATGCATTGTTTGCAGATGTCGGCATGCGCTTCTCGTTTAGTTTCGCGCTGTCCCTGATGATGTGGCTGGCCGTACTGATTTACTGGCTGGAAAGCTTCATGGCGCGAATGGAAGGCATGCAACCCATGGTTCTGCCATTAGCCGCAGTATGCACCGCATTGCCGATTGCATTTCCAAATGTTCACTTGGTTGCAAATGCCAGCGCAACCGGGTTCAAGCTCCACTTTCTTGCCGCCATGCTGGCCTATAGCCTGCTGACACTCTCCGCGTTACACGCCATTTTCATGGGCTTTAGCGAAAGGGCACTGCATAACCGATCAGTCAAACGGAGTCTCAGCAGTTTGCCACCACTGCTCACGATGGAAAAGCTGCTTTTCCGGATGTTGCTGATTGGCTTCATTCTTCTGACACTGACTGTCGGAAGTGGCGTCCTCTTCTCCGAAGCACTTTTTGGAAAGCCGCTAACGGTCGATCATAAGACCCTGTTCGCTTTTGCCTCATGGGGCATTTTCGCAACGCTACTCGTCGGACGTCACGTCTGGGGTTGGCGCGGAAAACGCGCCTTACGCTGGACCTTGGCCGGCTTTGCGCTGCTGATTCTGGCTTACGTCGGCAGCCGCTTTGTCGCTGAAGTTATCCTGGGCCGAGTCTAACCAAAAACAATGACCGACTTACCGCTGTCAGCAATGCTTGGGGCGCTTTTTGTGCTCGTCATCCTTTCGGGTATTTTCTCCGGATCCGAAACCGCCATGATGGCAGCCAATCGTTACCGTTTAAGGTACGCAGCACAAAATGGCCATCGCGGCGCAAAACTGGCACTCGTGCTCCTGGCGCAAACGGACAAACTACTCGGACTCATCCTGCTCGGCAACACGCTGTTCAATGCAGCTGCGGCAACGCTCACCGGCTACATCGCACTGGCCCTTTTCGGGCAATCAAAGTACGCACTCGAAATTGGCACGCTGTGCATCACTTTCACCCTGCTGGTTTTAGCAGAGATTTCCCCCAAAGTCATTTGTGCCACGCATGCTGACCGCTTGGCGCCAATATTGAGCTACGTCCTGACTCCGCTGCTTCGCCTTGCTTTTCCCATCATTTGGTTCGTCAACCTCTTCGTGATGGCTTTGCTGAAAACCGTTCGCCTTGCCCCCAGCGCCACGCATGAAGAAGCCAAGCTATCACCCGAGGAATTGCGCAGCCTGGTCCTTGAATCCGCGCATCTCATGCCCAAGAAGCACCACGCAATACTCTCCAGTCTATTTGAGCTCAACAATATTACTGTCGAGGACGTCATGACCCCTCGCGGCAATATCGAGATACTGGACCTCGACCAGCAGTGGGAAGAAGTCCGCACGCAACTCGCAACAAGTCACCACAGCCGACTGCCGGTGTGCCGCGAATCGCTGGACCAATTGATCGGCATATTGCCTGTCCGGCGCCTCCTTGCAAATCTGGGCGACCCTGATTTTGACGAAGCGGCGCTACTTCAACAGCTTCAATCCCCGTATTACATACCCGCCGGCACTCCGGTATTTTCACAGCTGGCGTTTTTTCAGGAAAACCACCAGCGCATCGGCTTTGTCGTCGACGAATACGGCGAAATACTCGGCCTCCTGACGCTCGAAGACATCATTGAAGAATTCGTGGGCGATTTCACGACCTCGCTACCCGGACTGGATCAGCAACTAGGCTGGTCTCCCGCAGGGGACGCCATCGTTGAGGGCGCACGCCCCCTGCGCAGTCTCAACCGCATGCTTGGACTGGATTTTCCTATTGACGGTCCAAAAACACTAAACGGCTTGATTCTCGAGCATTTTCAGGACATTCCGGAATCAGGAACAAGCATCAAGCTCGCCGGCGTTGCGGTAGAGGTTCTTCAAACACAGGACAGAAGCGTGGTCACTGTGCGCATTTTCCGGCCAGAAACCCGCTAACAAAGTCCCAGCCTTTACAAACGGCCGCCTGCGTAGCATTATCAACCGATCTAATCGGCATTTGACATCGATCAATGGCAGCAACTCCTCAAAATCCTCCACTCGGCGGCCTGGCAAGGGCGCTCGTACAAGCCGGGAAACTCCAGGAGTCAGAGGCGGAACAATTGCTGGCGCAGGCACATAGCAACAAGACCTCGCTAATCGAACAAATCATCACCAGCCAGAAAGCCGGTGCGCTGGATATAGCCCGGTTTGTTGCGGATACCTTTGGCTACCCGTTGCTGGATTTGGCGGCTTTCGACGAAGCGCACATCCCTGTCGATGCGATAGACCGCAAACTGATTGCGACCCACAAGGTTATTCCGCTGAACAAGCGAGGCAATCGCCTTTCGGTGGCGATTGCTGACCCAACCAACCTGCGGGCGCTGGATGAAATCCGCTTTCAGACAGGGCTGGCGGTAGACCCCATTGTCGTTGAGCAATCAAAGCTTGCCCCGCTTGTTAGCAAGTACGCTGAATCTGCTGCGGACGCGCTCAAGAGTTTTACCAGCGAGGACATCAATCTTGATTTTCTTGACGAAGAGGCCGTCGCCAAAGCAGATGAAGCGGCAGGCCAGGACATTGATGACGCACCGGTCGTCAAATTCATCCAGAAAATGCTGCTTGATGCCATCAATGATGGGGCATCGGACATCCACTTCGAACCTTACGAAAAGTTCTACCGAATCCGTTTCCGGGTCGACGGCATTCTGCGTGAAATAGCCACGCCGCCGCTGGCGATCAAAGAAAAAATCGCCTCGCGCATCAAGGTAATTTCCCGCCTGAACATCGCCGAAAAGCGTGTGCCACAAGATGGCAGAATGCGCTTGGTTCTTTCGAAGAATCGCGCTATCGATTTTCGTGTCAGCACCCTGCCTACCTTGCAAGGCGAAAAAATCGTCATGCGTATTCTCGACCCCAGTTCGGCAACGCTGGGCATCGAGGCTCTGGGCTACGAACCGGAACAAAAGGCCGTGCTCATGGAAGCCATTGGCCGGCCCTATGGGATGATCCTGGTAACCGGCCCAACCGGTTCAGGAAAAACGGTATCGCTCTATACCTGCCTGAACATCCTGAACAAGGATGGCATCAATATTTCAACCGCTGAAGATCCGGCCGAAATCAATTTAGCCGGCATCAACCAAGTGAACGTTGATGACCGAGCCGGTTTGACCTTCCCTGTGGCGCTGAAGGCATTCCTGCGGCAGGATCCGGATATCATCATGGTTGGCGAAATCCGTGACCTTGAAACCGCGGAAATATCGATCAAAGCAGCCCAAACTGGCCACTTGGTGCTTTCGACGCTGCACACCAATGATGCACCACAGACACTGACTCGCCTGATGAATATGGGCGTTCCCATGTTCAATATCGCATCCAGCGTCCTATTGATCACCGCGCAGCGCCTTGCGCGCCGCTTGTGCACCTGCAAAAAGCCAATCACCATACCGGAACAGGCGCTACTCGATGCGGGCTACAAGCCTGAAGATCTGGATGGCTCCTGGACACTGTTCGGCCCAGGCGGTTGTGACCGCTGCAAAGGTACGGGCTACAAGGGACGGGTTGGCATCTATCAGGTCATGCCCATTTCCGAGGCAATGCAGCGACTTATCATGAGTGGCGCATCGGCACTTGATCTGGCAGTTCAGGCAAAAGTTGAAGGGGTTAAAGATTTGCGAGAGTCTGGACTACTGAAAGTAAAACAGGGCATGACGTCGCTTGATGAAGTGTTGAGCACCACCAACGCCTAATGAAGAAAAGGGAAAAATATGGCTACCGCCGCAAGATCTAAAGCCTCGGCAGTCAAGGAGAGCACCTTCCTGTGGGAAGGCAAAAACAAGGATGGCAAATCCGTACGTGGAGAAATGCGCGCTGCCAGCGAATCAGTCGTACAAACCACGATACGCCGGCAAGGTATCACCAATGCGAAAGTCAAGAAGGTCCGCTTCAAAACCGGGGGAAAAATTACCGATAAGGATATCGCCTTGTTCACACGCCAGCTTGCCACCATGATGAAGTCAGGCGTTCCGTTGTTGCAATCATTCGATATTGTTGGTCGCGGCCACTCCAACCCGGCCGTTGGAAAATTGCTCCTCGACATCAAATCGGACGTCGAAACAGGCAGCTCGCTCTCTCAAGCCTTCCGAAAGTTCCCGCTGCAATTCGATGCGCTTTACTGCAACCTAGTCGCGGCAGGTGAGCAGGCTGGCATTCTCGATACGCTGCTTGACCGATTGGCTACCTACAAAGAAAAAATCCAGGCGATCAAAGGAAAAATTAAATCGGCGCTGTTTTACCCAATTTCAGTCATTGTGGTCGCTTTTATCATCACTGCAGTCATCATGATCTTTGTGATCCCGGCCTTCAAAGACGTCTTTAAAAGCTTTGGTGCCGACCTGCCTGCACCAACATTATTTGTCATCGCAATTTCAGATTTTTTTGTTGCCTATTGGTGGGCCATATTCGGCGCCATTGGAATCGGGTTTTATGCCTTTTTCGAAAGCTGGAAGCGCTCGGAAAAGGTTCAAATGGCAATGGATCGCTTACTCCTCAGAATGCCAGTATTTGGCGACATAGTTCGCAAGTCGGTCATTGCCCGATGGACGAGAACACTGGCAACCATGTTCGCTGCGGGTGTGCCGCTGGTCGAGTCACTTGAATCAGTAGGTGGTGCGGCTGGCAACCATGTTTATAAAGTCGCCACACGACAAATCCAGAGCGAAGTATCCTCTGGCACCAATCTCACTACAGCAATGCAGAACGTCAATCTCTTCCCCAACATGGTGACACAAATGGTTTCCATTGGTGAAGAATCAGGGGCTCTCGACTCCATGCTTTCCAAAGTCGCCGATTTTTTTGAGGCGGAAGTGGATGATGCCGTAGAAGCTATGTCCAGCCTTATGGAACCAATGATTATGGTTATTTTGGGTACGCTTATTGGCGGTATGGTCGTTGCCATGTATCTGCCAATTTTCAAGCTAGGCTCTGTCGTCTAATGCTTCCGGAATCTTTGGGCGGCTTGGCGGTCGCCGCCGGGCTACTCGGCTTGTGCGTGGGTAGCTTTCTCAACGTGGTGATTCACCGTCTGCCAAAAATAATGGAGCAGGATTGGCTGGCACAATGTTCCGAATTAAGGGGAGAAACGGTGTCTGCTGCGGGAGAGCCGCTATCTCTGGCAAGGCCCCGCTCTCGCTGCCCCAATTGTGGGCATCAAATTACCGCGCTGGAGAACATCCCGATAATCAGCTATATACTGATACTAAAGGGGAAATGCTCTGGATGCGGCACCAGAATATCACCCCGCTATCCTATTGTAGAAACATTGACAGGACTGCTTTCCGCATACGCGGCCTGGCACTTCGGCCCCACTATACAAACGCTCGGTGCGCTTGTACTGATCTGGGCCCTTATTGCCCTATCTGGCATCGATCTCGACACCCAGCTACTGCCAGACTCTATTACCCTACCCTTGATCTGGCTTGGCCTTGGCTTCAATCTCTGGGCAACCTACACGGATATTTCGTCTGCAGTCACCGGAACGATGCTCGGCTACCTGGCGCTGTGGAGCGTGTTCTGGCTCTTCAAACTAGCAACCGGCAAGGAAGGGATGGGCTACGGCGACTTCAAACTACTCGCCGCACTCGGCGCATGGCTTGGCTGGCAAATGCTGCCGGCGATCATCCTGCTATCTTCAGTGGTCGGCGCTATCGTTGGCATCACACTTATCATTGCCACCCGCCACGGCCGAAATGCTCCCATTCCTTTTGGCCCCTACCTTGCCGCAGCAGGCGTAATCGCATTGTTTTGGGGCACGCAGATTACGCACAGCTACCTGAACCTGATTGGTTGAAAATTCGGGTGGTTAACCTGATATAGCCAACCAAGACTCTCAGTTATAATTCAAGGTTTTGGAGGACTCCCGTGCCGATTTACGAATATCGCTGTGACTCCTGCGGCTACCAGAAAGAACATCTGCAAAAGATGAGTGACCCGCAGCTCACCACTTGCCCGGAGTGTGGCAAGGATAGCTATTGCAAACTACTCTCTGCCGCAGGCTTCCAGCTCAAGGGCAGCGGCTGGTACGCCACTGACTTCAAGGGCGGAGGAAAGAAAGCCGAAGCATCGCCTCCCTGCCAGACAGGGGAAGGATGTAGCTCACCATGCGCGGCCAACTAATCAAACGCTATTTCATCACTGGACTTCTGATCTGGGTCCCGCTGGTCATCACGGGCTGGGTATTATCGATGATCATTAGCACCCTTGATCAATCGTTGCGACTGCTCCCCGTGGGCATGCATCCGGAACATCTCGTAGGATTTGCCATTCCGGGGGCAGGCGCCGTATTGACGCTCGCCATGATCCTGTTCACCGGCTTGCTTGCTGCCAATTTCATTGGCCAAAAACTTGTCGTTTGGTCGGAAAAAATATTAGCGCGTATCCCCGTCGTCAATTCCGTCTACAACAGCGTCAAGCAGGTTTCCGACACGCTTTTTTCTCCTAACGGCAACGCCTTTCGCAAGGCACTGCTTGTTCAGTACCCCCACCAGGGTTGTTGGACAATTGCTTTTCAGACAGGGCAACCTGGTGGTGACATTATCAATCACCTCTCTGGTGCACACGTCAGCGTGTACGTTCCGACAACACCGAATCCGACATCCGGTTTCTTCCTGATGTTCCCAGCAAAGGATGTCATCGAGCTCGAAATGAGTGTCGACGAAGCGCTCAAATACATTATCTCGATGGGCGTCGTCGCGCCACATCCACACCCTCGAGTCATTACCAACACCTGAATCAACCGGAAAGCTTCATGCGTACCCATTATTGCGGACAACTCAACGCCTCCCTAGACGGGCAAATCGTCACCCTGTGCGGTTGGGCTCATCGCCGTCGCGATCACGGCGGCGTTATCTTTATTGATCTTCGCGACCGCGAAGGCCTGACACAGATCGTGTGCGACCCGGATCGGGCCAGCTCCTTTGCCATCGCCGAATCCGTCCGCAACGAGTTCTGCCTGAAAATTACGGGCAAGGTACGTCCGCGCCCGTCCGGCACGACCAACGCCAACCTGGCCTCTGGCGAGATCGAAATTCTTTGTCACGACATCGAGATTCTGAACCCCTCCGTAACACCACCGTTCCAACTCGATGAAGACAACCTCTCCGAGAACGTTCGCCTTTTGCATCGCGTGATAGATCTACGTCGCCCACAGATGCAGAACAACCTGATGCTGCGCTACAAAACTGCCCGCGCCTTCCGCCGCTTCCTCGACGACAATGGCTTCATCGATATCGAAACGCCGATGCTGACGAAGTCGACACCGGAGGGGGCTCGCGATTATCTTGTCCCAAGCCGCGTCCACCCAGGCCAGTTCTTTGCCCTGCCGCAATCGCCGCAACTATTCAAACAGTTACTGATGGTCGCCGGTTACGACCGCTATTACCAAATCGTCAAATGCTTCCGCGACGAAGACCTGCGCGCGGATCGCCAACCTGAATTTACCCAGGTCGATATCGAGACTTCATTCATGAGCGAGGCCGAAATTACCGCGCTGATGGAAAAGCTGATCCGAACGGTTTTCAAGGAAGCCATCGACGTTGATCTGCCGGAATTCCCGCGCATGACGTACGGCGAAGCCATGCACCGCTTCGGCTCCGACAAGCCGGACCTCCGTGTAACGCTTGAACTAACCGAGGTCACCGATGCCTTCAAGGACGTCACCTTCAAAGTCTTCGCCGGCGTTGCCAACAGTGAAGGTGGCCGCATCGCCGCTATGCGCATTCCGGGTGGCGCTGCGCTGACTCGTGGCGAAATCGATGCGTACACCCAGTTCGTTAGCATCTATGGTGCCCGCGGCCTAGCCTACATCAAGGTAAACGACGTTACACAGCTCAACGAAACGGGCCTGCAGTCGCCGATCGTCAAGAACCTCTCGGAAGCCTCGCTAAAAGCCGTCATCGAGCGCACCGGCGCCCAGTCCGGCGACCTTATCTTCTTCGGCGCCGATAAAGCCAAGATCGTCAACGACGCCCTTGGCGCGCTGCGCATCAAGATTGGCCACGAAAAGGGTTTCGTTACCGGCGCCAAATGGGCACCGCTGTGGGTTATCGACTTCCCGATGTTCGAGTACGACGACGAGAACAAACGTTGGACCGCCTGCCACCATCCATTCACCAGCCCGAAGGACGAGCATCTCGACCTGCTGACGACCGACCCTGGCAAGTGTTTGGCCAAGGCTTACGATCTGGCGCTGAATGGCTGGGAACTTGGCGGAGGCTCGGTACGTATCCACCGCTCAGACGTACAGGAGAAAGTCTTCAGCGCCCTGAACATCGGTCCTGAAGAACAACAAGCCAAGTTCGGCTTCCTGCTCGATGCACTAAAGTACGGCGCGCCACCACACGGCGGTCTGGCCTTTGGCCTGGATCGTATCGTCACCATGATGACCGGTGCCGAATCAATTCGCGATGTTATTGCCTTCCCGAAGACTCAGCGTGCCCAGTGTCTGCTCACTGATGCACCATCAGGTGTTGATGAGAAGCAGTTGCGTGAATTGCACATCCACCTGCGTCAAAAGGTGGAAACCCAAGTCGAAGTCAGCCCCTCCTAATCCGCCATGAAATACTGGATGCGCTTCCTGATCATTGCCATATTGGCGACAGGAAGTGCATTCGGCATGCTGCTCGACCGAAGCAGCACATCTGATTGGGTATCCACTGCAGATTTGCCACGAGAAGCTCGGCAAACTCTGGTTCTGATCAAAAATGGCGGACCGTTTCCTTACAGTCGTGATGGCATTACCTTCGGCAATTTTGAAAGGCGGCTCCCGGTCCAGCAGCGCGGGTATTACCACGAATACACGGTCAAAACCCCTTGGCGAAACGACCGCGGCCCTCGCCGTATCATTTCTGGGCAACGTGGTGAGTATTACTACACAGACGACCACTACAGAACGTTTCGGCGCATCACGGAATAGGAATAGCGATGAGCCTTGCCTTGTTGAAAAACTCTGATTTATCAGGAGTGTATTTTCTCCCAGCCCCGCGCCGGGCTGCGATTGAAGCGGCTTGTCATCGTCTGCATTTCAAAGCGCTGACGGCAGATATTGCCGAATACTCAAGCGCTGAACAAGTTCTGTACCAACTGGGTTCTGCACTCGACTTTCCAATCTGGTACGGCGCCAATTTTGATGCGCTCTTCGACTGCCTTACTGATCCAGACTGGCTACCAGCCAAAGGCCATGTCCTGCTGGTTTGTGGATTTTCCAGATTGCGCACTGCCGACCCTGATGATTTCGCCAGGCTTATTGAGGTGTTTAAAGCGGCAGCCGAGGCCCGTCGTGATATGCAGTCTCCCTTGTGGATTTTGATTGACTCCCCGGCACGGGGTGTTACGACTTTCCCCGAGGCATGACCCCCCCCAAGCAGCCGGTATCAGTTCTAGTCGTCATCTACACTGCGGCACTCGATGTGCTTTTACTGGAACGCGCAGCTCATCCCGGATTTTGGCAATCGGTGACCGGCAGCCGTGAAGGCGATGAAATACTGATAGACACTGCACGCCGTGAAGTACTCGAAGAAACGGGAATTGATACCGCCAGTGGCGTGCTTTCCGACTGGCGAATCACCAATACGTTCGAGATATTCAGCGAATGGCGGCACCGCTATGCGCCAGGCATCACCCACAACGACGAACACGTTTTCAGCCTGAAACTGCCGCAACGCCAAGAGATTCGTACCGCACAGGATGAGCACCGGGACTGCGTCTGGGTGCCTTGGCTAGAGGCTGCTCAACGCTGCTTTTCGTGGAGCAATCGTGATGCGATTCTGATGCTGCCACAACGACGCCATTCGGGGACTTGAAGCCGCCCAAACGCCTCCTATATTGGTTGCAGGAAAGTTTGATCAACCAAGGAGGTAACCATGGCAAATATCACTCGAGTCGACCCATTCGACGATCTATTCCGCGGTTTTTTCGTTCGCCCCATTGATTTCAACAACTCCCCGGCACAAGCACCGTCGATCAAAATTGATGTGAAGGAACGAGGAGAGAACTACTTGGTTCATGCCGACCTTCCTGGTGTCAAGAAAGAAGATATCCATGTCATCATCGACGGCAATCAGGTAGCCATCAGCGCCGAAACGAGGCAGGCAAAAGAAATCAAGGAAGGCGATCGCTTGCTTCGCGCCGAGCGTTACATAGGCAAAGTCTCCCGTTCCTTCCAACTTGAACAGGACATCGACGATGACAAGGCGGCGGCGAAATTCAATGATGGCGTACTCGAACTAACCCTCCCGAAACGCACCACCAGCGCGACAAAACGCCTGAATATCGAGTGACGTTTTGACCCCAAGCAAAAAGGCCGGACCCCGTTCCGGCCTTTTTCTTTGTACAATCCGCGGCGATTCCACTTGGAGCCCGCCATGAGCATCGAAAACCTGTCCCCCGGCACCAAGGCCGCCGTTCTGGCCGAAGCCCTACCCTACATAAAACGTTTCCACGGCAAGACCATCGTCGTCAAATACGGTGGAAATGCGATGACCGATGAACACCTGAAAAGCTGTTTCGCCCGTGACGTGGTTCTACTTGAACTGGTCGGCTTCAATATTGTCGTCGTGCACGGTGGTGGCCCGCAGATCGAAAACCTGCTCGGGCGCGTTGGCAAGAAGGGCGAATTCATCCAGGGCATGCGCGTTACCGACGCCGAGACCATGGAACTGGTCGAAATGGTACTCGGTGGCCAAGTCAACAAAGACATCGTCAACCTGATCAATCAGCATGGCGGCAAGGCGGTTGGCCTGACCGGCAAAGATGGCAACTTCATTCGTGCCAAAAAGTTGATGCTCGAAGACAAGGACCATCCAGGCGACCTGATAGACGTCGGCCAAGTTGGCCAGATTACTTCGATTGACCCCTCACTGATCGATCACCTCGACAAAGGCGCCTTCATCCCGGTCATCGCCCCGATCGGCGTAGGCAAGGACGGAGAGACCTACAACATCAATGCAGACGTCGTCGCCGGCAAGATTGCTGAAGTCCTCAAAGCCGAAAAACTGGTGCTGCTGACCAATACTCCGGGCGTACTCGACAAGGAAGGCAATCTGATCACCGGCATCACGCCGAAGCAGATCGATGACATGGTCGCAGACGGTACGTTGTCCGGTGGCATGTTGCCAAAAATTGGCTCGGCGCTTGATGCTGCCCGCAATGGCGTCAAGGGGGTGCATATAATCGACGGTCGAGTCGAGCACGCACTGCTGCTTGAAATCCTGACCGACCATGGTGTCGGCACGATGATCAAGTCGTACTGAGTCACCCCGGAGCAGGCGTGACGCAAAGGCGAGCCACGGACAGTTCTGTAGCACGACAAGGCAAGGTCCACGAAGTCAGGCGTGTTCCGGCGGGTCGCGTCTGGCTGTTCGATCTGGACAACACGCTTCACAACGCAACCCCCAATATTTTTCCCCACATCAACCGCTCGATGCGCGAATACATCGAGCGTCACCTTGGTGTCGACACGCACGAAGCCAGCCGCATCCGACAAGATTACTGGGTGCGCTATGGCGCCACCTTGCTCGGCCTGATGCGCCACCATGGAACCGACCCCCGGCATTTCCTTTGGGAGACGCATCAGTTTCCCGACCTGAAGCGCATGGTGGTCTTCGACAAGCAATTGATTCATCAATTGCGCCGCCTGCCCGGCCGCAAGATTATTTTCTCCAACGCGCCCAGGCATTACGCCGATGCCATCCTCGACATCACCGGATTGGGCGCGTGCTTCGATGCCGTTTACTCAGTAGAAAATGTGCGTTTTCAACCCAAGCCCATGATGGCCGGCTTCCGTGCCCTGCTACGCGCGGAACACCTCGACCCACGCCGCTGCATCATGGTCGAGGACAGCCTGCCAAATCTGGTGACTGCCAAAAAGCTGGGCATGAAGACCGTGTGGGTGAGTACTGGCTTACGTCAGTCACCCTTTGTTGACGTTAAAATCCGTTCGGCAACACAACTATCAAAATTCTACGGTCGACTGGAAATTTCAGCCAAAAACGAAATTTGAGGAGGGGTCCCATGGCGACAAAACCGGGTGAACGTCGGCTGCAAATTCTGCAAACGCTGGCCGCAATGCTGGAGACCCCGAAAGGGGAGAAAATCACCACCGCCGCCCTCGCTGGCAAGCTCGAATGCTCAGAAGCCGCCCTCTACCGTCACTTCGCCAGCAAAGCCCAGATGTTCGAAGGCCTGATTGAATTCATCGAGCAAAGCCTGTTCAGCGTCATCAACAAGATCACCTCGGAAGAAACAGAAGGCTTCAAGCAGATCGAACAAATCATTGGTCTGCAACTGCGCTTCGCGCAAAGGAATCGCGGCATGACCCGGGTCCTGATCGGCGACGTACTGGTTAACGAAAACGAACGCCTGCAACTCCGCATCAATGCCTTGCTCGACAAGATCGAAGGCGCCATGAAGCAAGCCTTGCGCATCGCCGCCACGCAGGAAAACCTGAAGCCCGATGCCGATTTCGGCGCACTGGCCAACTTGCTTCGTTGCTATGTCGTCGGCCGATGGGAACAATATGCCCGTAGCGGCTTCAGCCGCGAGCCGCTGACCCAATGGCCACAGCAATGGCCGATGCTCTACTTCGCCTGCCTGTCACAATCCGGCGCACCGGGTGCCTGAATAACCAAAGGGCGGCCATGGCCGCCCTTTCTATCACCGAAAACGTATCCCCTTTTCAGCCCTTGAGATACTCTGCAGCATCCAGCGCAAAATAGGTCAGGATGCCATCAGCGCCCGCGCGCTTGAAGGCCAACAAGCTTTCCAGCACGCAAGCCCTTTCGTCCAGCCAGCCATTCTGCGCCGCAGCCTTCAGCATCGCGTATTCGCCGCTGACCTGATAGGCATAGGTCGGCACCTTGAACTCATCCTTGATACGACGAACGATATCCAGATACGGCATGCCCGGCTTGACCATGACCATATCCGCCCCCTCTTCAAGATCCAGCGCCACTTCGCGTAGCGCCTCGTCGCTATTGCCCGGGTCCATCTGGTAGGTGTATTTATTGCCTTTACCCAGATTACTCGCCGAACCGACCGCGTCGCGGAACGGACCGTAAAAGGCAGAAGCATACTTGGCCGAGTAAGCCAGAATTCTCGTGTAAATCTGGCCGGCACCTTCCAACTCGGAACGAATGCGGGCAATCCGACCATCCATCATGTCTGACGGCGCCACCACATCAGCACCCGCCTCGGCATGGCAAAGCGCCTGCCTGGCGAGCACCGCCAGCGTTTCGTCATTGAGCACATAGCCGGTATCGTCAATCAACCCATCCTGACCATGGCTGGTATACGGATCGAGTGCCACATCGGTGATCACGCCAAGCCCGGGAAACTCTTGCTTCAAGGCTCTAATGACCCGCGGTACCAAGCCATGCGTGTTGTAGGCTTCTTCCGCCCCCAGCGACTTCAGCGAAGCATCGATCACCGGAAACAACGCAAGCGCGGGGATACCAAGCTTTACGGCACGCTCTGCCGTTTTCAGCAGCACATCCAGCGACTGGCGCTCAACACCTGGCATCGACGAAACGCTCTCGATGCGCCCTTCACCTTCGAGAACAAAAACCGGGTAGATGAAGTCATCAACCGTAAGGACCGACTCCCGCATCAAACGGCGAGAAAAATCATCACGCCGCATACGGCGCATCCGGGTCCCGGGAAAACCACCGCTAACAACAGCCATGCTTCAACCTCAATTGATTAATCACCAAACAATTTTTCACTGGAAAGGAACTTCTTGCATTGACGTACGTCACAGTCCCAAGACGGCAAATGCTGTCTCCCGCTTCACCTCCCTGAGCGGGCGCCTTGACACCGTTAAGGCTTTTTGGCCCCCGGACCCCCCTTATCCGGGGGCCCTTTGTTTTCTTTCTGCTTCATTTCAATCTCCAGCCAATTCGCCAGAACGCCCTCTGCCTCCTCCACGCCCGTCTTTTTCAGGCTGGAAAAGAGCTGGACGGAATACAGTTCAGCGTCTCCCCAAGTCGCCACTTCCGCTCTCACTGAGCGCAGCGCCTTGGTCTGTTCCTGCCGGCTCAACTTGTCAGACTTCGACAGCAGAATATGAATCGGCCGACCGGTTGGTCGAAACCAGTCAATCAGCCGTAAATCCAGATCAGTCATCGGCCGGCGAATATCCATGATGACCACCAGACCAGCCAACGGACTCCGCTTACTCAGATACGGGCCAATCAATCCTTCCCATTGCGAACGAATCGCTTCCGGGGCCTTCGCATAGCCATAACCGGGCAAGTCGACAAAATATTTTCCATCCGCCAGGGTGAAATAATTCAGATGTTGGGTACGGCCCGGCGTTTTGCTGACATAAGCCAGCCGCACCCGCCCCGCCAAAGTATTAATGGCTGAAGATTTGCCTGCATTTGAGCGACCGGCAAAGGCGACTTCGCGAACGGAGTCTTGCGGCAAGTCGCGGAGATTGGCGACAGTTGTAAGAAAAACGGCCTGTTGAAACAGAGGCATAAAAAACTCGGAAGACCCGCCAAGCGGGCGGAGAACTAATATAGAATAACAGGTTTGTAACATCCGTTCCGGCCAAAGCGCCCAAAAACGCGCACTAGGAGTTCGAAATGATCCGTACAGCGGCAATGGCAATTCTTCTTGCTACCAGTTTCGTCACCCACGCTTCCGAGGAAGCGTCAGCAAAAGCTGACCCCGCCAAGGGCAAGGCCATCGCTGAAACCGTCTGTGTTGCCTGTCATGGCGCCGATGGCAACAGTCAGGTTTCTGCCAATCCGATCCTGGCCGGGCAGGTCGAGGAATACATCTACAAGCAGTTGAAGAATTTCAAGCCAGCCGGTGACAAGCCGGCAGTGCGCAACAACCCGATTATGGCTGGCATGGCTGCAGCGCTGTCCGATGAGGACATGAAAAATGTCGCCGCCTGGTTCTCCAGCCAAAAGCAGAAGCCGGCAGCTGCCAAGGATGAAAAGCAGATTGCGCTGGGTCAGAAAATCTGGCGTCAGGGTGATTTCAAGAAAGGCGTTCCCGCCTGCGCTGGCTGCCACGGCCCGGCCGGTGCCGGCTTGCCCGCCCTTTACCCACGCCTGGCTGGCCAATACCCTGAATACACCGAAACCCAGTTGAAGGCATTCCGTGTCGAAGAACGCGCCAACGATCCGGAAAAGATGATGCGCATGATCGCTGGCAAGCTTTCCGATGCCGAAATCAAGGCTGTTGCCGAATACGCCGCTGGTCTTCGTTAATACGCATATCACTCAAACAAGGCAGCTTAGGCTGCCTTTTTACTTTTCGCCCTTGGCACACCAAGCTGACGAGAATAGACTGAACGTACTGCATCCCAACAGAGTAGGAGATTAGATATGAAGACATTGAAGCAACTTCTGGCTGGCAAGGATCGCCCACTCGCAGTTGTCGCACCGGGCGATACCGTGTTTCACGCACTGAACGTCATGGCCAAACACGAAGTTGGCGCAGTGCTGGTACTGGATGGCGAACAGTTGGTCGGCATTTTTTCCGAACGAGACTACGCCCGGAAAATCATCCTGCATGGCAAGACATCCAAAGAGACCCTGGTTCGCGAAATCATGAGCGAAAAGGTTGCCTATGTAACCCCAGCCAGCACGATTGATGAATGCATGGCGCTAATGACCGAAAAACGCTTCCGCCACCTGCCGGTTTTAGATGCTGACGGTGGTGTTGTGGGCATGATTTCGATTGGCGACATGGTCAAGGAAACCATCAGTAACCAGAAGTTCCTGATCGATCAGCTGGCGCGTTACATCGCCGGTTGAAATGTCAGGCAACAACAGCGCTCACTTCCGCATTCTCGAAGATATTGCCCGCGACCTGTCGGGCGATGTCAATTTCCCGACGTGTCTGGATGCGGCCATACTCGTTCGCAATACCCTGAAAGATCCTTTTGCCAATCTAGCGCAAGTGGTTCAGGCTATTGGCGTTGAGCCGCTGATTTCCAGCAAACTGCTACGCCTAGCCAACTCTGTTAGCCATAACCCCTTTGGTGAGCGGATTTCGGATCTTGGAACGGCGATTGGGCGGCTGGTTTTTGACATTGTTCGCACGACTTCACTTGCCGTGGCTATGGACCAGATGTTGAAATCAAAGAATCTCGTTGCCTATGACCGAATTGCGCGCGAGTCTTGGGAGCACTCTGTACAAGTTGCTGCCATCGCCCGGGTGCTGGCTCGGCATCTGGGTCGCGTTAAGCCTGACGAGGCGATGATGGCCGGACTAGTGCACAACATTGGCGTGTATTACTTGCTATATCGTGCCGCGGAATATCCGGAGTATCGCAATAACGAGTCGGCAATGATCGAACTCCTTTCCGGTTGGCACGAAGGCATAGGCGAGAGTCTTCTGTACATCCTCGGGGTCCCGACCTCCATCACTGAAGCCGTGCGCGATCAAAGTTTATTGCGCAACGTTGAGACGCCATGCACAGTCAGTGACATTCTGTATTTCGCCATCCTTCTCGCCGGCAACGATCTTGCTTGGCAGGCCAATTCGATCACCGAGGATGAAGCGGTTGCACATGAAGCCAATCTGGCGAGATATGCAGACATCCTGATAGAGGCGGAGGAAGATATCGCCGACCTTCGGGCCGCGCTCGCTGCCTGATCGCCTTTGGCGACGGATTTTTTGCCCCTTAGGTCGAGAACCTCTGATGACAAGTCCTCCGTTGCAAACGCTTTCTCATTCAAAGATATCTTCTAACCATCCTCACTGTAGCGGCAAAAGCCCGCACTCAGGATCGGCCGTTATTTCGGCAAGCACCTTCGATCAATCTTGCCAACCATCTCCCAAACCTGTGTGCCAAGATGGATACAAGGAAAACGTCCTGACATGAATCGCAATCCCGATGCTCGCCACCTGAACCTAATCAAGGCTGCACTTTTCGCAGTTTGTCTAATGCCTTTCGGTCGCTTGCTTTGGGCTGCCTACACCGGTGATTTTGGCACCAATCCGGTTGAGTTCGTTCAGCGCAGGACAGGCACCTGGACCTTCAATCTACTACTGATCACCCTGTGCGTTACGCCATTGCGGGCTATGACTCAATGGCACTGGCTACTCCGCCTGCGCCGCATGCTTGGCTTATTTTGTTTTTTCTACGCGACACTGCATTTCCTGAGTTTCATTGGTTTTGACCATGCCTTTTCCATTGATGAAATCGCCAGGGATATCTTCAAGCGTCCGTTTGTAACTGTTGGTTTTGCTGCATTCCTGCTACTGATTCCGCTTGCTGCCACGTCGAATAATTGGGCCGTTCGACAACTGGGCGGCCGCAAGTGGCAGGAATTACATCGAAATATCTATCTGATCAGCATTCTTGCATGCGTGCATTATTTCTGGCTGACCAAGGCTAGCGCCTTGCTGTGGCCGCTGGCCTATGCCATCGCCGTGGCATTCTTGTTGAGCTGGCGAATTCGTGAGCGCAAACGCAAGGCAATTCCGGTGCCGCAATTTCAGTCGACCAAGCCGTTGAAATTCTTCAAGCAAAAGCCAGAATAATTCAGGATTTTCGCGGCAGATCGAAACGAATGATGGCCCGGCCGTCCTGAGTCTGCTTGGGCGCAGCCTTCCAGGCATGCCCGTAAATCACTTCGAATGTCGCTGGCAGCTTGCCATCCTTGCGCATGGCTTCATAGGTAGCCCGACCCGCCGCCCACGAGAGGCGCCCGGTCAGACTGTGCCGCCTGGCCTTCATGGCGCAGGAAGAGCCTGCGGCGCGTAGCTCGGCAAACAGGGCATCAAGGTCGTCATAGGTTAGCGTGATGGTCTCCATGTCCATCACCGGATCGGCAAATCCGCAACCGACGACCATATCACCCAGATCATGCATATCCGCGAAGCGTTGGGTGTGGGCGTAGCCATCCGCAAACGATGAGCGCAGTTCTTTCAGCGTATCCGGCCCCAGTGTGGAAAACATCAGTAATCCGCCAACGTCCAGAACGCGATGCGCTTCGGCCAAGGCCGGGATCGGATCATCCAGCCAGTGCAACAGCAGATTGGACCACACTAACGCGGTCGACCGGGATTTCAGCGGTAAATTGGAAGCATCGGCGGCCACACGAAGCGGCTCGGAACGCTTACCGAGACCAAGCCAGCGTTGCCAACCAAGGCGCGGAACACGGCCCGCGGAGAGCATGGCTGGTACGACATCCAGTCCGATCAGATCAGCATCCGGGTAGCGCGTCGCCAGTCCGGAGAAACTGCCGCCTCGGCTACAGCCCAGATCGAGAACCCGTTTGGGCTCAAGCGTGACGAAATCAAGTCGCTCTTGCATCCGGCGATCGATCTCCCGTGCGAAAAAGTCGCCGTCACCATAGGTGTCGGCGACTCTGGCGAAGCGTCGACCGACATGCTGCCGGTCGACGAAACCTGCATGAGGACTGGCTGTGCTCAAACGGCCTTGACGCCGATGCGGGCAAACAAGGCATCGTCGCGGTCGACATCCGGATTATCCGTGGTCAGCAGGCGATCACCATAAAACATCGAATTGGCACCCGCCAGGAAGCAAAGCGTCTGCAGTTCGTCGCTCATTTGCTGGCGACCGGCCGACAGGCGAACCCATGAGCTGGGCATCATGATGCGGGCGGCTGCAATGGTACGCACGAATTCGAAAGGGTCGAGACGGTCATTGTCAGCCAGCGGCGTCCCGGGAATCGGGACCAGATTGTTGATCGGCACGGATTCCGGCGCCTTGGGCAGATTGGCCAACTGGACAAGCAGACCCGCGCGGTTCTTGCGTGATTCGCCCATGCCGATGATGCCCCCCGAACAGACATTGATCCCGGCATCGCGCACCTGTTCGAGCGTGTCGAGGCGGTCATCATGCGTGTGCGTCTTGATAACCTGACCGTAAAACTCCTTGTCGGTATCAAGATTGTGGTTGTAATAATCGAGACCGGCTTCCTTCAGTTTTTCCGCCTGACCATCCTTGAGCATGCCCAGCGTCACGCAGGTTTGCATGCCAAGCGCCTTCACTTCGCGAACCATGTCGAGCACGCGGTCGAGATCGTTGTCTTTCGGCCCTTTCCAGGCAGCGCCCATGCAGAAGCGGGAGGCGCCCTTGTCCTTGGCGGCCTTGGCGGCAGCAACGACCTCATTGAGCGGCATCAGGCGTTCGCGCTCGGTATCGGTATCGTAACGGGCCGACTGCGAGCAGTAACTGCAGTCTTCGGAACACCCGCCGGTCTTGACCGAAAGCAGCGTCGAGCGTTGAATGGCATTCGGATCGAAATTCTCGCGATGAACACCTTGGGCGCGCCAGATCAAATCCATAAGTGGCAACTCGTAAAGCGCGATCACTTCCGCAACCGTCCAGCGATGAGCCGGGACAGACGGGGAAGCAGACGAAACAGCGGCGACAGCACTAGCTTGCATGAAAGACCTTGCGTGAAAAATGCTATGAAAATCAGATACGAAACGCACCGGTAATTATGGATTATCACGGACGCTCTGGTTCGATGTCAATTTTACCCCAGCCCGACAGACTCAAACGACTCGGCCGACAATTCCTGAACGCGACGCTCCCGGCCAGTTGCCTCCTGTGCACGGCTGACAGTCAGGGCGAACTGCTCTGCCCGCCCTGCGCCGACGACCTCCCTCGCCTGCCGGCCACGCTGTGCCCGCGATGCGCCACGCAAACCACCCACGGCGAGCGTTGCGGTGCCTGCCTCCGCGAGCCGCCGAACTTCGACCGAACGCTGTCGCTCTATCAATATGATTTCCCGATCGATCGAATTGTTCATGCCTTGAAATATGGTCATCAACTCGCCGTGGCCAACTGGAGCGCCCGACGACTGGCCGAGCGATTGGGCGCTGACGACTACGATTGCCTTGTTCCATTGCCGCTACACCCTGAGCGCCTGCGCGAACGCGGCTTCAATCAATCGGCCGAGATGGCGCGACATTTGGGAATTTTCCTGAAATTTCCGGTTGACCGCAGCAAGGTCCTGCGCACTCGCCCCACGCCACCACAAGCCGCGCAAGAACTCAAGGATCGTCATCGCAACGTGCGCGGTGCCTTCGAGTGTCGCGCCGACTTTACCGGCCAGCGCCTATTGCTGATCGATGACGTCATGACCACGGGCGCCACCGTTAACGAATGCGCCCGCATCCTCAAACTGCATGGCGCGGCATCGGTCACCGTCGCCGTCATCGCCCGTGCGCTAAAGCACTGAATCCGTGCTCTAATTCGCCCCCTTGACCGTTTGAAAGCCGCCGCGTGTTTGCCGTCGTTCTCTATCAACCTGAAATCCCGCCCAACACGGGCAACATCATTCGCCTGTGCGCCAACACCGGCGCCGAACTGCATCTCGTCGAGCCTCTCGGTTTTGACATCACGGACAAGGGCTTGCGCCGGGCCGGCCTGGATTATCACGAATACGCCCGTGTCGTTCGGCATACCGACTGGAGCACCTGCAAAACGGCCTTGGCCGGACGTCGGCTGTTCGCCATGACCACCAAAGGCACAACCAGCCCCTTCAGTACCGTATTGCAAACGACCGACGTTTTTGTTTTTGGCCGCGAAACCAGCGGCTTGCCGCCCGACGTGCTCGCCGAGTTTCCGCCGGAACAGCGACTTCGCCTGCCAATGCAACCAGGGCAGCGCAGCCTCAACCTCTCGAATGCCGCCGCAGTTACGGTGTTCGAAGCCTGGCGCCAAGCCGGCTTCGCTGGCTCGCTTTAAGCCGGCATTTAAGCCAGCTCTTCCTTCGGGTCGCGCGCCATCAATTGTTCAAGTGCGTCCGCCGCTGAAAGGCGACCATCGAGCACCGCTGCCACCGCAGCACTGATCGGCATGTCAATCCCGAGCCGGCTGGATAGCTGATCGACTTCACGGGCGGTATAAACGCCTTCGGCCACATGCCCCAACTCGTCGAGAATCTGCGCCAAGGATTTGTCATGCGCCAGCGCCAGACCGACTCGGCGATTCCGTGACAAATCCCCGGTACATGTCAGAATGAGGTCACCCATACCGGCCAACCCCATGAAGGTCTGGCGGTTGGCACCCAGCGCCAGACCAAGACGGGCGATTTCGGCAAGACCGCGCGTCATCAGCGCCGCCCGTGAATTCAGACCAAGGCCCAGCCCGTCGCAAACACCGGTCGCAATCGCCAGCACGTTCTTGACCGCCCCCCCCACTTCAACACCAACCAGATCGTCATTGGCGTAGATACGCAGACGCGTCGTGTGCAACTGGCGAGCCGCTTCGCGAGCAAATGCCGGATCGTTGGCTGCCAGTGACACTGCCGTTGGCTGGCCTGCCGCTACCTCTTCAGCAAAACTGGGGCCAGACAGGGCGCCGCATACCGCCTCGACGCCCAGCACGTCAGCCACCACCTGATGCGGCAGCTTGCCACTACCAGCCTCGAAACCCTTGCACACCCACAGCACGGGCAGCGCACATCCCAGCGTTTTCAGGCGCTCAAGGGTGGGGCGCAAACCGGCGATCGGCGTCGAGACAATCAGCAATTCGGCATCGGCCACCGCGGCAGCGAAATCCGTCGAAACAAGCACTGATTCCGGCAACTTGTAGCCCGGAAAAAAGCGATGGTTTTCGCGAGTAGCCTCAAGATCAGCCGCCACATCGTCTTCTCGCGACCACAGGGTCAGTTCGTGCTTGCCTGCAAACGCAATCGACAAGGCCGTTCCCCAGGCACCGGCACCCAGCAGTGTGATTTTCATAAGCCCCAGACCTGCGTCGCGCGAATGTAACCAACAGCACCATCGCGATGGCGAACCTTGACCCAGCCGGGCGCTGCCGACTCGACAAAGTCCACCGCAACCCATTTTTCCAGCTCGAGAATCACCGGCGACTCCGGCTTGTCCGACTGACGAATTTCGCCAATCGGCGCGGTCACTACCAACGTCCGGCGCTCCGCAAGATTGCGCGACTCAATCCAGGCCAGGGTTCCCTCGGCATCACGCACCTTGAACCAGCCTTCGACCTTCACAACCACTTCAACCGGCGTCTGCGCCTTGATCAGGTACAGTTTCTTGCCCTGCTGCGACGGGGCATCGTAAAGGATGGCCGCCGGCACAGTGACCGAACGATAATCGATGGCCAGCGCTGCTCCGGCAACGCTGATCAGCGACAGGGCGACAAGGGCGCGGCGCCACATGGTCATTTTACTGAATGGACGCGTCGGCCGGCGCGCCAGCCTGCTCTGCCTGCTGCAGACGCTGCATGTACATGCCTTCGAAGTTGACCGGCTGCAGCACGATGGGCTGGAACCCCGCGCGGCTGACTGCATCAGACACCGCTTCGCGGGCATACGGGAACAGGATGTTCGGGCAGGCGACGGCGATCAGCGGCTCGATCTGCTCTTCCGGCACATTCTGGATACGGAAGATGCCGGCCTGGCCAACCTCCACCAGGAAAACCGTCTTGTCGCCCATCTTGGCAGTGACAGTCACGGTCAGCACGACTTCATAGACGCCTTCACCAACGGCACGGCCAGCGGTGTTGAGCTGGATCTCGACCTGTGGCTGCTCGCGCTCGAGGAAGATTTCCGGAGCGTTCGGCACTTCGATCGACAAATCCTTGACGTAGAGCTTTTCAATACCGAAGACAGGCTGTGCGTTTTGTTCCATGGTTCTCTTTCAAAAGTTGAATGGGTTGAATCAGCCTTCGAGCAGCGGCTTCAGTTCGCCGGCAGCATCGAGGGCATAAAGATCATCACAGCCGCCCACATGGGTCTCACCGATGAAGATTTGCGGCACTGTACGCCGCTTTGTTTTCTGCATCATTTCATCGCGACGTTCCGGATCGAGATCGACGCGAACCTCTTCGATGTCCGTCACGCCACGCGCACTGAGCAATTGCTTGGCGCGCGTGCAATAAGGGCATACCGCCGTCGTGTACATCAATACATGAGCGCCCATTTACTTCTTGCTCCCCTTTTTTACCGGGTAACCCGCACCGACCCAGGCGTCTACGCCGCCCGCGAGGTTATGCAGCTTTTCGAAGCCGTACTTCTGCAGCTCGGCACAGGCCTTGTTCGAACGCATACCCGAGGCGCAACAAACAATGATCGGCTTGTCCTTGAACTTCTCAAGCTCGCCGATGCGGTCAGCCAGCTTGCTGGTCGGGATATTTTTTGCCTCCGGCAAGTGCCCCGCGGCAAACTCATCGGCCTCACGCACGTCGAGAATATGCGCATCCTCGCGGTTGATCAACAGCGTGGCCTCGACCGGACTGACGCTATTGCCTGATGGACGGGAGACCAACTGCCAAACCAGTGACAAGCCGCTGACCACCACCAGCCCGATCAGCAGAACATTCTGGTTGATAAACTCCATCGGCATCACTCAGGCTCCTTCGCCACAAAAGACTTCCCGCATCATGCTGACGAGCTGCAATGTGCGCTGATCGCCTACCCGGTAATAAACACGGTTGGCATCCTTGCGGGTCACCAACACACCCTTTTCGCGAAGGATGGCCAAATGCTGGGAAATATTGCTCTGCGACGTCCCGACCGCATCGACGATTTCCTGAACACAAGCCTCTTGCTCGCCGAGTACGCAAAGAATTTTCAGACGTAGCGGGTGGGCGATGGATTTCAGCGCACGAGCAGCCAGCTCGATGTGCTCTTGCTTTTCGATCAGACTGAAGGAAGGCGTTTCCAAGATAAAACCTCGATATCGATGAATGGCGCATTATAAAATAGCGTTTTGCGTTTCGCTTGAACGAAATCACTCCACGATGACAGTTGGACACGCCCGGCTCGGTATGCGCAGGCTCCAGCGCACCTGCCAAAGGCTGACGGTGGCGCTGATTGCCGCCGTTTTTCTTGGCACGCCGCTGGTTAGCGCGAAGTCACGCACTCCCCAAAAAAAATCCGCGGAATCGGTCGCATCACCCGATATTGCCGAAAAGCAGGCCGACCTGGGGGAGCTACGCAGCCGAATCGATGGCCTGCGCAAGGAATTATCGAGCAGCGAAGAAAGCAAAGCCGACGCTGGCGACCGTCTACGCGAAGCTGACCGCCTAATTTCTCTGATGGAAAGAGAACAGCGCGCACTGAACGACTCCCGCGGTCAACTGGAAAAAAAGCTCAAAAATCTGGAACTGCAGTCACAAGAACTCAGCGCCACATTAGGTCAGCAGCAAACGCAGCTGGAAAAGCTGATCTATAAACAATACCTGCGCGGCACGCCGGATTCACTGCAACTGCTGCTCAACGGCAACGACCCGAACGAGATGGCGCGCGATCTGCACTATTTTTCTGCGATCGCCCTGACCCGTGCCGACATGATGGGCGAGATCAACGCCAACCTCGCCAAGAAAAAATCCCTCGCGGCCGATGCCAAGGAACGCAGCACAGAGCTCGCCGCAATCGAGGCGGAGCAACAAAAACGCCATGCCGAACTGCAAAAGCAACGGGAAGAACGTCAGAAACTGTACGCCCAAATTTCCAGCAAGGTAAACGCCCAGCGCAAGGAAATCGGCAATCTGCAGCAAAACGAAAAACGCCTGACCGGCCTGATTGACCGCCTGTCCAAAGCCCTTGCCGCACAAGCCGCCCGCGCAGAAAAGGCGGCCCGCGCCGAGAAAGCTGCCCGCATTGCCGAGGAAGTACGGGCTGCCAAAGCTGCGGCGCTCCGCAAGGAGCGGAAGCAAGTTGCCAGCGACGACAAGGAACCCGTCCGCCCGGCGCCCGCCACGGAGCCAAGTCGCCCGAAGACCGCCGACACCGAAAACCACTACGAGCCCGTTGCCAGTGACGGCAGTTTTGCCCGCCAGCGTGGCCGACTGCGTCTGCCGACACGCGGCGCGGTGTCCGGTCGATTCGGCTCACCACGCGACGGCGGCGGCACCTGGCGCGGCCTCTTCATCAAGGCTGGTCGCGGCAGCGAAGTCAAGGCCATTGCCGGTGGCCGCGTCGTCTTCGCCGACTGGATGCGCGGATTCGGCAATTTGCTGATCGTCGATCATGGTGACGGCTACCTGTCGATCTATGGCAACAATGATTCCCTGCTCAAGCAAGTCGGCCAGGCAGTAAATGGCGGAGAAATGGTGGCGACTGTCGGCAACAGCGGGGGCAATCCGGAATCCGGTTTATACTTTGAACTTCGCCACCAAGGGCAACCGATCGACCCGATGAAATGGGCCAGCTTGAAATGAGCAAAACGAAAACCATTAGCTTGACCGTTGGCGCTTTTGTCGCCGGCGCATTGATCAGTCTGAACTTCCCGGCCATGGCCGACAAGGAAGCAAAGCCCGGGCTGCCTATTGACGAGTTGCGCACCTTTGCCGAGGTGTATAGCGCCATCAAACAGGGCTACGTCGAACCGGTCGAAGACAAGAAGATGATCACCAATGCCATTTCCGGCATGTTGTCCAATCTCGACCCGCATTCCACCTACCTCGACGCCGATGCCTTCAAGGATCTGCAGGTCGGGACGCAGGGCGAATTCGGCGGACTGGGTATCGAAGTCGGCATGGAAGACGGTCTGGTCAAGGTCATCTCCCCGATTGAAGACACCCCGGCCTATCGCGCCGGCGTCAAGGCAGGCGACCTGATCTTCAAGCTTGACGAAACCCCGGTCAAGGGGCTGACCCTGTCCGATGCCGTCAAGAAAATGCGCGGCAAACCCAAGACACCGATCAAGCTGTCAATCATTCGCAAGGGTGAAACCAAGCCGATCGAACTGACCCTGATGCGTGAAGTGATCAAGGTCCAGAGCGTCAAATCCAAGCTGGTTGAACCGGGCTACGGCTGGGTGCGCATTACCCAGTTTCAGGAAAATACGGTGGTCGAACTGGCCAAGCACCTGTCGACGCTCTACAAGGATGGCAACAAGCTCAATGGTCTGGTTCTCGACCTGCGCAACGACCCGGGTGGCCTGCTCACCAGCGCCATCGGCGTTTCCGCTGCCTTTCTCTCTCCGGACGTGACGGTCGTTTCCACCAATGGGCGCACGGAAGATGCCAAGCAGGACTTCAAGGCCCGGCCACAGGACTATCTGCGCGGCACCAAGGAAGACCCGCTGAAATCCATGCCGATTGAAGCCAAGAAGGTCCCCATGGTCATTCTGGTCAACGGCGGTTCTGCCTCGGCGTCCGAAATCGTGGCAGGCGCCTTGCAGGACCACAAGCGTGCCATCATTGTCGGCACCCAAACCTTCGGCAAGGGCTCGGTGCAATCCGTGCTGCCGCTGCCAAACAACACCGCCATCAAGCTGACCACCGCCCGTTACTACACGCCGGAAGGCCGCTCCATTCAGGCCAAGGGCATCACGCCGGATATCGTCGTTGAGGAAACCGCCAACGGTAATGGCGGCGGCATGCGCCTGCGCGAAGCCGATCTCGACCGCCACCTGTCCAATGACCGCGACAAGGAAGCCAACAAGAACGACGCCAAAGCGCCCGCCAAGACACCGGCCAAACCGGTCAAGGACAAAAACGGCAAGGATGAAGGCGACGAGGATGTGCCACAACGGATGGAATATGCCACCAAGGGCGACTACCAGTTCCAGCAGGCACTGAATCTTCTCAAGGGCCTGCAGATCATGCAGAATAAAGCCCAATAGATTACCGAGCAGGAGGGATGATGGCTGATACAGATCTCAAGAAAAACCGGGAGATATTGTTCGCCAAATTCCCACCCGGCCAGGTGCCAGAAGCGGCCGATGACCTGCAGCACATGGAAGCGGTCGAGGTGCAGCCCAAGTACGAAAAGCGCTCCCTGGGGGTGGGTTATGACCTTCAGCAACATACCTTGCGCGAACTCGACGAGCATCTGGTCGACAAGGGGTTTCATCTGGACAACACCCTGCTTTCAAAGCTGACCCGGGCGCTGATCTACTACGTTGAAGAAACCCAGCTTCACAATATCGGCGCGCCGGAAAAGCGTCTCAAGCGCTCCGCGTCCGAAGGCTACGTTCAGGCCTGGGAACAGCACCCGCACGGCGACCACGACGACACCCCGCCGGAGTGGCGCGAATATAAGTGACGGACGAGCAGCTTCTCCGCTATAGCCGCCATATTCTGCTGGACGCTTTGGGCATCGAGGGTCAGGCACGCATCCTGAAGACCCATGCCCTGATCATTGGTGCCGGCGGCCTCGGTTCGCCAGCAGCACTCTACCTGGCATCGGCCGGCGTCGGAAAAATAACACTGGTCGATGATGACACCGTCGATTTCACCAACCTGCAACGGCAAATCCTGCACACGCAGGCTCGCGTCGGCATGGCCAAGGCTGAATCCGGCCGACAAGCGCTGAACGCCATCAATCCGGAAATTGAAATCGTGCCGCTGCAGCGGCGCCTATCCGGCACCGCCCTTGATGCGCTGGTAGCAACGGCCGACCTTGTCCTCGACTGCACGGACAATTTTTCCACCCGTCACGCCATCAACCGCGCCTGTGTTCATCATCGCAAGCCGCTGGTATCTGGCGCGGCCATTCGCTTCGATGGCCAGATCAGCGTCTACGATTTGCGCAGCGAGGATTCGCCGTGCTATCACTGCCTTTTCCCCGAAGGCGAGGATGTCGAAGAGGTCCGCTGTGCGGTGATGGGTGTCTTTGCCCCGCTGACCGGCATTATCGGCACCATGCAGGCGGCGGAGGCGCTGAAGCTGGCGGCCGGCATTGGCGAATTGCTGAGCGGTCGCTTGTTGTTGCTTGATGCGCTGACCATGGAATGGCGCACCGTCCGCTTCAAAAAAGATGCCGGGTGCGCCGTGTGCGGCCCTACAGCGGACGGGCAATCACCCGGATATCTGCCCCGACCTGACGCAGGTCACGAATCTGCAAACGCGACTTGTCGTCCAGCGTCGTCAGCGCCGGAAGATTGAACAGGCTGCTGGCTTGGTGCCCAATCAGACAAGGTGCCAGATAGAGCAACAATTCATCCACCAGCCCCTCACGCAGCAGCGAGCCATTCAGCTTGAAACCCGCTTCGGCGTGAACCTCGTTGATACCGCGCTGTGCCAGCAATTCAAGCAGGGCTTTCAGGTCAACCTTGCCGGCAGAATTATTCAGAATTTCGACGAAATTTCCGGTTGACCGCAGCAATGCCATTTTTTCGGCATTTTCAACTGCACCGACAATCAGCACTGGGCCATCCTGCAGAATGCGGGCGGTCGGGGATATTTCCAGCTTGCTATCGACCAGCACACGCAGCGGCTGACGGGTCGTCGCCACATCACGCACCGAAAGCTGCGGATCGTCATCGCGCACCGTACCAATCCCGGTCAGGATGGCGCAGGCACGAGCCCGCCAGGCATGGCCGTCACGGCGCGCATCCGGGCCGGTAATCCACTGACTAAGGCCGTTGTTCAAGGCAGTTTTTCCATCCAGACTGGCCGCGACCTTCAGACGTAGCCATGGCCTGCCACGGGTCATTCGGGAAACGAAACCAATATTAAGTTCCCGAGCCTCATTTTCCAGCAGTCCGCTGGCCGTTTCGATACCGGCCGCCTGCAACATAGTCAGCCCCTTGCCTGCAACCAACGGGTTGGGGTCCGTCATCGCGCACACCACCCGGGAAACACCCGCCGCTATCAGTGCCTCAGCACAAGGTGGCGTACGACCATAGTGGCTGCACGGCTCCAGCGTCACGTACGCCGTGGCACCCCTGGCCCTGGCCCCCGCGGCGCGCAGCGCATGCACTTCGGCATGCGGCTCCCCGGCTTGCACGTGCCAGCCTTCGCCAACAATTTCACCATCGCGAACTACGACGCAACCTACCCGCGGATTGGGCGAGGTCGTCCACAGCCCACGCTCGGCCAACTGCAGGGCGCGCGCCATCATGCCGTGGTCGACGGCGGAAAAACTCATTTTTTTCTCGTAGTCGGAGAAACTTCTCGGATGGCCTTGGAAAAGGCATCCACGTCTTCGAAATTGCGATAGACCGAGGCGAAACGGATGTAGGCAACCTTGTCGAGTTTTCTCAGCTCACGCATGACCAGTTCGCCCAGTTGCTGCGTCGTCACCTCGCGTTCACCAGCCGAGAGCAGGCGCTCTTCGATGTCGGCCACGGCCGCATCAAGCGACTCGATGGAGACCGGACGCTTGCGCAGCGCCAACTCCAGACTGGCGCGCAACTTGCCGCGACTGAACTCGGTACGCAGGCCATTCTTCTTGACCACTTGCGGCAGCTGAATTTCAGCCCGCTCGTACGTTGTAAAGCGTTTGTCGCAGGCATTGCACTTTCTGCGGCGACGGACAACATCAGCCTCGTCATTCAGACGCGTATCGGCCACCGCCGTATCTTCAGCACCGCAGAAAGGGCATTTCACATCAAACTCCCGAAAGTTTCAGCGCGCCGCCCAACCCAAGCGCCCCCGCAGACAGTCGATAGACTATGGCAAGCAGGGACAACACCGGGCAGGCAGGCGCCGAAATTTTCTCAGGCGCCGTAGACAGGGAACTTCTTGCACAACGCCGAAACCTTCTCACGCACGGTGGCCGCGACGGCTTCGTCGTTCGGCGCATCAAGCACATCGGCGATCAGGTGGGCGATTCTTTCCGCTTCAATCTCGGTAAAGCCCCGGGTCGTCATGGCTGGGGAACCGATGCGAATACCGGAGGTAACGAACGGCTTTTGCGGGTCGTTCGGGATGCCGTTCTTGTTAACCGTGATGTGTGCACGGCCAAGGGCGGCTTCGGCTTCCTTGCCGGTAATGTTCTTGGCACGCAGATCGAGCAGGAACACGTGGCTCTCGGTACGACCGGAAACAACACGCAAACCGCGCTCCTCACCCAACACCTTGGCCATCACGCGAGCATTGTTGATGACTTGCTCCTGATAGTTCTTGAACTCCGGCGTCGCGGCTTCTTTGAAGGCCACGGCCTTGGCAGCAATGACATGCTCCAGCGGGCCACCCTGCAAGCCCGGGAAGATGGCTGAGTTGAGGGCCTTTTCATGCTCAGCCTTCATCAGGATGATGCCGCCGCGCGGGCCGCGCAGGGTCTTGTGCGTGGTCGAGGTCACGACATCGGCGAACGGGATCGGGTTCGGGTAGAAGCCGGCAGCAATCAGGCCGGCGTAGTGCGCCATGTCAACCCAGAAAATGGCGCCGACTTCCTTGGCCACCTTGGCGAAGCGTTCCCAATCAATGCGCAGGGCGTAGGCGGAAGCACCGGCGACAATGATCTTCGGCTTGTGTTCACGAGCCAGCGCTTCCATCTTGTCGTAGTCGATCTCTTCTTTTTCATTCAAGCCATAGGAGACGACGTTGAACCACTTGCCGGACATGTTGAGCGCCATGCCGTGGGTCAGGTGGCCACCTTCGGCCAGGCTCATACCCATGATGGTGTCGCCCGGCTTGGCAAAGGCCATCAGCACAGCCTGGTTAGCCTGCGAACCGGAGTTCGGCTGGACGTTGGCTGCATCAGCACCGAACAGCTTCTTCAGACGATCAATGGCGATTTGTTCGGTAACATCCACGTGCTCGCAGCCACCGTAGTAACGCTTGCCGGGATAGCCTTCAGCATATTTGTTGGTGAGTTGGGAGCCCTGTGCTTCCATGACAGCCTTGCTCACGTAGTTTTCCGACGCGATCAATTCGATGTGATCTTCCTGACGCTGCACTTCGGCCTGCATGGCCTTCCAGAGTTCAGGGTCAACTTTTGCCAGGGTGTCTTTCGCGGAAAACATGTCAAATGCCTCAAGCCATTGAAAAGGGCTAAGATTTTATCATGACGGGAGCTCGTCAAGCGCACCCGCCTCCAGATGATCGGTTTCCCCCCATGTATTCAGGCACCATTCTCCGTTTTCCATGGCAATCCAGTTGATGCCGGCGTTGGGAATCAGGAAGTCACGGGGTTTTTCCAAGGGATTGCCGCGCACAAAACGATTGATGATATCGAGAACACCACCATGTAGCACGATGGCAATCGATTGCCCCGGATGCGCCGCGGCCAGCGCCTGTAGCTTTCCGGTGACGCGCGCGAACATGGCGTGCAGGCTTTCACCATTTTCGAAATCGTAGTTGGCGTTGCGCCCTTCGAATGCAGCGTAGCCTGCAGGGTGTTTGGCCTTCGCCTCATCGTAGGTCAGCCCCTCAAATACGCCATAACGGCGCTCGCGCATCTCGGGTACGGAGGCCGGCACCAGCCCCAGCTCTGCACCAATGGATTGCGCGGTAGTCCATGCCCGCTTCAGATCACTGCTATAGAGTGCCACGATACCAGCCGACTTCAGCCAGCGTCCCGCCGCCACGGCCTGCCGTCGGCCAATGTCGTTCAGACCGATATCAATCTGCCCCTGGATACGCCGCTCGGCATTCCACTCGGTCTCGCCATGGCGTACCAGACAGATTTGCGTGGCCCGACTTGTAGGGATTTCCATCATTCTCTACCTCTTGAATTCACTGTAAATTGCGCGGCACAAGATTAAAAAACCTCGGCCACCTCAGAAGCCGGGAATTCTATCAACCGAGGAGGAATTTTCGTGACCCTTCTGCTCAAGCTCTCGCAACTGATCGACTGGCTCAACGCCCGCGTCGCCAAAGGCGCATTCTGGCTGGTACTGGTAATGACCCTGATCAGCGCCGCCAACGCCAGTTATCGCTTCGTCTTCAACGACAGCTCCAATGGCCTGCTGGAGATTCAGTGGTATTTGTTTGCCGCGATATTCCTGCTTTGCTCGCCCTACACCCTGCAAAACAACGAACACGTTCGCATCGACGTGCTGTCCGGCAAACTTTCACCACGCGGACTGGCCGTCATCGACATCATAGGCAGCCTCTTTTTCCTGTTGCCCATGGTGATCCTGGTGCTCGTGCTGTCCATCCCGCTCGTCGCCGAGTCCTACCGGATTACCGAGTACTCGGCCAATGCCGGCGGATTGCTTCGCTGGCCGGTAAAGGCGCTGTTGCCGATCGGCTTTACCTTGCTTGCCCTGCAGGGGGTTTCCGAGCTCATCAAGCGTATCGCCTTCCTGCTTGGCAGGATTGAGGATCCCAACCGCAAGGACAAAGGCCCTTCGGCCGAAGAGGAACTGGCAGCAGCCATCGCTGCCTCAAAAACCCGGGAGGCCAAATAATGGTCTGGGTCATCGCCAACATGGCGCCGCTGATGTTCGGCGCGCTGGTACTCTTTCTGCTGTTCGGCTATCCGGTCGCCTTCGCCCTGGCCGCCAACGGCATCGTCTTCGGCCTGCTCGGGATTGAACTCGGTCTCTTGCACCCGGCGCTCTTTCAGGCACTGCCTGAAAGAATTTTCGGCATCATGGCCAACGACACGCTGCTGGCCATTCCTTTCTTTACCTTCATGGGCCTGATACTCGAACGATCCGGCATGGCCGAAGATCTGCTTGATACGATCGGACAGCTTTTCGGCCCGATGCGCGGCGGCCTGGCCTATGCAGTGATCTTCGTCGGCGCACTGTTGGCAGCCACGACCGGCGTCGTGGCTGCCTCAGTGATCTCGATGGGTTTGATTTCGCTGCCCATCATGCTTCGCTATGGCTACGACAAGCGTCTGGCGGCGGGTGTCATCGCCGCATCCGGCACGCTGGCCCAGATCATTCCGCCATCACTGGTGCTGATCATCATGGCTGACCAGTTGGGCAAATCGGTCGGCGACATGTACGAAGGGGCTTTCATTCCGGGCATGGTGCTCACCGGCATGTATTTCGGCTACGTGCTGCTCATGTCGATTTTCAAGCCTGCCTCTTGCCCCGCGCTGCCGCCGGAAGCACGCAGCCTGCGCGGCTTTAAGCTGCTGGCGCGCGTGCTGACCACGCTGGTGCCTCCACTGGTACTGATCTTTCTGGTCCTCGGCACCATTTTCCTCGGTGTCGCCACGCCCACTGAAGGTGGTGCGATGGGTGCGGCTGGCGCGCTGATTCTTGCCGTTGCTCGCCGGCGCCTGAACATCAAGCTGCTCAAGCAGGCAATGGAAACTACCGGCAAGCTGTCTTCGTTTGTCATCTTCATTCTGGTGGGCTCGACGGTATTTGGCCTGGTCTTCCGCGGCGTCAACGGTGACCTGTGGGTTGAACACTTGCTGCTTGGTCTGCCGGGCGGCCAAATTGGCTTCCTGATCGTGGTCAATCTTCTGGTTTTCGTGCTAGCTTTCTTCCTCGACTTCTTCGAACTCTCCTTCATCATCGTGCCACTGCTGGCCCCGGTGGCGGACAAACTGGGCATCGACCTGGTCTGGTTCGGCATTCTGCTCGCGGTTAACATGCAGACTTCGTTCATGCACCCACCTTTCGGCTTCGCGCTTTTCTACCTGCGTTCGGTGGCGCCATCTTCGGTCAAGACCACCGACATCTACTGGGGTGCCATTCCATTCGTCTGCATCCAGATCATCATGGTCGCGCTGATCATCATCTTCCCTAACATCGTCAGCTATGGCGACGAGACTCATAAGGCGCATCAGCAGATGGAACGCAATGGCACGGCACCTGCGCCGGTCGATCTCGACACACTAATGAAGCAGTCGAGGCAGGATTCAGACGGCCAGGACAAGGCATCAGCCGATCTTTTGAGAAGGCTTCAGGGCGACAGCAAGTAAGCTTTCTTGGTGCGATACGAAACGGGGTCGCAAGGCCCCGTTTTTTCGTCTGGATCACGGGATAAAGGGCAACACCAGTTCGCTGGTATCACGGGCATTTCCCGATAAACGTCGGCACTCGGCGATGAACGTCCGGGTGGCCGTACTGAGGTGCCGCTGGCGTTGGCGAACAAATTGAAATCGCCGCCGCAGGACCAGTTCGGGCGTCTTGATCTCAACCAGACTGCCGCGCCGCAAGGCTTCGCGCAGGGAGAGACGTGAGAGGCAGCCGACCCCCAGTCCGGATTCGACGGCCCGCTTGATCGCCTCGGTATGTTCGAGTTGCAGGCAGACATCGGCATCCGCCCCTGCCTCCCGCATGGCGCGATCAAAAAGCGCGCGGGTGCCCGACCCCGGTTCGCGCACAATCCATTTTTGTTGCGCCAGCACGGCGGATTTTGCTTGGCCGATCTCGGCAAGCGGGTGAGATGGCGCGCAAAAAACGACTAGTTCGTCATCCAGCCAAGGCTCAAAGATTAGATCCGAGTCGCTGGCTTCACCTTCGATCAGGCCAATATCGAGCTCAAATCGACGAAGACGCTCGACTACCTGCTGCGTGTTGCAGACGCTCAACTCAACGCGGCAGCCCGGATTCCGGCGCAGATATTCAACCACCACCATGGTCGCCAGATAATTGCCTATGGTCAGCGTGGCGCCCACTGCAACCGGCGCCAGGCGCCCCCCCGCCAGATAACCCTCGACCTCGTTGGCTCTGGCCAGCATGTCTTCGGCCTGCGGCAGCAAGCCACGGCCGCTGCCGTTGAGGCGGAGTGACTTGCCGATACGATCGAACAGTGGGCAATCGAAGTGGCGCTCCAGTTCAAGCAGCGCAGTGCTGGCAGCCGACTGCGACATATTCAGCTGTGCCGCAGCGCGCGATACGTTTTCAAGCCGTGCGATGGCCGCGAAAACTTCAATTTGTCGAAGCGTAATTTTCATATCGATATTTTAGATTATGGATATACAAATTCCCCGCTTTAATCAATAAACGATAAGTCCTAAGATGCGGTCTTACTTTGCAAATAGACGAGCAATAATCATGAGCAACCTGGCCACCGAAACCGTGACTTCCGTCCACCACTGGAACGATACGTTATTCACCTTCCGCACGACGCGCGACCCCGGCCTGCGCTTCACGAACGGGCAATTCGTGATGATCGGACTGGAAGTCAATGGTCGCCCATTGACACGCGCCTACAGCATTGCCAGCGCCAATCATGAGGAATATCTCGAATTTTTCAGCATCAAGGTCGACGACGGTCCGCTGACGTCACGCCTGCAGCACCTGAAGCCGGGCGACCCGATTCTGGTCAGCAAGAAACCCACCGGCACGCTGGTTCTGCGCGATCTGAAACCCGGCAAGCGGCTCTTCATGTTTGCGACGGGCACTGGCCTGGCCCCCTTCATGAGCCTGATCCACGACCCGGAAACCTACGAGCGCTTCGAAAAAGTCATCCTCATCCATGGCGTCCGCTGGACCAATGAACTGGCCTACCACGACTACATCGAGCAGGACTTGAAGGAACACGAATACTTCGCTGACTGGGTCAAGGAAAAGTTGATTTATTACCCGACCGTCACGCGTGAAACCTTCCGCAACGAAGGGCGCCTGACCGACCTGATCGAGTCCGGCAAGCTGTTCGAAGACATCGGTCAACCGCCGCTCGACCCGGCCACTGACCGCGGCATGATCTGCGGCAGTCCGGCCATGCTGGAAGACACTGCAGCCATGCTTGATGCCCGTGGCTTCAAGGTCGGCAATCACCACACCGGCCTCCTCGGCGACTACGTGATTGAGCGCGCATTTGTTGAAAAATAGCCGTTTTTTCCGGTTGACCGTGGCAAGTGGTCCGCACTATCTGAAACATAGGGAAAATTGATTGGCTGTCAGGTGACCGGGCGCGCATCATTCAATGGCACCCGGCCAAACTCTTTTGGTCTGCAAACCATCCGCTCAACGAAGGGAGACCATCATGGACATAGGAATCACCAAGAAAGACCGTGAAAAAATTGCCGAAGGCCTTTCCCGCCTGCTGGCTGATTCGTTCACTCTTTACCTGAAGACCCACAATTTCCACTGGAACGTTACCGGCCCGATGTTCAACACGCTTCACGTCATGTTCATGGACCAATATACGGAACTATGGAACGCGCTGGACATGATTGCCGAACGCATCCGCGCCCTCGGCGTCGCTGCCCCTGGCACCTACGCCGAATTCGCCCGATTGACCGTGATCAAGGAAAGCGAAGGCAAGGTCAGCGCCGAGGACATGATCAAGCAACTCGTTGCAGGCCAGGAGGCCGTCACCAAGACTGCTCGCAGCATTTTCCCGCTGGTCGACAAGGCCGGTGACGAACCAACCGCCGACCTGCTGACCCAGCGCATGCAAATTCACGAGAAAAATGCCTGGATGCTGCGCAGCCTCCTTGAGAGCTGATGCGTCGTAGCGATTACGCCGCATTTTCCAGCCAATAAAAAACCCGCGGAATCCGCGGGTTTTTCCGTGCAGACTCTGACACCAGTCTTTGCTGCCAGTCTTCCAGAAAACCTTATTTCCCAGTCTGCAGGAAGCCGTCCATCCGGCGTTCTGCCAAACTGAACCAAGCTGACTGCGTCCGCCGATATTTGTCGTATTCGACGTAAATTTTCTTGAACGCCGGATTCTTGCTGGCCTCATCGGCATACAACTCGTTCGCCGCCAAGGAAGCTGCCTTAAGAATTTCCGAAGAAAACTCCTTAACCTTGACACCAGCCTGCATCAACTTCGCCAATGCGGTCGGATTCTTGTGGTCATACTCGGCCATCATGGTCACGTTGGCTTCGTGGGCAGCAGCCTGGAAGGCCTCCTGATATTCCTTCGGCAGCTTGGCCCATTCAGCCTTGTTGACGAAGAAGTGGATGGTCGGGCCCGGCTCCCACCAACCTGGGTAATAGTAATTTTTGGCGACCTTGTAGAAGCCCAGCTTTTCGTCGTCATACGGCCCCACCCACTCGGCGGCGTCGATCGTGCCTTTTTCCAGGGCCGGGTAAATATCACCACCGGCGATTTGCTGCGGCACTACACCAAGCGAGGAGAAGACCGTGCCACCGAGACCGGCGATACGCATCTTGATGCCTTTGAGTTCAGCGACCGTGTTCACTTCCTTGCGCCACCACCCGCCCATCTGGGTGCCGGTATTGCCACCGGCAAATGAGAGTACGTCGTAGCCGCTGTAGAACTCATCCAGCAGTTGCTGGCCACCGCCAAAGTAAATCCAGGCATTCATCTGACGAGCCGTCATGCCGAACGGGATGGAAGTACCAAACCCGAAGGTTTTGTCCTTGCCAACATAGTAATACGAGCAGGTATGACAACATTCGACGGTACCCTGCTGTACGGCATCCAATGCCTGCAGGCCGGGAACAATTTCGCCACCGGGGAAAACTCGGATGTCAAACTTGCCACCCGTCATCGCGCGCAGGCGATTGGCCAGCACTTCGGCCCCACCGTAAATCGTATCCAGACTCTTGGGGAAGCTGGACGTCAACCGCCACTTGATGTTCGGCAGCGCTCCCTGTACCGCTGGCGCGGCAGCTGGTGCGGCAGTTGCCGGGGCGGCAGCAGGTGCTGCCGGCGCCGGTGTTTCACTTTTGCCGCAAGCAGCAAGGGTGGCTACGGCAGCACCAACCGTTGCCTTGGCAAGAAAGTCACGACGTTGCATATTGTCTCCTCATGAAATTGTTGGGCACGTCTTGGCATGCCGTTCCATTCTAGCCAAAACCCGGATCTTGACGAGTTGAGGAAAACCCTTAGTGCAAGGCTTATTCGCCCGCCACCGTCATCCGGTCGAGCATGATCGAACCGGTCTGCTTGGTGCCGCGCACCTGCACATCGCGACCAACAGCGACGATGCCGGCCAGCATGTCCTTGAGATTGCCGGCAATGGTAATTTCCTCAACCGGATAGGCAATTTTTCCATCCTCGATCCAGAAGCCGGCTGCACCCCGCGAATAATCACCTGTCACGTAATTGATGCCATGACCGAGCAACTCGGTGACCAGCAGACCGCGTCCCATCTTGGCCATCAGACCTTCAAGTTCAAGTTCGCCGGGCTCGATAATCAGGTTGTGGCTGCCGCCGGCGTTGGCCGTTGTCTGCATGCCCAGCTTGCGCGCCGTATAGGTGCTCAGGAAATAGCCCTGCAGGATGCCGTTACTCACCACATCACGGTCCTGCGTCGCGACGCCATCACTATCAAAAGAGGCACTGCCCAAGCCGCACTTGATATGCGGACGCTCGGTAATATGAACAAACTCCGGCATGATTTTCTTGCCCAGCTGATCAAGCAGAAAGGATGACTTTCGATACAACGCACCACCGCTGGCCGCATGCACCAGACTGCCGAGGAGGCCGCCGGCCAATGGCGCCTCCAGAATGATAGGGAACTCACCGGTCTTGACCTTGCGCCCGCCCAGTCGTGCAATCGCTCGTTCGGCCGCTATGCGGCCAACCTGCGCTGCATCGTCCAGATGCGTGGCATTACGGTGCGTCGTATACCAGTCGTCGCGCTGCATCGCATCCTGTTCACCGGCGATCACCGAGCAGGAAATGTAATGGCGCGATGTCGGGTAACCGCCCATGAAGCCGAGGCTGTTGGCCGAGACAAAATGGGCCTGCTGCGTCGAGATCGAGGCGCCTTCGGAATTGCTGACCAGCGGGCTGGCCTCGAAAGCGGCCTGTTCGCAGCGTCGGGCCGTCTCGATGGCGTCTTCCACGGTCAACGCCCACGGATGGTACAAATCCAGATCCGGACAATCCTTGGCCATCAGCGCAGCATCGGCCAGACCGGCACAGTCATCCTCGGCCGTAAAGCGGGCTATGTCGAGCGCCGCTTCGACCGTTTCCCGCAGTGCCTGCGCGGAAAAGTCGGAGGTACTGGCGTAACCCTTGCGCTGACCGGAATAAACGGTGATGCCGATACCCTTGTCACGATTGAATTCGATGGTCTCGACCTCGTCGCAGCGCACGGTGACCGATTGCCCGAAGCCTTCGGAGACATCGACCTCACAGGCTGTCGCCCCCTTGCCCCTGGCGTGCTTGAGCACATCTTCGGAAAGTTGCTGCAGGGTGGCGAAAGAATAGGAAAATGCGGCAGTTTCGGACATGGAGGCGGCGTCGAAGCGGGAAAGTCGCTATCATAACAGCCCGTTATTGCCAGCACCGGACGCAACCCATGCATGAAGAAGATTTCACCGAAGACACCGGCCGCCCCTCCAAGACCAAGAAGAAGGAGGCGATGCATGAATTGCGCGATCTCGGCGAAGAACTGGTCGAACTCTCCGTCGGCCAGTTGAAGAAGATCAACCTGCCGGAAAACATTTTCGAGGCGGTTCGCGAATGCCAGAAAATCACCGCCCATGGCGCTCACCGCCGCCAAGTGATGTATCTAGGCAAGCTGATGCGCGGCGTCGACGACGAGCCGATACGCGCCGGTCTGGCCATGCTGCGCGGAGAGTCTTCGGCTGAAACAGCCCGCCTGCATCGACTGGAACGTTTCCGCACCCGCTTTATCGAAGATGAAGCCTACCTGTCGGCAATCGCGGCGGTATGGCCCACCATCGACCTCCAGCACATGCGCCAGCTGCGCCGGAATGCGCTGAAAGAGCTGGAAAACCACAAGCCACCCAAGAATTTCCGGGCTATCTTCCAGATCCTGCAGGATCTGGATAAACAAGGCGCCCCCGCTGCGGAAGAGGATGCCGGCGATGAATGAAGAGCTAGTGGTCGGACTGGTTTCAATCAGCGACCGCGCTTCAACCGGCGTTTATGAAGACAAGGGCATCCCGGCGCTGCAGGAATGGCTTTCGTCGGCACTGAGCAGCCCTTGGCGGGTCGAAGCCCGGCTGATCGCCGACGACCGCGAAACTATTGAAAAAACGCTGATTTCTCTGGTTGACCGCAGCAACTGCCATCTGGTCCTGACCACCGGCGGCACCGGGCCAGCACTGCGCGACGTCACGCCGGAAGCGACCCTGGCCGTCGCCGACAAGGAGATGCCCGGCTTTGGTGAAGAAATGCGCCGGATCAGCCTGAATTTTGTACCGACAGCCATTCTGTCGCGACAAGTTGCAGTCATCCGCAAGCAGGCGCTGATCATCAACTTGCCAGGTCAGCCGAAATCGATCAGGGAAACACTGGAAGGCGTGCGCAAAGCAGACGGATCGGTAGCGCACGTCGGCATTTTCGCCGCTGTTCCCTATTGCATCGATCTGATCGGGGGCCCCTATGTCGAGACCAACGAAAGCGTGATCAAGGCATTCCGACCCAAATCCGCAATTCGAATCAAGCAGCCCTGATCAACCAATCTCGCTCTGGCGATAGCGCACCAATTCATAATCCCCGGTCTTTTCGATCAGCGCCACTGGCGTCAGCATGTATCGGCGACCATCGCGAAGGTATTCCATCTCTTCACGGGGATTGAAATTGGCTGGCGGCAGAACCACCCGAAATTCATTCGTCTCATTGCCATCCAGCAGCATCAGGGCGGGCGTTCCCGCCGCAGCGGCATAGCTCGACGTCTTGCGAGCCCTAAGTTCGATGGCAATCACTTTCGTTGCCAATGCCTGAATTCCGGCACGAGCTTCGATTTGCCCCTCCCGGTGGTAGCGGCGAATAACCCCCAGCAACCAGTTTTCGCCGCCCTCAGGCTGCATAGCCACCAAAGCCCCCACCTTGAGCCATTCTTCGGGAATGTTTTTCAATACTGCACCGAAACCGCCACGACTAACGTTTTCAACGACCCAACTTTCTATTGGCAAGCCGGATGGACGGCCGCCAAACTCCTCGGAAAACACCACGAACGCGTTGATCAGCCCATGCAGCACCGACATCCGGTGCATCACGCGATGGCGATCATGCTGGCGCTGGGGCGGGGTCGCCGAAAGATAATTAGTTAAATGACGCAGAACAGCGACCAGGAGCGTCACCGGATACTGCCCGCCAAGATCAATCTCAGGCGGCATATCTCCACCGCGCTCAAGGTTTTCAAGCACGGAACGCATGGCTTCATGGGCCGGACCGGGCTTCATGAAACGTTGTGTCGGCTCAGCCTGAGCCGGCATTCGCGCCAGTCGCAACGGCGGTTGGGCGAGCGTGAGATCCGACCAGTAAACACTGTCAGACAAGGACTCCGTCGTAAAAACAAAACTGCTCAAAAAATGGGAGACCAAGCGCTCGGCAATTTCAATCTCAAGGGGTAACAGGCTATCCAGTGATGCCGACTGAAACGCCATTACTCGCTGGTACTCCTGTACGGGCGTCGTCATTCCGCTTTTCCCCGGCAGTGCCACGGCCTTGCTCGCCACGCCCTCATCTTCGGCAACCAGCACGGCAGCGCCGAGGCGACGCCAGTAGTCGCCTCGTGACGGGCCGTAGTGAAACTGCTCCCATTTAAGCAACTGCCCCAGCGCAGAAACGAGCCTGATTATCAGCAACGGCAAATTCGATTTTGACAATTCTCCAACGCGATTCTTTTCTCCCAGCTTCGAGAGGCAACACTCGTAAGCGGTGGCCAAACGGCCCCAGAACCCATGGTTGATAAACCACAAGCGCCTTTCTTCGGTGCGCGACAGGCGCGCAGTCTGGAAATAGTCGCGCGCAAGGCGCTTCAGCATCGGCTGGGCGGCAGCTTCCAATTGCTGGACAATTTCGAATAGGCGATCACCGGGAAAATCCGCCACTCCAGCCAGGGAATCAAACCATCCGGCAATCTCATCAAGCGCCTTGAATGCGTTGTCCGACGGCAGCTCGGCAAGCACTTTCCGTAACTCTCGCTGCTCAGCCAGCGGATGATCAATTTTCTGGGTGAAGAACCCCCCCCAGACCTGCTACCTTGTTGAACACACCGCCTCCGGACAAAATATTTTTTACAGTGTAATCCAAATATTCTTTGCTCCGCCGTGAGCTATTCCCTTATGCCAATCAAATCACGGTCCGAAAATTGATCAGCACTGACGGGCTATAGCGCCGACATGTAAAATAGGTGATTCATAGATCGTCCGGATAGTAGATTCAATGCAGCCTTACCATGACCTGATGCGCCACGTTCTTGAGAACGGGCACGACAAATCCGACCGCACCGGCACCGGCACCCGTTCCGTCTTTGGATGGCAGATGCGTTTCGATCTTGCCAAAGGCTTCCCGATGGTCACGACAAAGAAACTACACCTGAAATCCATCGTTCACGAATTGCTGTGGTTCCTCCAGGGCGACACCAACATTGCCTACCTGAAGGAAAATGGCGTTCGAATCTGGGATGAATGGGCCGATGAGAAGGGTGATCTGGGCCCGGTCTACGGCAAGCAATGGCGCCGCTGGGAAACGCCGGATGGCCGCTTGATTGACCAGATCAGCCAACTGGTAGACAGCCTGAAAAGCAACCCCGACTCACGCCGCCATATTGTTTCGGCCTGGAATCCAGGCGATGTGGACAGCATGGCCTTGCCGCCCTGCCACTGCCTGTTTCAGTTCTATGTGGCCAACGGCAAGCTGTCCTGCCAGCTCTATCAGCGCAGTGCTGACATCTTCCTCGGCGTTCCTTTCAATATCGCGTCGTACGCACTGCTGACCATGATGCTGGCCCAGGTTTGCGGCTATGAGGTGGGTGACTTCGTGCACACCTTCGGTGATGCGCATATTTACGTGAATCATGTCGAGCAGGCGCAGCTTCAGCTATCCCGCGAAATACGCTCTTTGCCGACGATGTGGATCAACCCGTCGGTCACTGACATTTTCGCCTTCAAGTTCGAAGATTTCCGGCTTGACGGCTATGAGCCACATCCGCACATCGCGGCACAGGTCGCAGTCTGACCATGACAGTGCCACTCCGCCCCGCCTGGCTGGCCCTCGCCGAACACGCCCGCAGCATCAAGCATCGCCACCTGCGGGAGCTGTTTGCTGCTGACCCCGATCGCTTTGAGCGCTTTTCGCTAGTTCATGGCCAGATCCTGCTCGACTACTCGAAACAGCGACTTGGCCAGCAGACGATGGAATTACTGCGGCAGTTGGCCGAGCAGGCCGCTTGGCGCACCTGGGTTGAACGGATGCGCAGTGGCGAACCGATCAATCACACCGAAGGTCGTGCCGTTCGACATGCCGATTTGCGTGCTGCTGATCTGGCGCCGCCCGAAGTCAAGGACGCACTCGGTCGCATGTCCGATTTCTGCGAACGGATTCACGCCGGCACATGGCGAGGATTTTCCGGCGAGCACATCACGGATGTCGTCAATATCGGCATTGGCGGCTCCGATCTCGGGCCACGCATGGCAGTCCATGCACTGGCAGCCTTTGAACAACCCGACCTCAATGTGCATTTTGTCTCCAACCTCGACAGTGCCGACCTGGCCAGTACGCTGACCCGCCTCAACCCACGCAGCACGCTGTTCATTATCGCCAGCAAGACCTTTACGACGTTGGAAACCATGGCCAACGCGCACACTGCTCGGCAGTGGATTCTGGCAGCCGCCAATAACGAGAACGCCATTGCCCGCCACTTCGTGGCCGCCTCGACCAACCTGGCAGCCACTGCGGAATTCGGCATTGCTTTAGAAAATGTCTTCGAATTCTGGGACTGGGTAGGCGGACGTTTTTCGTTGTGGTCAGCCATCGGCCTTCCGATCGCGCTGGCTATCGGCTACCGGAATTTCGAGCGCTTGCTCGCTGGCGCACATGACATGGACGAACATTTCTTCCACGCGCCTGCAGACTCAAATCTGCCGCTGACGCTGGCTTTGATTGCGCTGTGGAACACCAATTTTCTCAACGCGCATAGCCACGGCGTTTTCCCCTACAGCCATTCGCTGGCCTTGCTGCCTTCCCATTTGCAGCAACTGGAAATGGAAAGTAACGGCAAACGAGCCAATCGCGACGGTCTGGCGGTCGACTACTCGACCAATCCGATTTTGTGGGGCGAAGCCGGCACCAACGGCCAGCACTCGTTCTTTCAGCTACTCCATCAGGGCAGCGCGCTGGTCGCCTGTGATTTCATCGCCCTCGGCAAATCGGATTTCCCGCTGCCCGGCCACCACAGCGGGCTGCTCGCCAATTGTCTGGCCCAGTCATCAGCGCTCGCTTTTGGGCAAACGGTCGAGGAAGCACGCGCCGCGGGCATTCCGGATCATCTGCTGCCCTTCCGCCGCTTCCCTGGCAATCAGCCCTCAACCACGATGATCCTGCCTGAACTGACGCCATTCACGCTCGGCCAGCTAATTGCACTCTATGAGCACAAGGTATTCTGTCTCGGTGTGTTGTGGAACCTGAACTCCTTCGACCAATGGGGCGTTGAACTCGGCAAACAACTGGCCGGCCGTCTTGCTCCCTGCATTCGTGAAGATGCCTCAACCGAGTCACTCGATGCATCAACCCGCGGTCTGATCGCCCACCTGCGCCAATCCCGGAACTGAACATGCCTGAAGTCGTCATCATCGCCGCCGTCGCCAAAAACCGGGTCATCGGTCGCGACAATCAGCTGATCTGGAACATCCCGGAAGACATGGCGCACTTCAAGGCATTGACCAGTGGCCAAACGGTAATCATGGGCCGCAAAACCTGGGAATCGCTGCCGCCACGTTTTCGCCCTCTGCCGGGCCGACGCAACATCGTGATCAGCCGCCAGATCGACTACGCGGCTCCCGGTGCCGAACTCAGTAATTCTTTGGAAAATGCCCTTAAATTGGCGTCGACCTCAGCGGATGCTCAATCCGCGGGCAAATCCGCCAGCGTCTTCGTCATTGGCGGCGAGCAGATTTACGCACAGGCCATGAATCTGGCCGACCGCCTGGAAATCACCGAAGTCGAGCTCGAACCTGATGGCGACGCCTGGTTTCCGGAGATTGCTGCGGTCAACTGGAAAAAAACGGCAAAAATTGAAGGTTCCGGCTACGCCTTCGTGACCTACAAGAAGAAATAATCCGAGATTCTATCCCGCCTGGCGCTGCGACAAATTGCACCACGCCAAGCGGGAACAACCTGCTGCCTCAGCGCACGCAATCCACGTAGTAGGTGCCGTCGGCACCCTTGACCAGGCCGTGAACATCCGTTTCGAAGCCTGGGAAAGTGGCGTTGAATTCGCGGGCAAACTTTAGGTAGCTACAAATCGTGGCATTGAAACGTTCGCCCGGAATCAGCAACGGAATGCCCGGCGGATAGGGCGTCAGAAGGACCGCAGTAACACGCCCTTCCAGCGCATCGACCGGCACGCGCTCGATATCGCGGTGCGCCATCTTGGCGAAGGCATCGGCCGGGCGCATCGCCGGCACCATGTCGGACAAATACATTTCAGTCGTCAGACGTGCCACGTCGTTCTGCTTGTAGACGCTGTGAATCTGCGTACACAGGTCGCGCAGGCCGACACGTTCATAGCGCGGATTCTTCAGCACGAACTCAGGCAGCACTTTCCACAGCGGCTGGTTCTTGTCGTAATCGTCCTTGAACTGCTGCAGCGCCGTTACCAAGGTGTTCCAGCGACCCTTGGTGATGCCAATGGTAAACATGATGAAGAAGCTGTACAGGCCACATTTTTCGACGATCACACCGTGCTCGGCAAGATACTTGGTGACAATGGCTGCCGGGATGCCGAACTCGTCGGCAAAATCACCATCGACATCAAGGCCCGGGGTGATGATCGTCGCCTTGATCGGATCCAGCATGTTGAACCCGTCAGCCAGATTGTTAAAGCCATGCCAGCGCTCGCCCGGCTTGAGCATCCACGCATCGCGCTCTTCGATCCCCTCTTCGGACAAGTCGTCCGGCCCCCAGACCTTGAACCACCAGTCTGTCCCCCACTCCTGCTCGACCTTGCGCATGGCACGGCGGAAATCGAGGGCTTCAGTAATCGACTCCTCAACGAGTGCGGTGCCGGCAGGCGCCTCCATCATCGCCGCCGCCACATCGCACGAGGCGATGATGGAGTATTGCGGCGAAGTCGACGTGTGCATCAGGTAGGCTTCGTTGAAGATATCGCGGTCAAGCTTCTGGTTCTCCGCATCCTGAACCAGAATCTGTGATGCCTGTGACAGGCCAGCCAGCAGTTTGTGGGTCGATTGCGTCGAGAAAATCATCGACTCCTTGCAACGCGGACGGTCGGCTCCGATGGCGTGGTAATCACCATAAAAATCATGGAAGGCCGCGTGCGGCAGCCAGGCTTCATCAAAGTGCAGGGTGTCAATCTTGCCGTCCAGCTCGGCCTTGATGTCCTCGACGTTGTAGAGGATGCCGTCGTAGGTCGACTGGGTAATGGTCAGGACACGCGGCTTGGCCGTCTTGTCGATAATGAACGGGTTGGCAGCGATCTTCTTCTGGATGCTTTCCCAGGCAAATTCGCTCTTCGGGATCGGCCCGATAATGCCGAAGTTGTTGCGGGTCGGCATCAGGAACACCGGGATCGCACCAGTCATCATGATGGCGTGCAGGATGGACTTGTGACAGTTGCGATCGACGACGACGATGTCACCGGGCGCGACTGTGGAGTGCCAGACGATCTTGTTCGAGGTCGACGTGCCGTTGGTAACGAAATACAGATGATCGGAATTGAAAATACGCGCCGCGTTGCGCTCCGAGGCAGCAACCGGACCGGTATGGTCAAGCAACTGCCCAAGCTCTTCGACCGCATTGCAGACGTCGGCACGCAACATGTTCTCACCAAAGAACTGGTGGAACATCTGCCCGACGGGCGACTTCAGGAAAGCCACGCCACCCGAGTGCCCCGGGCAGTGCCACGAATAGGAGCCATCCGCCGCGTAATGTACCAATGCCCGGAAGAAGGGCGGCGGCAACGAGGCAAGATAAGCCTTGGCTTCGCGCTTGACGTTGCGGGCGATGAATTCCGGCGTGTCCTCGAACATGTGGATGAAACCATGCAGTTCACGTAGCACGTCATTCGGAATGTGACGCGAGGTACGCGTCTCCCCGTGCAGGAAGATGGGAATCTCGGCATTGCGGTTGCGGATTTCCTTGACGAAGGCCCGCAGCTCGGCCAGCGTCTCTTCCGGCTCCATCGCCAACTCTTCGTCATCAATCGACAGAATGAAGGCTGAAGCACGGCTCTGCTGCTGGGCAAAGGAGGTCAGGTCGCCGTAACTGGTGACGCCCAGCACTTCCAGCCCTTCCTTTTCCATAGCTTCGGCCAGCGCCCGAATGCCGAGACCAGAGGTATTCTCCGAGCGGAAGTCTTCGTCGATGATGATGACGGGAAAATGGAAGCGCATGTTGAATCCTTGAAAAGCGGCGACCCGCCGCAGCGGGTCACAGAATAAGACGTTTTCGTTGCCGTGCCGCGTCAGATTTTAGGGAGGGTGACGCCTTCTTGCCCCTGATACTTGCCGCCGCGGTCCTTGTATGAGGTTTCGCAAACCTCGTCAGCCTCGAAGAACAAAACCTGTGCACAACCTTCGCCAGCGTAAATCTTGGCCGGCAAGGGCGTGGTATTGGAAAATTCCAGGGTGACATGGCCTTCCCATTCCGGCTCGAACGGCGTCACATTGACGATGATGCCGCAACGGGCATAGGTGCTCTTGCCCAAACAAACGGTGAGGACCGAGCGCGGAATACGGAAATATTCCATGGTCCGGGCCAGTGCGAAGGAGTTCGGCGGAATGATGCAGACATCTGACTCGATTTCGACGAATGACTTCGGATCGAAATTCTTCGGATCGACCACGGTCGAGTTGATATTGGTGAACACCTTGAATTCGCGAGCGCAACGAATATCGTAGCCGTAGCTCGAAGTGCCATAGGATACGATTTTCTGACCATTGGCTTCGCGCACCAGCTCCGGCGAAAACGGCTCGATCATGCCGTGCTCTGCCGCCATGCGGCGTATCCACTTGTCTGATTTGATGGTCATTTTTTCGATCCCGCTCGACAAAAAGCAAAGGCGGGATTTTACCCGCCTTTATACCCGCCGATGTTTACTAAGTTTGCAAAAAATCAGGTGTTCTGGACAACGATATTGGGGAACTTGGACGTCATGTCCTTCGCCTTCTCGCCGATCTTGATTGCGACACGACGGGCGATGCCGCGATAGATGTCGGCAACGCGCGAATCCGGCGCACCGACCACGCTGGGCTTGCCACCGTCGGCCATCTCGCGAATCGACAGTTCCAGCGGCAAACTGCCGAGAAATTCGACATCGTAGTCGGCACACATTTTCTCGCCGCCACCCTGTCCGAAGATGTGCTCTTCGTGGCCACATTTAGAGCAAATATGAATGCTCATGTTTTCAACGATGCCGATAATCGGAATATTCACCTTCTCGAACATCTTCAGACCCTTGCGTGCGTCGATCAAGGCGATGTCCTGTGGCGTGGTCACAATCACGGCACCCGTCACTGGCACCTTCTGCGCCAGCGACAACTGGATGTCGCCGGTACCCGGCGGCATGTCGACGATCAGGTAATCGACATCATGCCAATTGGTCTGGCCAAGCAACTGATCAAGGGCTTGGGACACCATCGGGCCACGCCAGACCATCGGTGTTTCGACATCGACCATGAAACCGATTGACATGGCCTGCACGCCATACGCCTCCAGCGGCTCCATGCTCTGGCCATCCTTGGACTCCGGCTGCCGTCCAGCCAAGCCCAGCATTTGCGGCTGCGACGGCCCGTAAATATCCGCATCCAGAATGCCGACGCGGGCCCCCTCTTGCGCCAGCGCCAGCGCCAGATTGACCGCTGTCGTGCTCTTGCCGACACCACCCTTGCCCGAAGCAACGGCGATGATGTTCTTGACGCCCGGTAGCAGCTTGACCCCAAGCTGTACCGAGTGCGCGACGATTTTGCTGAATACGTTGGCCGACACATTGCCAACCCCGGGCAGTGTGCGAACGGCGTCTACGACCAATTTGCGGATTACATCGATCTGGCTTTTTGCCGGATAGGCAAGCTCAATGTCGAAAGAAACATCGCCGCCATCGATCTTGATGTTTTTCACCGCCCGGCCAGCGACGAAATCCTTGCCAGTGTTTGGATCGACCGCAGTAGAAAGCGCAGCCTTGATTTGCTGTTCTGAGAGACTCATGAAAACTCCGGTTTGAGGTGACAGCCGGGCAATACCCGAGCGATTTTGTACAGTATACCCCAAAGCCGGCGCTGAAATCAGCCTTGCTGAACGGTATCCAGTCGGTAACCCTGCCCGTATACGGACGACAACATCAGGCCACTTTCCCCTGCCAGCCCCAGTTTCTTGCGCAGGCGGCTGGCGTGCGTATCCACCGTACGCGTATCGACACCGGCATCACGCACCCAGACGCTGGTCAGCAACTCATCCCGCGACAGCACTCGCCCGATATTGCGCAGCAATATCAACGCCAGCTCGTATTCGCGCTGAGTCAGATCGACATCGTTACCCGATAGCCTTATGCGTCGCCCTTCGAGATCAATCTCGATGTTGCCGTACTGCAGGGTTGCCGGTTTCGGCTTGCGACGGCGCAATAGCGCGTGAACTCGTGCCATGAATTCCATGTAGCGAATGGGCTTGAGAATATAGTCATCGGCGCCAAGACGCAGAATGTCCGACGCGGCATCTTCCTCGGTACGACCGGTACAAAAAACCACCGGAACGTCCCACCCGCAATGCTCGCGAACATATTTGAGCACCTCATCGCCGCCGATGTCGGGAAGATTCCAATCGATGATGAAAAAATCGAAATTGCGGGTTTTCAGCGCCTCGATGCAAGCCTTCCCCTCCGGAAATATCTCAACCTGATATCCCTCGCTCTTGAGAAGCGCCTTGAGTACTTCGGCTTGGCTTCGACTGTCCTCTACTACCGCAAAAATCATAGTTCCTCCATATTCGCGGCGAATTCTGCGCCCTTCATAAGGGTTCGGCAATGACCAATGAATTGCTTTTTACCAACGATCACACTGGTTTACGTTCTGTAACAATTGAAAACACGACGAACTGATGGGGATTTCCGAAGCCCCGCTTTGCCTCCTCGCGGTAAAATCGCGTTTTACCTTTCAAGCACCGGCCCTCATGTCGCGCAAAATCCTCGTCACCTCCGCCCTCCCCTACGCCAACGGCGCCATTCACCTCGGTCATCTTGTCGAATATATCCAGACCGATATCTGGGTGCGATTCCAGAAAATGTCCGGCAACGAATGCTGGTACGTTTGCGCCGACGATACGCACGGTACGCCGATCATGTTGCGTGCCGAGAAGGAAGGGATCACCCCGGAACAACTGATCGCCCGCGTGCATGACGAGCACCACCGTGATTTTTCGGGTTTCCACGTCGGCTTCGACAATTACTACAGCACGCATTCCGACGAAACCCGCGATTGCGCCAACGACATTTACCTGAAGCTTCGCGCCGCCGGCCTGATCGAGACGCGGACCATCGAACAGTATTACGATCCGATCAAGCAACTTTTTCTGCCTGATCGTTTCATCAAGGGCGAGTGCCCAAAGTGCGGCGCCAAGGATCAATACGGCGACAACTGCGAGTCCTGCGGTGCCGCCTATGCGCCAACCGACCTGAAAGAGCCCTACTCGGCCATCTCCGGCGCCAAGCCGGAACTGCGCACCTCGGAACACTACTTCTTCAAGCTTTCCGATCCGCGCTGCGAGTCCTTCCTGCGCCAATACACCAGTCGCGAAAACGGCGTGCTGCAAAACGAAGCCGCCAACAAGATGCAGGAATGGCTCGGCGCACCGGGTGAAAACAAGCTGACCGACTGGGACATTTCGCGCGACGCGCCCTATTTCGGCTTCGAAATCCCGGACGCACCCGGCAAGTACTTCTACGTCTGGCTCGACGCACCGATCGGCTACATGGGCTCCTTCAAGAACCTGTGCAGCAAGAACGGCCTCGACTTCAACGAATACTTCAAGGCGGATTCCAGCACCGAGCTATATCACTTCATCGGCAAGGACATCCTCTACTTCCATGCACTGTTCTGGCCGGCTGAACTCGAGCATGCCGGCTATCGGACACCCACCAAAATTTTCGCGCATGGCTTTCTCACGGTCGACGGCGCAAAGATGTCGAAATCGCGAGGCACCTTCATCACCGCGCAGAGCTATCTCGACACCGGCCTCAACCCGGAATGGCTGCGCTACTACTACGCTGCCAAGCTGTCGGCAACCATGGAAGACATCGATCTCAATCTGGAAGACTTCTCCGCCCGCGTCAATTCCGATCTGGTCGGCAAATACGTCAACATCGCCAGCCGCTCGGCCGGGTTCATCAGCAAGCGTTTCAATGGCCAATTGGCCCCGGCGGCAGCTGAGCTGCCAGCCATCAAAGGCATTCAGGAAGCCGCCGGCCACCTGGCCGAACTGTACGAAGCGCGCGAATTCGGCAAAGCCATGCGTGAAATCATGGCACTGACCGATGCCGCCAACCAGTACGTCGATAGCGTCAAGCCGTGGGAACTGGCCAAGCAGGAAGGTCGGGAACTTGAACTGCACGCCGCCTGCAGCAACGCACTGAACCTGTTCCGCCTGCTGACAGTGTTGCTGAAGCCTATTCTGCCGGTGCTGGCGACCCGGGTTGAGCAATTCCTCAATGTCGCACCACTCACTTGGAACGATACGAAATCCCTGCTGGCCGCTGGCCACGGCATCAACCCCTACGAACACCTGATGACCCGCGTTGATCCCAAGCTGATCGAAAAGCTGGTCGAAGCCAACAGGGAATCCCTGGCCCCGACGCAGGAGCAACAGTCACCACAGCGGCACGCAGAACATCAGCAAAACGAGGTAAACGCCGAAAGCCCCTGGGAGCCGTTCTGCAACATCGACGACTTCATGAAAGTGGATTTGCGCATCGTCCGCATCGCCAACGCCGAACAGGTTGACGGTGCTGACAAGCTGGTTCGCCTGACGCTGGACGTCGGCAATAACGAAACGCGCAATGTGTTTGCCGGCATCAAGGCCGCCTACGATCCCGCCCAATTGATTGGCCGCCTGACCGTGATGGTTGCCAACCTCGCCCCCCGCAAGATGAAGTTCGGGATGTCAGAGGGCATGGTTTTGGCAGCCTCCGACACCACCGGCAGTGCCCCGGGCATCTTCCTGCTATCGCCGGACTCCGGCGCGCAACCCGGTATGCGCGTCAAATAAGCCAATGCGAGTGGCAACGGCTGGAAACACAGGCCGTTGCTTGCTGCAACGCAACAATCCGGGGTCTGAAGTTCAAGTATTACTTTAACTAAACACCCCAATCTAACTACAGGGTTTAGGCTTTTCAATCTATCCACAAAATCTGTGGATAACTCTGTGAATGAATCAATGAGCAAGGCGCTAAGTGACCGTTCCACAAGGATTTTCCTTACCCTGCCTGAAACTTGAGCTATCTTATAACTCATTGATTTTAAAGAAAACTGGCCTCGCCGAAACGATATAACAAATTTACCAACGCGAAATCGCAGCGGTGGCCACATTCGATTTACTACTGTGTATAAGTAATGGTCTTGACATTCAGCTTGTCAAGACTTTTTGAATAAAATCTGAAAACGCTGCCAAACACGGCCAAATTGATGATCAACACCTCAAATCGCCCGCCTCGCCCCAATTTAACCGGCCCGATCTTTCTCTACGCGCTGGCCGATGTCTTCGGCCTTGCTTGTGTCGGCATTGGTGCGAGCTGGTTTGTTGCCGGCAAGGGCGCAATCATTGCCAACTTTCCAACATCGGTCGCGGAAGCTGTCGCCTGCACGGCGGGCGGCGCTGCTGTCATGCTATGGGCGGTCAGTCGAATTTTGCGCGAGTTAGCCAAGCAAGGCCCAAAAATGCAGGCGCGCTACGACGCCTATATCGCTGCACACCATCCGGACAAGATGCGCAAAACCGACGACGACCAGGCTTAGTCGTCCGCCTTGCCCGTGGGCTTGAGCCATGCGGGCAGCTCACGGTTGCCGGCATTGTCGATGATGTACTGACGCACCAGTCGACGGACGACTTGCGAAGACGTCAGATCCTTCTCGGCACAAATTTCCTCGAAAATTTTCTTCTTCTGCGGATCGATCAGAATGGTCAAACGCGCGGTACGGTTCTCCATGGGTCACTCTTTTTTGATTCGTGGCGAATTATATTAACATGTGATTAACATTGACGATTAATCTAGCACTCATATAATGCTTCGCTTACCCACCGAGCACACGCCATGAAATTTGCCTTCCACCCCAAGTTGCTGGATTGCCTGCCTAGCTACAATCGTGCGCAATTCGGCAATGACATGGCGGCGGGGATCACTGTTGGCGTACTGGCCCTGCCATTGGCCATGGCCTTCGCCATCGCTTCCGGTTGCTCGCCGACGGCCGGCATCTGGACCGCCATCGTGGCCGGCCTGATCATTTCCGCACTGGGCGGCTCGCGGGTGCAGATCGGCGGCCCGACGGGCGCCTTCATTCCAATCATTTATGGCATTGTCGCCATCAACGGCTTCAACAATCTGCTTGGCGCGACCATGCTGGCCGGCATCTTTCTGCTGGCCATGGGTCTGGCCCGAATGGGGCAGTTGATCCGCTTCATCCCCGTCACCGTTGTCATCGGCTTTACCAACGGCATTGCGGTGGTCATCTTTCTCGCCCAGATCAAGGATTTCTTCGGCCTGCAGATCGACAGCCTGCCGGCCGAGTTCTTTGCCCGCATCAATATGCTGGCAGCCCACGCCGATACCGTCGACCTGCCCACCCTGGGTCTGGCCAGCGCCTGTTTTGCCCTCCTGCTGTCCTACAACGGACTGGCGCAGCGATTTCCACTATTGCGCCGCGCCCCCGGGCCGCTGGTCGTGCTGATCGCCGGCACGCTGCTGTCTTTCCTGCTCGGCCTGCCAGTGGAAACCATCGGTAGCCGCTTTCATGGCATTCCGCAGGAACTCCCCAATTTTGGGCTGCCCGACCTGTCGATCCACGATTTTGGCAAGCTGATCTCACCCGCCATCACCATTGCCCTGCTCGGCGCCATCGAGTCCCTGCTCTCGGCCCGCGTCGCCGACAGCCAGATCGATGACCGCCACGATCCCAATCAGGAACTCGTGGCCCAGGGATTAGCCAATATCGTCGCCCCCCTCTTCGGCGGCTTTGCCGCCACTGGCGCCATTGCCCGGACGACAACCAACGTCAAGAGCGGCGGGCGAACGCCGGTAGCCGGCATTATCCATGCCTTCGTGCTGCTCGGCGTCGTGCTGATCGCCGCGCCGCTCGCCTCCTACGTCCCCCTCGCCACGCTGTCAGCCATTGTCATGGTGGTCGCCATCAATATGGGCGAATGGCACCAGTTTCTCGAACTGCGCCGTTACTCCTACAACTACCGCGCCGTCCTGCTCAGCACCTTCCTGGTCACAGTGCTCTTTGATCTGACCATCGCGGTCGAACTCGGCATGGTGCTGGCCAGCCTATTCTTCATTTACCGCATGTCGGAACTGACCAGGATCGAACGCCTGCCGCTGAGCGAAGAAGCCGACGAACCCGCTTTCCTCTATCCGGACGGCACGATGCGCGTCGCGGCATGGCAACTCTTCGGCTCGCTGTTCTTCGGTGCGGTCAATAAACTGGAAGAGCTGCTCGATCCCCGCGAAGGTCATCCGGAAGTCGTCATCCTCGACATGACGCGCCTGATCCAGCTTGACACCACCGGTCTGGAAGGCCTGGAAAACCTCCGCGACAAACTCGGCAAGCGCGGCTGCACCTTGCTCGTCTGCGGGCTTAATTCACAACCCGGCTCGCTGCTCTATCGCTCGGGCTTCATCGATCATCTGGGCGACGAAAACATCTGCCTGGACCTCACCGAGGCCCTGAAACGCGCCTACGTCCTGCTACCCAATCTGATGGGCGGCTTTGAAGAAGATTACTGAAAAGGAAACACCATGAGCGGCTTGCCGAACTGTCCAAAATGCAAATCGGAATACACCTACGAGGACGGCAACAACTACGTCTGCCCGGAATGCGCCCATGAGTGGAGCAAGGATGCGACCGAGGGCACCGATGAAAAACGCGTCTGGAAGGATGCCAACGGCAACGAACTACAGGATGGCGACAGCGTCACCGTCATCAAGGACCTGAAAATCAAAGGCTCCTCATCGGTCGTCAAAGTCGGCACCAAAGTCAAAAATATTCGTCTGGTCGACGGCGACCACGACATCGACTGCAAAATTGACGGCATCGGCGCCATGCAGTTGAAGTCAGAGTTCGTCAAAAAGGCCTGATTTCAGACGCACAAACCGGTTGACCAGACTGCCACGGTCAACCGGAAAAAATGGCCAAAATTGAAATCTTCAGAATCGCTGTTTTCGCGACCTTTTACTGCCGCAAGCCAGCCACCCAGACTTCCGCCGCCGGTCTGACAATTTCAATCCACGGTCCGGGATAAATACCGATGCCGGCGATCATGATGATCAGTGCCACCAGCACCACCCACTCGCGCGGACGCAGATCGCTCGCTTCGGCAACGGCTGGCCGTGACACCGGGCCAAAGAATGCTTTTCGATAGAGCGACAGAAAGCCACCGGCCGCTATCGACAGTCCGAACAAGGCCGCCATGCCGGCCCCCGTATGGGTTTGCAGCGCGGCGATGATGAGCAGGAATTCACCGGGGAAGCTGCTGGTTCCCGGCATGCCGACGCCGGCCAGTCCGCAGATAAGGAAGCCGGTGGCCAGTAGCGGCATCGTCCGGACCGCCCCGCCCAGGGCGTGGATATCGGTCGAACCGGTACGTTGGCGCAAAAATTCGAGCAGGATGAAAGCGCCGCCGGTCGCCACCGAGAAACTGAGCAGCAGCGACACCGTCCCCTGCGCCGCTTGCGCGGTAAACGAAGCCAGCCCGAGTACCGCCAGACCGACGTGGCAGATACTGGCGTAAGCCAGACCGACGCGCAGATTGGTCTGCGCCAGCATGCCAACCGCCCCGTAAAGAATGGCCACCGTACCAAGCCCGGCCAGCAACCAGTGCATGTCGAGGGCTGCCTCTGGTGCCAGCGGTATGGCAAAGCGGATCAAGCCGAAGGCCCCGAGTTTGAGGCCAACCAACAGTGCCGTCAGCGAACCGGGCGCCGCCAGCGAAAACTGCGGCAGCCAGGTATGCAGCGGCACCAGCGGCACTTTAATACCGAAGCCAATCAGGAAAAGCAGAAAAACCGTCGTTTGCATCGAGCGCGGCAGCGGGCTGCCAAGCAGAACCATCAAATCGAAGGTCGGCACCGACTGGCCGGCAGCAAGAATCACGAAGGCCAGCAGCAACGGAATGCCACCAGCCAGCATCATCAGAAAATAACGCGCTGCTGCCTGGCTGCTACTGCTGCTCACCCCCCAGCGGCCAAGCAGGAAATACAGCGGGACCAGGGTCAGCTCCCAGAAAACAAAAAAGAGCACCGTATCCAGCGCGCAAAAAATACCCAGCGTCGCCATCTGCAGCAGCAACAGCAAGCTGTAATGCAGGCGAGGCGCATCTTCGACTGCGTTCCAGCAGGCCACCAGAGAACCCAGAAACAGCAAGGCTGTGGCCGGCAAAAAGAGGACTGAAATACCATCAACACCGAGCAGATAATCCACGTGGAGGCTGGATATCCACCCCACCCGTTCGATCATCTGGAAGCGCGGTCCCGGTGGTTCGTAGGCAAGCAGCACCGCAGTCGCCAGCAGCAGGGTGACGAGCATGGCAAAGGCCACAACATGGCGCGCCGCGCGAGCGGGCAACAGCCAGATGGCCACAACGCCAGCCAGCGGCGTCAACACAAGGAGGGAGAGTAGCGGCAAGCTCATCGCGCAAACCTCGCAGCCGCTGCCTGGCTGGCCGTTTCCGTCAGATACAACCAGGGCTCGGTAAAGAAGCCGATGGCGAGCAGGGCGGTCAGCGCGACCCCACAGACCAGATACTCCATGATCAGGGTTTTATCGACATCATGGCCACCCGCCTTGGCCTGCGACAAGAAGGCTTTCTGAAACGCCCAGAGCAGAAAGCCGGCCGCCGCCACGTTGCCGAGCGCCGTCGCCACCGTGGACAGGGCACCGAACTTGTCGATGGAGGCCTCCAGCACGAGGTGTGCCGCGTCAAAACCCGGCGTACCCGGCATGCCGACGATGGCTAGACCGAAAATCAGGAAGGCAATGGCCAAAAAAGGAATTCGTTCGAACAGGCCAGAGAGCTCGTGCAACTCGGTCGTGCCGGTACGCCGGAAGACGAACCCGACGATGAACCACATACCGGTCACCGCCAGACCGAAGTTTGCCGCCAGCAGCACAGCGCCCTGAATGCCCGATTCATGCAGGCTGAACAGGCCGATGATCAGCAGGCTGGTGTGGCTGACCACGGCGAAAGCCAGCAGGCGGCGCAAATTTGACTGCTGGAAAGCGAGTGCGGCGGTGAAAAAAACCCCCGCCATGGCAAAGCCGACAACGTAGGGCTGCCAGTATTCGACAGCATCCGGGGTCAGCGGCAGGACAAAACGCAGCATGCCGTAAATCCCCACCTTGACGCCGACCATTAGCGCCGGCCCTACCGCGATCAGGCCGTGCTGCGCCATGTTGGGCAGCCAGCCATGCAGCGGGAAGAGCGGCGTGCGCACGGCCAGTCCGTAAAAGAGCAGGTAGAAGGCCGCCATCTGGAACTTGCCGACCGGGATAGCGCCGACCAGATCGAAGAGATCGAAGCTCCACCGCCCGCCGGTCGCTTCGGCATGCCCCCAGCCGAGCACCAGACAACCGGCCGCGAAAAGCGCCCAGCCAAAAGCCTGATACTGGACAAAGCGGGCCAGCGCATGAATCTCCGCCCGCGACGACGCCCAGCGCCGCAGCAGATAAACCACGGCCCACAGCTCAAGGGCAGAAAACGCCGCAAACCACGCCACGTTCATCGTCACCAGCATGCCGACCAACCCGGTTTCAGCCAGCAGCAGCACGGCAAACAATCGACCCGGCGAGATCATGCCGCGACTCATGCCGTACAAGGTCATCAGCCAGGTGAGCAGCGCGGCGACCAGCAAAAAGAGCAGACTGATGCCATCGACCGCGACATGGTAGGCCAGCGGCTCGAAGCGTTCAGCCAGTTGCAGCGATGGCAACGTGGGGTTGATGTGGCTGACCGCCACGATGCAGAGCACGAGTTCCGCCAGCGCAAAGAGCTTGCCGGCAATCACGGCGGTCGCCCGCTCATTGAAGGCATACACCACGGCGGCGCCAAACAGCGGCAGCAATTGCAGCCACAGCACCAGCGGCAGCTCGGCCTGCTCGTTCCAGAAAATTTCAGTCAGGCCGCCGGTCACAGGATCACCACGAAAGTCGCCATCACCGCCATCATCAGGTAGCGCGGCTGTTCGAGCAGATTTTCCAGCGTCCGCAGGTAGGCGCCGGTCCGGTGCATCAGCTTTTCGGCCGCTCCGCCCTTGCCGCGCAATTGCAGGCGGTATTCGATGTGTTGCAGCACATCGGAAACACTGGCCAGCAGCCGCCCCGGCAAGCCGTCAGCAAGCACCAGCGGGCGATCGGCATGGATAGCCTTGCCCTGCCCCGGCTGGCCAATGGCGTGGTCGATGAAATGCTCCTCCAGCGCCCGTATGTCACGGGCAAAAGAGAGGGTGGGCTCAACGAGCAGGGTATGCGACAGTTTGTCCAGCCAGAAACGTTGCAGGGCAATGGTGTACAGCAATTGGTTATTGCGCAGCCAGGCCGGCGGCGGTGGCGGCCGTTCGCGGGTAATGACCAGCCATGAGGGCGCAAGCAGGAATTGCCAGGCCCGCCAGCCGGCATGCAGGCAAAGATGCACCAGCGCCAGCGTCGTCCAGCCCAGACCGATGGCGACAAACATCAGCGATACCTGGAAGACGGTGGCAAAGATCAAAGCCGATTTCACATCGGTCTGCACCAGGCCGCACAGCCAAGCGTAGATTGCCGTCAGCGCGCCGGCAATGACCAGCCCGAACATGACGTCCGGCACATGGACGAGCAGCGGTTCGAGGCGCAGCATCAGGTAGACGCCGGCATGCACCATGACCGCGCCGTAGAAGATGGCAGATGACGGGGTCGGGCCCTCCAGCGACTTGGTGATCCAAGCCGAGAATGGCAATTGTGCCGACTTGGCCAGGGCAGCGATGACGAAACCGATGACCAGCATGCGGTCATTCACGACACTGATCTGCGAAGCCTTGGACAGCGCCGTCCATTCAAACCCGCCGAGCCAGGTGGCCGCCAGGCCGAGGGCGAGCAGGAATCCGGCATCGCCGCCGCGATTGGTGACGAACGCAAACAAGGCGTTGCCGGTCGCCACCGGCCGATGCCAGGCATAGCCGATGAGCAAAAAGGATGAGACACCGCACATCTCCCAGCCAACAAAGGCAAGCAGCCCGTTACCGGCAAGCAACACGAGCTGGATGCCGGCCAGGAAAAAACTGATGGCCATGAAAAACCGATGGAAGCCCGCCTCGCGATGCAGATAATTGGCGGAGAAGCGGATGACCAGCCAGCCGATCAGCGCCGTTAGCGTACCGAGCGTCAGTGACAGGGGATCGAGCATGAATGAAAAACTCGCCTCCCAGTTGCCGCTGCCGAACCAGTGCCCCAAGCGGCGATGGCCGGGCGCGCCATGGGTTAGCGCCAGCCCGTCAATCGCCACCAGCAGCACCAGGCCGCCAAAGGCTGCGAGCGAGGACAACCGTGCCGTCAGCGGCTCGGCGGCATCCCCCCTGGCGCGGCCGAGCAGGACGCGTGCGCCATTGACGATAACGGCAAACAAGGGCAGCGCCGGCACCAACCAGACCCACGCGGGCAACTGTTCGAGCAGGATCATCATGCGACACCACCGAGAATGATGGCCGGGGCCAGCGGCGCCGATTCACCGGCAAACCAGTCGGCCGAATGCGCTACCTGCGGCAGAACGGACTTGCCCGACCACGGCAGCCAGCCGCGCCGCGGACAGTAACGCGCGATCGCTGCGGTCGACGGAGATTTTGCGGCCAAAATAATCCATTCGTTGTTGATCAATTCCTGCAATGGCGGCTGTCGCTGCAGGATCACCGTCAGTACCGCCGGTGTCTGTTCGACCACCACCAGCAAGCGCATCGGTTCGTGAATTTCGACCATCTGCCAGGGCAATCCGGTACGCAAGTCGGAATCGGCGCCTTCCATGACACCGAACAGTCCGGTGATGTTATGGGTGATTTTGGAACCACAGCCAAAACGCTCGTTGTCAACGGTCGAAAAATAATATTCGAGCGCGATGCCGGCACCGACCGGTCCCGCCGCCAGCAGAATGCCTTCGACAATCCGGCCGTCATCGTCGCTGGCCGGGTCATACGAAATCAGGAAGACCCGACGGTCGAGGAATAGTCCGCGACTCATGTCACGGCGCCCGATGAAGGCAGCGGCATTGGTGGCGTGTCCCAGCTCCGGCCGCGCCTGAGAAATATCATTGGCACGGCCGACGACGTGCTGGCGCGCTTTCCAGGGCAGCGGGTGGATTGGCGCCGAGGCCAGCCGGCGGCAGCGTTCGGCGGCATGCGCCCGGCAGGCTTCGCTCAACTGCGTAACCAGCTTGTCGAGCCCCTGCTGAAAGGCTTCGGGCACGGCCTCGAGGTCGTACCACTCGATCCCGTCATCGCAGGTATTGTGTTCCGCCGCGATGAACCAGCAGGTGTCGGGGATGACCAAACCACGCTTGGCCAGCCCGCATCTGACTTCGCTGCGATTGGCCATGGCCGCGAAAACCCGGGCATTCGGCCCGCCATGCTTGCCGGAACAGGCGCCACAGTCGTAGGCCGACATATGCGGATTGTTCTGACTGCCCGAACCGTGGCCGAACATCAGCACCAGCGGCGCAAAATTGGACGTCAGACCGATCATGCGCAGGAAAGCGTCGACCCCGTCGATCTGCTCAGCCTCGCTCAGGCCTAGCTGCGGCTCGTCGGGCGTCGCATCGGTCGGCTGCCCGGCGGTCAGACCCAGCCGGGTTGGCACCCGGCCATCGTATTGCTCGCGCCAGCGCCGTGCTGTCTCGCCAAACCAGGCCGGCGCCACCGTCACGGCAGCCAGCGAGGCCAGCGCGGGCAAGGCCCCCAGTGCTGTCAGCAAGGGGCCGGCGACGGACCGCCGACGGGTGGCCTGATAAAACTCCTCGCGCCAGCGCAGGCGGCCTTCCCGGCGCGCGGCGCGCCTGCCTTGCCGGGCTTCCATCCCGACTTCGGGCAATTCGCGCACCAGTTGCGTCGGCTGCACAACCACCGGACAGAGCGCGGACATCTCCGTATCATCCAGCCCCTGCCAGTAGATCGGCACGCCAAAAAATCCGGCGGCGCCGTAGGTGGCGATGGTCGGTGCAATTTCCTCCAGATGCCGGCGGGTGCCCTCTTCGCGATCGTCCATGCACATGACAACCTGCGCCGATGGCTGGGCCGGTGCCGATTGACGCGGATGGTTGGCGGTCAACGCCGAGAACAGCTGCTCCCGGTAGTGACGTTCATAGGCGAGCAGCCATATCTGGCCACGCGCCATCGGGGACAGACTGTTCGCGCAGTCGCGCAAGGCCTGAAGGTCATCCGTACCTAGCGTCTCGACATCCGCCAGGGTCATGCCCAGTTGCCAGCTCAGGGCGGCAAGTTGCCAGGCGTTACCGTTGGCATCACTGCCCGCCATCAGCGGTGCGATCTCTTCTGCCAAGCGATGCCAGTCGCCGGCATCGACATGGCTGCCGCGGGCCAGATCGACCAGATGGGCGGCCCGGTGCTGCAATTCTTCCGGCAACCAGGGCTGGTGCAAGGCGTCGCGAACCAGAAACTCATCCGGCCGCGCCGAGAAATATCCACCCAGCTCATTCAGGGTCATCGGGCCGCCGCTCAGGCGACGCAAAAGATCGTCGGTGAGCAGGCGCTCCAGCAAAACGCGCACGGTCAGGTAATCCAGCATGGCCACCGGCGTACCGTCGCCGCGCCCCGGATTGCGGTCGCGCCACAGGAACATGCCGGACCAGCCGGGCAACTCCATGCTCAGACGCTCCAGATAGCCGTACCACTGACTCTCATCGGGCAGCAGCCTGGGCAGCTCTTCGAGCAGCACATCGACCGGGTTGTTGGGCATGTGGAGGATTTCATCGCGCACATTCGGCAACTCGTCCATTTCCCAGGCCATATCGAAGCCGGCGCTGGCTCGCCAGGCGGCAAAGAAGCCTTGCCCCTGCGCCGGATTTCGCCAGGCAGCAACGCCAAGGTCGAGATGCGCCGCCAGATGGCGCTGCAGGATGCTGCGCGCACTTTCCAGCACATCCTCCCCGCTGAGGTATTCGAGCAAGCTGCGCCAGGTCCAGCCCCGGCCGACCCGAGCCCGCAACTCGTCACAGCGGGTGCGTGCCTGCTGCTGCCAGGTCCCGGCATGGGTCGCATCACGCGGTACAGCCGTAGCGGCGATTCCCGCGGTCAACCGGAAAAAATGGCGAAAAATCAAATTTTTGGTGAGGTCGGTTTCACGGAGCAGCCAGCTCTGGCGATGAACCTCCGGCACATCCATGCCGACACTCAGGCTGGCCAGCAAAATATCGCGCCGGGTCAGAGTGCGCAGCAGCGGCGCATCGAGGTTGGCGACAGCGTGGTCGTCCAGCGCGGCGGACAAGTCATCGATACTGATCCGCCCGGCGGCCAGACAGTCGCGAAATTTCGACTCCGACCAGTGGGTTGCTGCCCCGTTCAGCGCCTGAGCCGCCGCCAGCGCTTCGGTAAAGGGTAGATGCTGGAAACCGTGCAGGGTATTGTGATGCACAAAATCCCGTATCGGCGCCTGCGCCGGCAGTACATGCGTAAGATGCTCGACCCAGTAGGCCAGGCGTTCGCGGATGGGTAGTTCGTGCTCGGCGCTCATCCTACGCTCCGAACAATCCGGCCACCCGGCCTACGCTGCCGGCCACCAAATCAAGCAAAGGCGCCGGCCAGACGCCCAGCACCACAATACCCGTGGCCAGCAAGCCGGCCGCCACCGCTTCGGTCCGGGTCATATCCGGCAAGTCCATACGCGGCCCCTTCAGGCACAGGCGCCCGATGACCCGCAAACTGTAGGCGGCGCCGATCAGCAGGGCCAGGCCGAGCAGAATCACCCAGGCGCCCCAGCGCGCATAGCCGCCAATCAGGACATGCAATTCGGCTATGAACCCGGCGCTGCCGGGCAGGCCAAGCGCCGCCAGAAAACCGAAGGCCACGAAGAAAGCGAAACGTGGCGCCTTGCCCGTGAGCGATCCATAATCCGCCAGATCGCGACTATGCGTGCGCTGATAAAGCAGCCCGACGACCAGAAACAGCGTGCCGGCCGTCAGCCCATGCGCCACCATCTGGACGACGGCGCCAGTCAGTCCGGTCACGTTCAGCGTGGCAATGCCGAGCAGCACAATCCCCATGTGCGAAATCGACGAGTAGGCGACCATCGCCTTCAAATCCTGCTGACGCCAGGCCAGAATGCCGCCGTAAAGCAGGCTGACGAAGGCCAGGATGGCCAACCAGTCCTGCGTCGCCAACAAGGCGGCCGGCAATGTCTCGGCCGCCCGAATCAAACCATAGGCCCCCATCTTGAGCAGGACACCGGAGAGCAGGATGGACACCGGGCTGGGCGCCTCGACGTGGGCCAGTGGCAGCCAGCCATGCAACGGGACCACCGGCATCTTGACGCCGAAGCCGATGAACAGGCCGGCGAAGATCAGCAGTTGCGTATTCAGCGGCAAACCACGGCCGCCTTCCGCCATGTCGGCCATCGCAAAACTGTGGCCCGGCGCCGCGTCATAGAGAAAGAGCAGCGCGACCAGCATGAAGACCGAACCGCCCAATGTATACAGGAAGAAATTCAGCGCCGCCCGCTGCCGATTCTGTCCGCCCAACCGGTCGATCAGGAAAAACAGCGGCAGCAACGTGGCTTCCCAGAACACATAGAACAGGGACCAGTCGCGCGCCGTGAATACACCGAACATGGCCGACTCAAGGAGCAAGACCAGCACGAAATAAAGTCGCGCCCCGGCCTCCATGCGGCGCGACATCAGCACGGCAATCAGTGACAGCAGGGCCGTCAATAGCACCATGGCCAATGAAATGCCATCGACACCCAGTGCAAAGTACGAACCAAGGCGCACGTTCCAGGGCCGGCTTTCAAACATCTGTACGGCGGCGCCAGCCGGCTCGAACTGGTCGGCCAGCCACAACGCATAACCCAACGTAGCCACCGAGAAAATCATCGCTACCTGCCACAAATACAGCGCGCGACGCACTGGTAGCACGGCCAGCAAAGCTGCCCCCGCCACCGGCAGAAAAACCAGCACCTTCAGCACGTTCCGGCCCCTCCGGCCATACGCTTTGAATTCATAATTATCATGTCGCGATTATGCCAGCGCCCCACCGCTTAAAGACAAGCGCAGGCCAAGACTTCGACGCAGCGCCAAAGCCCGCCAACCGGTTTGACACGACCAGCACGCTTGGTTAAATTGAACGTTTCCCCCAACCAAACATTATCAGGAGTTCCCCCATGGCCGTTCTCGTTGGCAAGCAAGCCCCGGATTTCACCGCCACCGCCGTTTATGGCAACAACGAAATCAAGGAACTGAAACTGTCCCAGTTCAAGGGCAAGCCCGTCGTTCTCTTTTTCTACCCGCTCGACTTCACCTTCGTCTGCCCGTCCGAACTGATCGCTTTCGATCATCGTCTGGAAGAATTTGCCCAGCGCGGCGTCGAAGTGATCGGTGTCTCCATCGACTCCCAGTTCACCCACCTGGCCTGGAAGAACACCACAGTCAAGGACGGTGGTATCGGCCAGGTTGGCTATCCGCTGGTTGCTGACGTCAAACACGACATCTGCCGCGCTTACGACGTCGAACTCGAAGCTGCTGGCGTTGCCCTGCGTGGCTCCTTCCTGATCGACAAGACCGGCGTGGTCATGCACCAAGTCGTCAACATGCTGCCGCTCGGCCGCAATATCGACGAAATGCTGCGCATGGTCGACGCCCTGCAATTCTTTGAAGAACACGGCGAAGTCTGCCCGGCGGGCTGGAACAAGGGCAAGCCCGGCATGGTTGCCTCGACCGAAGGTGTTGCTGCCTATCTGGCCAAAAACGCCAAAAAACTGTAATTCCGCCTCGCCCAATTTGCGGGCAAGTAAATAAAACCTCATGCTTTTCAAGCTGAGGTTTTTTTTATTGTTATTTAACCAAATATCAGGATAAAATTTGGTGAATTTGTAATTTCAGCAGGGACGAAAAATGGCCGACACCGAATATCTCAGCACCAGGCAAGCCGCTCTCCGCTTGGGCGTTTCCCTTGGCACCGTTCAGAACATGGTGGAAAGCGGGGCGCTCGAGGCATGGAAGACGGCTGGCGGACATCGCCGCATTCCCGCCACATCGGTCGATGCGCTGCTGGCTCGACGCCGCAACCTGACGCCCAGCGCCCTGGAGTCTGGGGGTCAACTCGACATTCTGATCGCTGAAGATGACTCGACGTTGCAAATGCTCTATCAGATGACCATCGAAAGCTGGAATCTGCCAATCAAGCTACGCGTTGTCGCCAACGGATTCGACGGCCTGTTGCAAGTCGGCCAGCGCCAGCCAGACATTCTGATCGCCGACTTGATGATGCCCGGCATGGATGGCTTCGAGATGATTCGCCGACTGCGCGCCAATTCAGATCTGGCTCGCATGGACATCATCGTGGTCAGCGCCATTGATCGTGAAGAGGTGATCAAACGCGGCCTGCCCACCGACATCACCATCTTCGGCAAGCCCATCCCCTTCCACGAAATCAAGGGCTTCCTGCTCGGCCGTCTGGCCGCCCGCCAGCGCCTGGGCACAAGCCCCGATCCACTTGGGGCATGGCGCGTGCGAACCGAGGGCCAGCCGGGGGGCCCCGGGGCGGGGGCGGGCGGGGGGGGGGGGGGGGCCGCCCCGGGGGGCCCGGGCGGCCCCGGGGGGGGGGGGGGGGGGGGGGGGGGCGCCCGGCCGCGGGGGGGCCCCCCCCGGGGGGGGGGACCCCCGGGGGGGAATTTTCAGTATTTCCAAAGGATGCCCGGCGAAATCGGTGACCTCCGGTGGCCGAGCTTTGCCTTATCCCAGAACACCACAAAGAAGATTCAGGAGACAAAACATGGGATTTTTTGGAAAAAACAGTGCTCTCGAAAAGATTGACCGCGATATCGCGGCCATCGCCGATGGTAAAGAAGATCTTTCCTATGCCCTCGGCACCACGGGAGGCGATGTTGCCGGGCGTATATCAGGCAATATCAATCGTTTCTTCAGCCGCGTACGCGGTCTCATATCTCACGCTCGAGAGCGTAGCGTCAGCATCGCTGCCGATGCCGCTCGAATGAATTACCTGATCCAGCAAACCGATGCTGCCGTCCAGCGCCAGGAGGCATTTGCTGCCACCGTCTTCGAATCAAGCAATCGCGTCAATCAGGCAGTCGGTGAAGTTGCCATGAATTCCGATGCCATCGAGTCATCAACCAGGAACAATCTCGAACTGGCGCAGCGCTCGCTGGATCAAATGGAAACAGTTGCTTCGACCATGCGCTCAACTAATGCCCACATTGAGCATTTCTCGTCGACGGTTAGTGAATTGCACAGCAGTTCGATGAAGATCAACGAGATCGTTTCGTTGATCAACGATATTTCCGACCAGACCAATCTTCTGGCGCTCAATGCCGCCATCGAGGCAGCCCGGGCCGGCGAGGCCGGGCGCGGCTTTGCCGTGGTCGCCGATGAAGTGCGCAAGCTGGCCGAAAAGGTCAAGACCGCGACCCAGGTCATCGGACAGAACACGCAGTCGATGATCAATCTGGTATCGGACACATCGGCCAAGACACAAACCATTGTCGGTGAAGTGACGCGCGCCAATGGCTACATCGAAACCTCGGCAGCCGACCTGACGACCATGGTTGGCGATTTCAAGCAGACGACCGAACAGCTCTCCACCATCTCCACCGCCATCTACAACCTGCGCGAGAGCAACCAGGCCATTCACCGCGAAGTCGAAGAAATCCGCGATCACTCCCGCGATATTTCGGGTCGCATGAAGCAATGCATCGACAGCGCCAAGACCCTGCGCGAATCAACCGAAGAACTGCAATGCACGCTGGCCGATTTCCGCACCGGCAACAGCATGTTCGATACGCTGCATGACAAGTGCACCGGGTTCCGCGACAACGTTCTTGCCGTGCTGCAGAAGCTGGCTGACCGTGGCGTCAATGTTTTCGACCAGGCTTACAAGGAAATTCCCGGCTCCAACCCCAAGCGTTACACCACTGCCTACGATAGCCAGTGTGATGCCGAATTGACGCGGATGTATGACGAACTGCTGCGCGATGTTAACGGGCTGACTTACTCCCTGTGCGTCGACACGAACGGTTATGCGCCGGCTCACAACGGCATCTTTTCCAACGCGCCCAGCGGTGACCCCGAGCTTGACCTGGTCAAGTGCCGGCACAAACGTATCTTCAACGACCCGGTGGGTCTCAAGCTGGCCAAAAACCAGAAGACATCGCTGTTCCAGACCTACGTCCGCGATACCGGCGAGATTCTCAACGACCTGTCGATGCCTATCGTCATTGGCGGGCGCCACTGGGGTGCCGTGCGTATCGGCTTCAAGACCGATTTGGTCATGTAGCCACCTGTTACGCTGGCCACAGCGATTGCCACGGTCAACCGGAAAAAATGGTCAAAAATAAAAAGGGCGCTCGACGGCGCCCTTCTCTTTTTGCTCAGCTGTTATAGACGATCTCGACGTTTTCTCGCGCCAGCCAGCCATAAAGCGCGTCCAGCAAGGCATCGTCGAGTCGGACACGCAAGGCATCGCCGACCACCAGTTCGCACTCGGCATCCGCACTCCGGTAATGAATGCGGACAACAGCCGGCCCTGGTGCAAACGGCGTCAGCAGGGTCTTCAGCTTGCGGGCATCCGAGTTGCCGTTCATTTTCAGCAACAGATGTCGCGCAAACCGGGCACGCGCCTCGCCGAGCGTCATCAGCTTGTCGGCAACAACACGATTGCCGCCCGAAAAATCGTCGTAACTGACCTTGCCCTCAATCACCAGCACTTCGTCGGTCACAATCTTGGCGCGCTCGGCTTCGTACAGTTCGTTGAAGACGGAAACCTCGACCATCCCGGTGCCGTCGTCCAGCTGCACGAAAAGCATCTTGCCGCGCCGCGTCATCTGGGTCCGAACACCGACCACCAGCCCGGCAAGCACGGTCATCTCCTTGGCCGGTTCCAGACGATTCAGCGGCCGCCGAACGAAGCGCGACAACTCCTTTTTGCAGGTGTTGTACGGGTGCCCGGAGAAGAAGAAACCGAGCGCCGTCTTTTCTTCCATCAGCTTGGTCTTTTCATCCCACGGGCGGACGTTGACGTATTCCGGCGCGTGATCGTCCGCCACATCGCCAATATCGAACAGGCTGGTCTGCATGGCATTGCGCTCGGCCTGCTCGGCAAAATCCATCGCTATGCCCACGGTTGCCAACAGCTTGCAACGATCGGCATCCTGCGTGCCGGCAATCAACGGGGCGATGCAGTCAAAGGCCCCCGCCTTGATCAACGCCTCCGTCGTGCGGCGATTGACCATGCGCTTGTCGCAGCGCATGCAGAAATCGAACAGGTCCTTGAACGGGCCGTCCTTTTCCCGCGCTTTCAGGATCACGTTGACTGCCTGCTCACCAGTGCCCTTGACCGCCCCCAGGCCGTAGCGGATGGTGCTGCGGTCGACCGGCTCGAAGCGGTAATTCGACACATTGACGTCCGGCCCAAGAACCTTGATTTTGTTGGCGATGGTGTCTTCATAGAAGATTTTCACCGAGTCGGTGTTGTCGAGATCGGACGACATGGTCGCCGCCATGAAAGCCGCGCAGTGATGCGCCTTGAGCCAGGCGGTGTGATAGGTGACGACGGCGTAGGCGGCAGTGTGTGACTTGTTGAAGCCATACTCGGCAAACTTGGTCATCAGGTCGAACAACTGCTCGGCCAGTGCCGGATCGTAGCCCTTCTGTGCCGCGCCTTCGGCAATCGTCGCCCTGTGCTTGGCCATTTCCTCGGGCTTCTTCTTGCCCATCGCCCGACGCAGCATGTCGGCGCCACCCAGCGTGTAGCCGCCGATGATCTGCGAGATCTGCATCACCTGTTCCTGGTACACGATGACGCCGTAAGTCGGTGACAGGCAGGCGGTCAGGTCGGGATGGAAATAATCAATCTTCTGCTGGCCTTTTTTGCGCAGGATGAAGTCGTCCACCATCCCGGAACCCAGCGGGCCGGGACGATAGAGCGCGAGCACAGCGATGATGTCTTCGAAACGGTCGGGCGCCAGCTTCTTGAGCAGCTTTTTCATGCCCTCCGATTCAACCTGGAAGATCGCCGTCGTATTGGCATCCTTGAGAATCTGGTAGGCGGCGGGGTCGGTGAAGCCGAGAGACATCAAATCGAGCTTTTCGCCGGTCATACGGCGGATGTACTCGACGGCCAGCTCGATAATGGTCAGATTTCGCAGGCCCAGAAAGTCGAACTTGACCAGCCCGACCTTCTCGACGTCGTCCTTGTCGAATTGCGAGACCGTTGACGCATCGCTGCCGGTCGCCTGATAGATCGGGCAAAAATCGGTGATCTTGCCTGGTGCAATCAGCACACCGCCAGCGTGCATGCCGACATTACGCGTCAAGTCTTCGAGGCGGCTGGCCAGGTCGAACAATTCGCGGATGGTTTCACCATCGCCGTCGCCTTCCATCATTTCCTTGAGCTGCGGCTCCTGCTCCAGCGCTTCGGCCAGCGAAACCGGCTTGTTCTGGACGATAGGAATCAGCTTGGAAATGCGGTCGCACATCGAGTACGGCAGGCCGAACACCCGGCCGACGTCGCGGATCACCGCCTTCGACGACATCGTACCGAAGGTGGCGATCTGGCTCACCGCGTCGGCGCCGTAGTGCTGGCGCACGTACTCGATGACGCGCCAGCGGTTGTCCTGGCAGAAGTCGATATCGAAGTCGGGCATCGATACCCGTTCCGGATTCAGGAAGCGCTCGAACAGCAGGGCGTAGGCCAGTGGATCGAGGTCGGTAATACGCATGCTGTAGGCGACCAGCGAACCGGCACCGGAACCCCGACCCGGCCCGACCGGCACGCCGTTGTTCTTGGCCCAATTAATGAAGTCCGCCACGATCAGGAAGTAACCGGGGAAACCCATCTGGACGATGGTGTTGCACTCGAAGACCAGCCGGTCGTCGTATTCCGGGCGACGCTGCAGGCGCACTTCAGGGTCAGGGTAAAGCTCGGCGAGGCGGACCTCGAGGCCCTTCCGCGCCTCATCGACCAGATATTCGTCGATGGTCATGCCCGGCGGAATCGGGAAATCGGGCAAGAAGTTCTTGCCCAGCGTCATCTCGATATTGCAGCGCTTGGCGATTTCGAGGGTGTTTTCCAGCGCTTCGGGCAGATCGGCGAACAGCTCGATCATCTCCGCCTGCGTCTTGAAATACTGCTCCTCAGTATAGATTTTCGGCCGTCGAGTGTCGCCCAGCACATAACCCTCGGCAATGCACACCCGCGCCTCGTGCGCCCTGAAATCGTCGCGATTCAGAAACTGGATCGGGTGCGTAGCAACCAGCGGCAAACCCGTTTCACCGGCCAGATCGGCCGTCTGCTGGACAACGGCTTCCTGCTGCGGCTGCCCGTAGCGCTGCACCTCAAGGTAAAAAGCATCAGGAAAAATCGCTGCCCAAGCTTTGGCGCGCTCACCAGCCAGATCGAAATTGCCGTTCAGTAAAGCCTCGCCAACGTCACCACGATGCCCACCGGACAGCGCGATCAGCCCATCGCAACCCAGTTCGGCAAACCACTCGCGGCGAATTTCCGCCCGGTCGCGCCGGCCTTCAACCAGATAAGCCCGGGTCAGCAATTCGCACAACTGCTGGTAACCCTGCCGGTTACGCACGAGCAGCAGCAAGCGATAGGCATCGTCCGGCGAATCCGGATTGGCGATCCACACATCCGCCCCCGCCACCGGCTTCACCCCCTTGCCGCGCGCCCCGGTATAGAACTTGACCAATCCGAACAGATTGCCCAGATCCGTCAATGCCATCGCCGGCATGCCATCGCCTACGGCACGCTTGACGGCATCGCCGACACGGACAATGCCGTCGGTGACTGAATATTCGGAATGGAGGCGGAGGTGGACGTAGCGCGGGGAATTCATGGGCTACATTTTACCGCGGCAGGGCGGGGCGTTTCCGTTTACGTACGGCCACAGAGGGGAATCGCGCAAAACAGGCGGGCTACGTGGCTTTGTCCGAGGACTGATCCATGGAAGCGCAAGCCGCTACGCCATTGGACCGCCCGAAAAAACCCTATATCATCCCGCCAACAAAAAACAATATTGCAGTCCCAACAGAAAAGCGAGCCCCGCATGAGCACTGCCTCGTCACGCCTGTCGTTACGGCTCAAATTCAATCTGGTTCTGGCGGCGGTGTTCTTGCTGAGCCTCGGTGGTGCCGCTCTCTACTACAGCTATTACCTTGAAAAAGCCACCATCGAGGACGTGCGCCAGAACTCTTTGGTCATGATGGAAACGGCCACGGCCATCCGCAGCTACACCACCGACGAGATCAAGCCACATCTGGACCCGATGAACGCAGAACGTTTCCTGCCACAGACGGTACCCGCCTATGCAGCGACCGAAACCCTGCGCCGCCTGCACGATCGCTTTCCGGGCTACGAATACAAGGAATCGGTTCTCAATCCTACCAACCACAGCCACCAGGCCGACGATTGGGAACGGACATTGATTGAGCGCTTCCGCAGTGGCAGTGACACCCATGAAATCACCGGTCTTCACGGTGAAGGACTCAGTCAGAGCGTTTTCGTTGCACGGCCCATTACCATCAAACAAGCACAGTGCCTTGCCTGCCATAGTGCGCCGGAAGCGGCGCCGGCTTCGATGCGTGCAATTTATGGCGACCTGAACGGGTTTGGCTGGCAGATGGGCGAAATCGTCGGCATGCAGATCGTCAAGCTGCCCGTCCTCTATGCCATGGAACGCTCACGGCAGACCTTCAATAGTTTTATTTGCTCGCTGACCATCACCTTTGCGCTGATGTTCCTTGCCCTCAATCTGACACTCTCCCGACTGGTCATCGAACCAATCGCCAAGGTCAATGCCAAACTTGAAGAGTTGGCGACTACGGACTTCCTGACTGACCTCGTCAACCGTCGCCGCTTCTTCGAACACCTGGAAACCGCGATTGCCGACAGCCGCATCCGGCAACTGAACTTCTCAGTTGTCATCTTCGACATCGATTTCTTCAAGCGCATCAACGACACCTTCGGCCACGACAGCGGGGATGTCGTCCTCAAGCACACTGCCCTGCGCGTCCGCGAACTCCTGCGCAGCTCCGATTGCGCAGCCCGTTTTGGCGGCGAGGAGTTCATCATCCTGCTCCGTGAAACGCCGATCGACGCTGCGCTGGCCATTGCCGAAGCGGTCCGCGCCAAAATCGCGGACATCCCCTTTGATCAGGTGGGTCCTGTCAGTGCCAGCTTCGGCGTCGCCGCCTGGAATGGTCAGGAAGACGCCCGCGCGCTGGTCAACCGGGCCGACCGCGCCCTCTACATCGCAAAGGAAACCGGCCGTAACAAAGTCGTCCGCGCCGAAGACCTTCCGGCCGACCGTATCCGGGCCTGAGTTTCAGGCACACGAAAGAACTCGGACGAACGACTTGATTCACGACTGCTAGAAATCAAAGGCATCCAATCAAAGACTTATAGATGCCTCGCTTGAATGAGTTGCCAGAAGAGAGCCAAAAAGAACGCCAGACATCCATTACCGTTCAGGGGTCGTGGACAGCGTCCACTCCAGGTCTGATTTTAAAAAATGGCGTAGGTTTGAGCTGCGCCATTTTGTTTTTCGTGTTTTTTTCCGGTTGACCGCAGGACGTTCGATCCTCGCTTTGCTAGCAAAATCCGCTGCGTAGCAAGCCCCCTTCTCCCGGCTTGGCCTGACCCCGCGCCGACTTAGCGAGGCCTGGCAAAGCCCATCCAGATCAGGCAGCGCGGCGGCGACTCGCTACCAGCCCAAGGAAAGCCAGGCCGAACAATGCCAGGCTTGACGGTTCCGGCAGTGCAGCAACAGCCAATTGAGCCATCACGGCGTGGCCGGCGGTGGTGGGATGGATGCCATCCCAGAAGAAATACTGGTCTGCGCTGTTGGCGATGCAATTCGGGCTGGCCAATTGGTCAGCACAGGCATCGGTCACGTTGCTCAGACCATATGAGGCGGGATTGGCGACAATGTCACGCAGGCCGTTGAATGCATCGAACAGTACGATGTCATCCAGGATACTAGCCGGCAGGTAGGCATTCAGCGCACCAGCCAGCGCCTGGTTCATGCCATCCACGATGGCACTGGCCCCAGCCGAAGCAACCGCCCCTTGATTGGTGACTGCCGGCACCAGTCCTAGATCGGTGATATTCCAGAGCAGGAAGTGCTCGGCGCCAAGGCCGGCCAGCGTGCCCACCATACCAAGGATGCCCTGAACGTAGTTACCAATCAGGGCATTTGCCGCCGAAACCATCCCTGCCGCATACAGTTCGAGCACATCGCGTGCATCGTTACCGCCGCCTTCGATGACATAAAGTGTATTGGCGTTGACCGCGTTGCCGCCTAAATACATGCCCATCTGCGACACCAGGCTCGGCACGAGGCCATCGGCACCGACACGGGCGCCACCAAAGGCGTAGTTGTTGCCACCAAGCAGCGACGGCGCCAGGCCCATGCCCAGACTATTGGCAAAATACTCGGCCCACACCGGTCCGTTGGAGTAGGTGCCGGAAGCATAGGGCAGCGTTGCCACTTGAGGCCCATCGAACGGCACGACGGTGCTGGCGCCACTGACCAGGATGGCATTGTTGCCGCTGTCGGCCAGGCTGTCACCGAACACCACCAGGCTGCTGTAGGGCAAGGCTGACGCCGCCCCGGACCATAAAAATGCCGTCACTACTGAAAAAAGCGCGAAGCTGCGCTGCAAATTCTTTAACATTTTCAATACTCCTTTGGACATTTAGGCGAGCGGATATCCAGCATGCAAACCATGGATCAAGCAGCGCTTTGCTGCTCTTGTATTTCCGCCGTGCCGTGCATCGTACATTGACTCGAACGTCATGGTGCCACCGGCACGTCACAATTTCGAGACAATCCACAAACCGCATCTGGCCTGCCATGCCCACCTGCGCTACGCTGCGAGTTTAAAGAACAAAATGGAGACCCCCATGAACACCGCTACCGAAGCCCCGCTCGTCCTGCGCACCGACCGCGCCGATGGCCTGACCACGCTGACCCTGAACCGCCCGGGCCAGTTCAATTCACTGTCCAAGGACATGCTGACTGCGCTGCAGGCCGAGCTGAATGCCATCGCCGGCTCGAACGGCGTTCGCGTCGTCGTCCTTGCCGGCGCGGGCAAGGCGTTCTGCGCCGGCCATGATCTCAAGGAAATGCGCGGCAATCACAGCAAGGAATTCATGCAGGCATTGTTCAAGCAGTGCGGCGAGTTGATGCTGAGCATCACCCGCATGCCGCAACCGGTTATCGCCCGTGTGCATGGTATTGCTACCGCCGCCGGCTGCCAACTGGTGTCGATGTGCGATCTCGCGGTGGCGGCCGATGTGGCCAAATTTGCCGTCTCCGGCATCAATGTCGGCTTGTTCTGCTCGACGCCAGCAGTTGGTCTGGCGCGTAATCTGGGCCGCAAGGCGGCACTGGAAATGTTGCTGACCGGCGAGTTCATCGATGCCTTGGAAGCCAGGGCCAAGGGGCTGGTCAACCGCGTGGTGCCGGCCGATGCACTGGATGCGGAAATTGAACGGCTGGCCAGCAATATCCTGACCAAGAGCGCCGTTGCCATCCGCATGGGCAAAGGGATGTTCTACAAGCAGCTGGAGATGGGCCTGAGCGAGGCCTACGCCTATGCCGGCGAAGTCATGGCCTGCAACATGATGAGCGACGATGCCGGCGAGGGAATTGATGCCTTTATGCAGAAACGCAAGCCGGAATATAAAAATCGCTAAAACCATTGGATACAGGGCACCGAAAGCCGCGCAGTAGTAAAATGCAGTGCATTCAAGGTATTGAAGGCGGCAATGAAAGCACTTCGGATTCTGGCGGCGGATGACAGCCCCTCGTTTCTGGCTGTTCTGAACGAAATACTTCAGGGCGACGGCCATACGGTCATTCTCGCCAAATCCGGAGAGGAAGCGGTTGCGCTGTATCACTCGGCACACCCCGATCTGATCATCATGGACCGGATCATGCCGGGCATGGGCGGCATTCAGGCCGCCCGCGAAATTCGCAAGCAGCCAACCCCGAACTGGACGCCCATCATTCTCATCACATCGACAATGGATGATGGCGATGTCCTGGAAGCATTTTCTGCCGGTGTTGATGAGTTCCTGCTCAAGCCGATCAATCCGCTGTTTCTGCACATTCGCCTTAATTCCGTGATGCGGATTGCATCGATACAGCGGTCAACCCTGGCAGTGATCAACGAACTCCTCGATGGGGTAGTCCGCATTGACAGCGTCGGCGTCATATCAATGTTCAACGCGGCGGCTGAACGCATCTTCGGCTACTCGGTTGCTGAAGTTCTCGGTAAAAATGTCAGCATGCTGATGCCATCGCCGGACCGCGAACAGCACGACACCTATATTGGCAATTATCACGCGACCAATTCGCCCAAGATTATCGGCAAAGGTCGGCGTGTGATCGGGCAACGCAAGAATGGAAGCACCTTTCCGATGCATCTCGGGATCACTGAAGCCACCACCCCGGACGGTCGCTTCTTTATCGGCCTGATCCGGGACTTGTCCATGCAGGAGGAGTTGCTTGAGAAAATTCAGCAACTCGCCGCCAGCGATATCTTGACCGGCCTTCCGAACCGGCGCTTGTGCACAGAACACCTCGCGGCTCGTTTTGCCCCCCCTGGCGCCCCGGTCCCCTGCACCCTGTTTTACTGCGATCTTGACGGCTTCAAGGCGGTAAACGATGCTGCCGGCCATCACACAGGAGATGCCGTTCTGGCCGAAGCTGCCAGGCGAATGCGCGAGATCGTATTTGTCCGCGACTTTGTCGGACGACTCGGGGGTGACGAATTCGTCATCATCGTTGACGGGGTGATCAGCGATACCGATGCTCAGGCGCTCGGCGAACGCATCATTGAGGCGCTCTCCAGGGAAATCGACACCCCAATGGGCATGATGAATATCGGTGTCAGCATCGGCTACGCCCATGCTCGAAACCATACAGCCTCAGCCGAAGATTTGATGAATGCGGCAGATCAGGCCATGTACCTGGCCAAACGCTGGGGCAAGGGACGGATAATAGGCAGCACCCCAACCTGAGCTCGCCACTTTGGCGGGTAGAATTCCGCCTCATGCGGCCGCCCACCCATCATCTCGCGTTAGCGCTGTTCATTGTTGCCATCGTTGCCGCCTATTGGCGCGCGCCGGCAGTCAGCAGCACCGAATTTTCACCGCCAGCAAAGGCCGTCGCCTCAAGCCTGCCGGCGCAATTTGCCAGTGAAATGCTGCCGGAACAGGAAGGCGCCGCCAGCCACCCGAATCTGACCGAATTACCGGATGGTCGCATTGCGGCAGCGTGGCTGAGCAGTAAAGGCGAAGCGCAGGTCATCCATTTCAGTGTGCTCGACCGGGATGGTTGGCGCCAGCCGGTGCCAATCGCCAGTCGCGAAAGCACTGCTGGCGGTGCTTTCGCCTATGTAAACCAGATCGGACAACCGGTCCTGCATGCTGAAGGAAGCTGGCTGCACTTGTGGTACGTCAGTAGCACGCTGGGGCCATCGATCAATCACAGTCTATCCACCGATGGCGGCAAAAGCTGGGCAAATCCGAGCCGCCTGCAGACATCGCCGTTGGCCAATTTTGGTGGCGAAGTACGGACGCCGCCGATAGCGCTGGCCGATGGTGGCCTGGGCTTGCCGATCAGCCACCACTTTATCGGGCAACACGGCGAATGGCTAAGGCTGGCGGCAACCGGGCAAATCCTTGACAAAGTTCGCCTGCCGAGCGCCGAAGGTGCATTGCAGCCCGCCATCGTTGTCCTCAGCGAAAAACGCGCTCTGGCCGTGCTGCGGAATGCCGGCAGCGTACCGGGCTTCGTCCATGCGGCGACAACTCTCGATGGCGGACAAGTTTGGCAGGAAGGCGCAGCGCCGCCCATCCCCAACCCGAACTCGGCAGTTACCTTGCTTCGCTTGCGTAGCGGCCGGCTGTTGCTGGCCGGCAACCCGGCGGCCGGCACACAGACACTTCAGCTCTGGCTTTCTGCAGATGAAGGCAAAAACTGGCAGGTCAGCCGACGCATCGAATTCGCCCCCGACGGCGGCGCCGAATTCACCAATCCAGCACTATTGCTCGGTCGCGATGGCCGCATTCACCTTGCCTATGACTGGCGCCGGCAGGGCATCAAGTACGCCGTTTTAACTGAGGCCTGGCTGGACGAGGAAGCACCGTGAACCTGCTCGCCGCCTACGGCCTGCTCGCTCACGGCCTGATTTTCGGCGCGCTAGCAGCCTTGCTGCCGCTGGGTGAATTACGCGCCCGTGTCGCGCTGGCAGCCACGACGCTGGCCATGGTGGTGGGTATCGCGCCAGCCATGCACGGCTTTTTCGGGACGCCTTCGGTGACGCTGGTGGCCCTCGCCATGCTGCAACTGGCCGGCAAAGCACCGTCCCCTTTAAGCTATCGGGCGGCTCTTGGCCTGCTGATCTTCGCCTTGCCGTTCTATGCAACCGCGCTCGGCGGGGGATCGTTCGATCCTTATGCCCTCGGCTATCAGCCATCAGCCCTGCTGGCTTCGCTCGCCCTCGTTGGCTTGGCCCTGTGGTGGAAGCGACTGGATGGCTGGTTGCTGATTCTCGCCGCCGATCTGGCCGGCTACGCCAGCGGCGTTTTCGCCAACCTCTGGGATGCACTCCTCGATCCGCTGCTGGTCTTGCTGGCGCTGGTGATCGTGCTGCGCCGGCTGGCCCTGCGTTTTATCGCGTCAAAGCCTCGCTGATCAATCTACGGATACTGCCGGCTTCGAAAGGTTTATCACAGATGGCCGAAACGCCGGCCCGTTCGACTGCGGCCAGACGGCCCATGTTCTGTTCGCTGGTCACCATCAACACCGGCACCTCGGCCTGCCAGCTTTGCGTACGAATGTATTCGGTCAGTTCGCGACCATCCATTTCCGGCATGTTGTAGTCAGTGATAACCAGATCGACCATGGCCTGCTCCAGCAAAGCCACCGCTTCCTTGCCGTTGACTGCCTCGATAATGCGTTCGATGCCCAGCTCGGTCAGCAAGCGGCGCAAATGGCGACGCGACGACAGGCTGTCATCGACCAACAAGACCCGCAGGCTTTCAATTTCCGCCACATCCAGGTCTTCCGGCGGATTGAGGTAATCGGCTGCCGCGTAAAGCGCCCGAGACAGCTGTTGTTCGTTGAACGGCTTGGCCACGATGCTGCAGGCACCGGACTGGCGAACGGGCTCAAGGACTTGGGGACGCGTTTCGCTGGAGACGAGAATGAAAGGTACTGTTTCCAGATCGCGGTCGGCGCGCATGGCGGCGACCAATTCGGTGCCCGCGAGATCAGGCAGATAGAGGCTGCTGATCACGATGACGTATTTGTTTTCCAGCTTCAGGGCGGCCAGCGCAGCACTGGCCGATTCAACCACCGTGGTCTTCTTGACCCCTTGGTGTTGCAACATGCGCCCCACGACATGGGACTGCATTTGCGATGGCTCGACCAACAACACCGACAGATCGGCCAGAGAGGTAGTCAGCGCCATGCGATCGCTCCGCAGCAATGGAATGAACGCACTATAGCAGCGAGCGGCCCCCCAGGGGCCGCTCTTCAAGGCATTAGCTGTACAGTTTGCGCGTTACTTCCGCGACACGGGCACCATAGGCTTTGGCCGTATCGAGATCGCCTTGCGGGATTTCATCGACACTGGCATCAGACGGCGATTGAACCAGCAGGCCGACCGAACCACCCATGTTGTTAATATCGGTACGAGCGGCGGCCTTGGAGTTGCTCGGCAGCATGCCCAGGCTGACCCAGATGCCGCCGTGTTGCGAGGCCAGGGTTTGCAGGCCGATCATGGTGGCCCCTTTGTCGCCGTTCATGCTGGCACTGTTGGTAAAGCCGCCGAAAACCTTGTCCTGCCAGACGCGGCCGAACCAGGGCTTGGACGAAGCATCGGCGAATTTCTTGAATTGCCAACTGGCACCGCCCATGTAGGTTGGTGTGCCGAAAATGATGGCTTCGGCGTCGGCCAGCTTTTCCCAAGCACCTTCGGGCAAGTTGCCTTCGGCATCGATAGCCAGCAGCTCGGCACCAGCGCCTTCGGCAACATATTCTGCAACACGACGGGTATGACCGTAACCGGAGTGAAAAACGACAGCAATCTTGCTCATGGGGAATTTCCTTTTGATTAGAAGTTGGATAAATCAGTTGGCAGGCGGCAGATCAAAAAGCAGGAACTCCGTTTCTTCGCCAGCCAAAAATTGAAGCTCGGTTTCATCGGCAATCTTGGCGCCATCGCCGACATTTAGCGTTTTGCCATTTATTTCCAGTTGACCGCGGATAAGCTGCACGTAGGCCAGACGCCCGCTGACCAGTCCGTAATCGATGCGTTCACCCGGTGCCAGCACCGTTGCCCACAGCCGCGCATCCTGGCCGATGGTGGTACTGCCTTCAGCGCCATCGGGAGACGCGACCAGCCGCCAGCGACCGCGCATTTCGTCCAGCGGCAGCATCTGCTGTTCGTAACTGGGCGTGGTGCCATGCTTGGCCGGCTCGATCCAGATTTGTAGCAGGTGTGTTTCTTCGTTGACCGACGGGTTGAATTCGCTGTGCTGAATCCCCCGACCGGCACTCATGCGCTGAACTTCACCGCGCGAGATCACACCGCCGCTACCCAGGCTGTCCTTGTGTTCCAGCGCGCCAGACAAAATGTAAGTCACGATTTCCATGTCGCGATGACCGTGTCGACCGAAACCGGCACCGGGCACGACGCGGTCTTCGTTGATCACCCGCAGCACCCCCCAGCCCATTTCGGCCGGATCGTAATAATCGGCAAACGAAAAACTGTGCAGGGCCTTCAGCCAGCCATGGTCGGCATAGCCGCGGTCTGCAGAGGGTCGTAGCTGGATCATAAGAGTCTCCTTGTGAATGGTTCGTATTGCTTAGTTGCCATATTAGAACTAGCGTTCATCCATAAATAGCGAATTATTTTTGGCTTATCGTTTAATATTTTTCACATGAAAATATCCCTCGACCTACTACTGATACTCGATGCGATCGAACGCCAGGGCAGTTTTACGGCGGCGGCCGAAAAACTGCACCGCGTCCCCTCGGCGCTATCCCACGCCATCGCCAAGCTGGAATGCGAACTGGGCGTCACACTCTTCCTGCGCGAAGGACGACGTGCCACCCTCAACGAAGCCGGGCGTACCTTGCTGGATGATGGCCGTCACCTGCTCCGCGCCGCCAGCGACTTGGAAAGACGCGTCCAGCGCGTCGCTGATGGCTGGGAAGCGGAGTTGCGCATTGCCATCGATGCCGTCATCCCGGCTGAAAACCTTTTCCCGCTGCTCAAGGCTTTCTATGCCGCCGGCCACAGTACCCAGATCAAACTGTCGGGCGAAGTGCTCGGTGGCACCTGGGATGCACTGGCCACCGGCCGTGCCGACCTGGCCATCGGCGCGCCGGGCGACGTGCCTTCGCGCAGCGGCATTGCCAGCCAGTTGCTCTGCATGCGCAGCGATTTCGTCTTTGCCATTGCGCCAGATCACCCGCTGGCCGCGTGGGAGGGAACAATCCCCAGCAGCGAACTGCTCCGCTACCGCGCTATCGTGGTAGCGGACACCTCGCAGGAACTCGACGCCCGCAGCATCGGCCTGATCGACGGCCAGGACACCTTGCGCGTTCCCGACATTCGCGCCAAGGCAGCTGCTCAGGTAGCCGGACTGGGCATCGGCCACCTGCCACGCTGGCTGGCCGCACCAGAAATCGCGGCCGGCCGCCTGCTGGAAAAATCGCTGGACAACCCGCGCACCGAGCTTCCGCTCCATGTTGCGTGGCGAACACGGCAAAGCGGCAAAGCCCAAGCCTGGTTTATCGCGGAACTGGCCAAAAGCGAGGTCATCGCGACACTGAGTAGCGGTCTGTAAGCCATCTATAGACCATCCCCGACCAAGCCAGAAAGTGATATTGTTGCAACATAAAATACAAAAATCGCAAGAATGGAAAATTCCAATGCCGCCTCATCCAATCACGCTGCCGGCAGCAGCGGATTGCCGCAACGCCTGGTCCGCGATGGCGGAGCCTGGTTGGCGCTTGGCATCATTCTGCTGGCAACGGCAGCACTCTACTTTGTCGTTGAGCGCGTCAGTGCCCAGCAAACGCATGAGCGTTTTCTGTATCGCGCCGAACAGGAACGCAGCAAGATTCTCTTTCGCCTGGAAGCACACGCTCAGGTCTTGCGGGGCGGCGCCGCCTTTTTCGAAGCCAGTGACGTGGTCAGTCGTGACGAGTGGAAACGCTACGTCAGCAACCTGCAACTAGCCAGGACGCTTCCCGGCATTCAGGGCATCGGCTTTTCGCTGATGATTCACCCCGAGGACAAGGCAGGCCATGAGCAGTTGGTCCGCGCCGAAGGTTTTCCCGACTACCAAATCACCCCTGACGGCGATCGCGAGCAATACAGCAGCATTATTTTTCTGGAACCGATGAATGATCGCAACCGCAAGGCATTCGGCTACGACATGTTCTCCAGTCCGGTCCGCCGAGCCGCCATGGAGCGCGCCCGGGACAGCGGTGAGCCGGCATTGTCGGGCAGCGTGACGCTGGTCCAGGAAAACGAACGCGATGAACACGACATCCAACCCGGATTTCTCATCTATGTGCCGGTCTATCGCACCGGGCTGCCTCACTCGACCGTCACGGAGCGTCGATCAGCGCTGATCGGCTTCAGCTACGCGCCCTTCCGTGCCCATGATCTGTTGCGCAATGTTTTCAGCGAAGACAACAAGGATGTCGAAATCGAGTTGTACGACGAGTTCATCACGCCGGACAACCTGATCTTCGACTCCTACATCGTACACAGCAACGCCAGAATCGGCCGCCAACAAGCGTTGCTCCCCATCGAATTTGGAGGCCATCGCTGGGAAGCCCTCTTCCGAAGCCGCCCTGAATTCGACCAGATAACCAATACCTATCTGCCTCTCGGCGTCCTCGTCGGCGGTTCGCTGAGCGCACTCATGGTCTTTCTCTGGCTACGTCGGCGCCACCGCTTCAACCAGGACCTGAGCGCCTATGCCGACCGTCTGCGCAAGAATGAAGAGCGCCTGCGCACGCTGATCAACACCATGCCTGACATCGTCTGCCTGAAGGATGGCGCCGGACGCTGGACAGAAGCCAACACTGTCCTGCTGCGCTTGCTCGGACTGGAAGACATTGATTTTCATGGCGCCACCAGCAGCGAACTGGTGGATTCAGGCAACTTCGACGCCGGGCCACTGCTTGCACTGGCTGCCTCCGACGAGGCTATCTGGCGTGATGGCGAGCGGCTGCACGATGAATTGACGCTACCCGGCGGCGACTATAGCGAACGTATCTTTGACGTCGCCAAGGTGCCGCTGTTTGGTGCCGATGGCAGCCGGCACGCCCTGGTCATGGTCGGACGCGACATTACCGAACGCAAGCGGGCCGAGGCTGAATTGAAACGCCACCATTTCCACCTCGAAGAACTGGTGGCCCTACGGACAGCCGATCTTTTGCTGGCTAAGGAAGCGGCAGAAGCAGCCAACCGGGCAAAGAGCAGTTTCCTCGCCAACATGAGCCACGAACTGCGCACGCCGATGAATGCCATCATCGGCCTGACCCATATTCTGAATCGGCGAAATACCGATCCTGGCCAGCACGACAAGCTGGAGAAAATAGGCAAAGCGGCCGACCACCTGCTCCGCCTGCTCAACGATATTCTGGATCTGTCCAAGATTGATGCGGAGCGCCTGACGCTGGAACGCATTCCCTTGCGTCTTGGCAGCATCATCGCCAACATCGAAAGCCTGATCTGCGACAAGGTCACGGCCAAAGGCCTGGGTCTGCTCGTCAATCTCGACCCGCCGGCGAGCAACACGGCCTTGCTGGGCGACCCGATGCGCTTGCAGCAGATATTGCTCAATCTGGCCGACAACGCGTTGAAGTTCACTGAGCGCGGCCAAATTTCGATCCTCGCCAAGACACTGGACGAAACGGACAGCACGCTCTCCGTACGCCTGTCGGTCGCCGATACCGGGATCGGCATTCCCCCTGACGCACAGGACCGGATATTTTCGCCATTCGAACAGGCCGATGGCTCCACCACCCGGCAACACGGCGGCACCGGCCTCGGGCTGGCCATCGTCCGGCAACTGATCCATCTGATGGGTGGCAAGCTCGAACTGGCCAGCACACCGGGCGCCGGCAGCACTTTCACGGCAACGCTGCAATTCGACAAGGCAGCCCTTGATAACAAGGATGCCACTAGCGAATCGCCCGCGGCGGCCAACGCAGCATCTGCCGAATCGACGGGGTTTAGCCACAAATCAATCTTGCTGGCGGAGGACGACCCGATCAATCAGGAAGTGGCGCTCGAACTGCTGGGCGATTTCGACGGCCTTCTGGTTGATGTGGCCGACGATGGCGCCATGGCTGTAGACATGGCCACTCGCCGGCACTACGACCTGATCCTGATGGACATGCAAATGCCGAAAATGGATGGCATTGCCGCCACCATCGCCATCCGGCAACTCTCCGGCTACGCCCTGACACCCATCGTGGCGATGACCGCCAACGCCTTCGCCGAAGACCGGGAACGCTGTATCGAAGCGGGCATGTCGGATTTCATCGCCAAACCGGTCAATCCGGAATTGCTCGACGCCACCCTGTATCACTGGCTGGGCCAGCCAACAGAATCAACCTGATCCGGCATATTTCGTTTTTTGCCGATTTTTCCGGTTGACCGCAGGAAGGGTTACTCGGCCTCGACCCACTTGATAATCGCCTGCCACTGCTCAAGGTCGCGCTCGGCCCGCGATGGCGGCAGATCGAAAATGGTCATCCCGGCTGCCGTGGCCTGCACATATACCTGCGTATCGCGCAAATAGGCCAGCACCGGCAGGTCAAAACCGGCGAAAAAGCGCTCCAGCTCGCCCGCGGCGCGGGTTCGCGCATCGACCCGCATACCGATCACCGCCACATCCGCCCGGCCCTTGCGAACCGCCTTCTCGGAGAGCAATTCAGCCAGAAACTGACGGGTTGCCAGCATGTCGAACATCGACGGCTGTACCGGCACGACGACCCGCGTGGACAGCTTCAGCACCCGCTCCAGCAACTTGCCATGCAGGCCGGCTGGCGTATCGAGCACGACATGCGTAGTGCCCTTGGGTGGCCGCGAAATCTTGTCCTCGCCCGCCTCCCAGGTATCAATGGTGGGCAGCGCAAAGGGGCGCATGCCCAGCCATTCGCGCGACGATTGCTGGCGATCAATGTCACCGAGCATGACCTCTTTGCCCTGGTTGGCGAAATAGCCGGCCAGATTGGTCGCCAGCGTACTTTTGCCCGAGCCGCCCTTGGGATTGGCGACGAGAAATGCTTTCATGCGTGAGATTCTTTCTTGGCGAGAATCTGCCGAACCAGATTGACGTGCTCGCGCAGGGTATAGACCAGATCAGTAAAACCGAGCGGCACGTGCAACAGGCTGGCTTCTTCATCAAGTGCGTCGAGACGGTCACGGTATTCATCCAGCTTGGCAACGTCGAAATGATGATTGAGGTCGTCCTCCAGGAATTTCAGCTCGCCATAGCAGCGGAATACCTTGCGCCGAACGCGCCAAGTGTAGATCGCCGGCGCCACCCTGAGCAAAGGAATGAGCAAGGCAAAAATCGGCACCAGCAGCACGATCAGGCGATCGACCAGCACCGCCAGCCAGAACGGCAGATAACGCTGCAGGAAAGGCGCGCCGGACTTGAAATAACGCGCCGCCTCAGACGACAGCGGCAGCATCTGGTCTTTGTAAGACGGGAACTCGCCGGCATCCTGGAAGAAGCCGGACTTGCCATGCACCTCCGTGACCGCCTGCAACAACAAGGTCCGCAAGGCCGGATGCAGGTCGTCGCGAATGATCAGATTGGCCGTCGGCGCCAGCACCTTGATGTCATCCGGCGGAAAGTCGCGGACCAGATCGACCACACCCCGCGGAAAAGTCAGCTTGGTCAAAAACGGAAAGCGGCGCTGATAGGCACGATCCTGGGCAAAGCTCATCAGCTTGACGCCAGGCGAGCGAATCAGCACCTGGACCACCGGCGCGGTTTCAGCCGCGATGATGAAGGCGGCATCGATTCGTCCCTGCTGCAACTCCTCGGCAGCACCGAGGCCGGCTAGCGGCACCAGATGATTGTCCTCGGGAATATCGTTGGCATCGAGCAGCTGCCTGGCCAACTGACGAACCCCGGAACCTTCCTGACCGATGGCGATGCGTTTGCCGTGCAACTCGGTGAGGCGAGTCAGTATCTTGTCGCCGCGATAAAACACCCAGACCGGCTCGTAAAACATGCTGCCCAGCGACAACAGACCGGAATCGTCCTCAACATCCGGATCTTCGTTGGGCGGCACAACGCCACCCTGGACAAAGCCGACCTGTGCTTCGTTGTCTTTCAGGCGCGCCAGGTTTTCCAGCGAACCGGCCGATGCCTTGATCTCCAGCGTAACGCCATTTCTGGCGAGAATCGTCGCGTAGCGCTGGGCAAAATGATAATAGGCACCACTTTCGCCGCCGGTGCTGATCACGATCGTCTTGGGCGGCGCCGGCTCGACGAACTGATAGGCCACGACAAAGCCGATACTGGCGACCAGAATGATCCACCAGGCTGTGGCGACCAATTCGCGCAGCGAAACCAATCCCGCTTTGATTTGAGCCATCATGGCAGCAGGATGGTGGACCCCGTGGTCTTGCGCGCCTCAAGGTCACGATGGGCCTGGGCGGCATCCTGCAGGGGGTAGGTCTGGTTCACTTCAATGCGCACCTGGCCGGAGGCCACCACATTGAACAGTTCGGTGCCCAGTGCCGCGAGATCTTCGCGCTTCGCGGTGTAACTCGCGATGGTCGGCCGGGTCACAAACAGCGAGCCCTTCAGTGAGAGCTGGATCAAATCGAGCGGTGGCACCGGGCCGGACGCGTTGCCGAAGGTCACCATCATGCCCAACGGCCGCAGGCAGTCGAGCGAACCGGCAAAGGTGTCCTTGCCGACGCCGTCGTAGACCACCGCAACGCCTTCGCCGCCCGTAATGTCGCGGACGCGCTGCGGGAAATTCTCGGTGCTGTAGTTGATCACATGGTGACAACCATGTGCCATGGCCAGCTCGGCCTTGGCTGGCGAGCCGACCGTACCGATTACCGTTGCACCCAGCGCCCGCGCCCACTGGCAGGCGATCAGTCCAACGCCGCCGGCTGCTGCCTGGATCAGCACGGCATCGCCCGCTTGCACCCGATAGGTTTTGCGCAACAGATAGGCGGCGGTCAGGCCTTGCAGCATCATCGCCGCGCCGGTTTCAAACGAAATGGCATCGGGCAGAATCAGCAGGCGATGCGCCGGAATATTGCGCACGTCGGCATAGGCACCGATCGGGCCGCCGGCATAGGCGACGCGATCGCCAACCTTGACCTCGGTCACGCCCGCACCCACGGCCTCGACCACGCCTGCACCTTCCAGGCCAATGCCGGATGGCATGGTCAGCGGATAAAGGCCGGTGCGGTGGTAGACATCGATGTAATTGAGGCCGACCGCATGGTGGCGCACCGTGGCTTCGCCGGGTGCCGGTGCCGGCAGGTCGACTGCCTCCCAGCGCAGCACTTCAGGACCACCGGTTTGATGGATGCGAATGGCGTTGGGCATGGCGATCTCCTCGATCTCTGATTGTTTTAGTAAGACGACGAGATTATCACCACGCCGGCCTTCGATCTACCGCAAAAAGCTTTCGAATTTGCACGCTTTTTCCGGTTGACCGCGGGAATCGCGGTGCAGGCGCCTAGCGGGTGTAATAGCCAACGCCGACCAGGTTATTGCCGACCTTGCGGAACAAGGTGTGCTTGCTTTCGACCTGGCGCGTCACCGGATTGCGCCAGGCGTAGTCGAGTTCGCCGCGATCCTTGTCCTTCAGCGCATCAAGCATCTGACGAATGACCGGTTTGCCGTTCGGATCGGTCAATGCATAGCCGTCGCTACCGACCAGACGCCCCGAGACACCGTGCGCGCGAAATTTTCCATCATCGATACCAACAACAAAGACGTATAGATCGTCTTCGATATAGCCGCCATTGAGATCATTGAAGGCAGCCAGCGCCTTGACTGAATCGGCCTGCATCGCGCCCACGGCGCGCTCCAGCATGGCCGACGCCTGCTCGGCAGAGGCCCGCGGAATGTAATACCCCACGGCCAGCAGGCGTGTACCGATCTTGGTAAACAGCGTGATTTTCCGTTCCGGTTTGTGGTGCAGGCGGTTCAGCCAGCGATATTCAACGACGCCGGTGTCGCTGGTCTTGGCCTTTTCGAGCATGTCGTAGAAGAACGGCGTACCGAAAGCGTCGCGCATGTTCGACACCTTGCGGCCAATCAGCGCCGAAGACGATCCGCCGCTGGCCAGCATGACGCCGTCAGTACCCAGCACCCAGACATAAAGCTCGCCATCCACGAACTCGGTTGGGCCATTGAAAGCGGCAAAAGCCTCGTCGCCCTGTTGCCGATAGCGGATGATGGCCCGCGCCAACAATGCCCGGGCGCGCTGTACATCGCTCGCCACGCTCTCACGGGTGGCCGTTGCAGCTGGCTCTTCTGCCCGCGCAACAAGCAAAAACAGCGACAACGCCGCCAGCAAGAGCATTTTGACCATCGAACTCGACTTCATGGTGCCACTCCTTTTCAGCTCAATGCCACGATGAGCGCAAATCATCATGCTCAGGATTCACGCAGCGACAACTATACCGGTGTCAGCTTGGCATACTCCAGCGCCAGCCACTTCATGCCGCTGCCGCCGAAATTGATCTGCAGGCGAGCATCGGCGCCCCGTCCTTCGGTAGCGACAATGACGCCAATCCCGAACTTGGCATGCTCGACCGTTTGCCCGATGCGCAGGCCACCGGCGGCCGCCGGCTCGGCATAACCGCCACCGAACGAGCCGAAGGCGGGAAATGCGGCCGCTGGCGCAGCCTTCTTGTTCAGCTTGAGCAGCAGATTTTCGGGAATCTCGTCGAGGAAACTGGACGGCACGCAGTAGCGCGTCTGACCATGCAGCATGCGGGTCTGCGCACAAGTCAGATAAAGCCGCTGGCGGGCACGGGTCACGGCCACATACATCAGCCGACGCTCTTCCTCCACGCCATCCTTGCCTTCATTGACCGAGTTTTCATGCGGAAACAGCCCCTGCTCCAGCCCGGTGATGAACACCACGTCGAACTCCAGGCCCTTGGCCGAATGCACCGACATCAACTGCACCGCCTCCTGGCCTTCACCTGCCTGATGCTCACCAGCCTCCAGCGAGGCGAGCGTCAGGAAGGAAACCAACGCGCCGCCTTCGCCGATAGCACCTTCGTCGTCGATGAACGTGGCGGCGGCATTGATCAGCTCGTCCAGGTTCTCCAGTCGATCCTGACCTTCCTTGTCGGTCCGGTAATGCTGGGCCAGGCCGCTTTTCTCAATAATGTGCTCGACCATTTCCGGCAGCGGCAGGCCGTCGGTTTCGACGCGCAGCTGCTCGATCAGCCGGATGAACGCACCCACCGTTTGCCCTGCCTTGCCGGTCAGCGACGCAGCCGCGTTGTACAGGCTCGAATTCATCTGATGTGCCGTGGCCTGGAGGTTTTCCAACGAACGGGCGCCGATGCCGCGGGTCGGGAAATTGACTACGCGCAGGAAAGCCGTGTCGTCATCCGGATTGCCGAGCAGACGCAGGTAAGCCAACGCGTGCTTGACCTCCTGACGCTCAAAAAAGCGCAGGCCGCCATAGACCTTGTACGGCACGTTCTTGGTGAATAGCTCGTTTTCCAGCACCCGCGACTGGGCGTTGGAGCGGTAGAGCAGTGCAATCTGCGTTGGCGACACGCCATCGCGCACCAGTTCGCGGATTTCCTCGACGACAAAGCGCGCCTCGTCGAGGTCGGAATAGCCCTCGAAACAGCGAATTGGCTCACCCTCGCCCGCCTCCGTCCACAAATTCTTGCCCAGACGCTCACGGTTGTTTTTGATGATGGCATTGGCGGCGGTCAGGATGTTGCCGTGCGAACGGTAGTTCTGCTCCAGCCGGATCACATTCTCGCCGGCGTATTCGCGCTCGAAGTCGCGCATGTTGCCCACCTCGGCGCCGCGGAAACGGTAAATCGACTGATCGTCGTCGCCGACGGCAAAGACCTTGGCGCCACCCCCGGCGAGCAATTGCAGCCAGGCGTATTGCAGTTTATTGGTGTCCTGGACCTCATCAACCAGTATGTAGCGGAAGCGATCCTGATAGTGTTTTCGCAAAGGTTCGTTGCGCTGCAACAATTCGTAACAGCGCAGAAGCAATTCAGCAAAGTCCACAACCCCTTCGCGGTTGCACTGATTCTCGTACTCGACATAAAGATCGACGCGTTTTTGCGTGTAATTGTCATAAACTTCAGCCTGCGCAGCCCGTACCCCCTGTTCTTTATGGGCGTTGATGAACTGGCACAACTCGCGCGGCGGGTACTTTTCATCGTCGACATTCAGGTTCTTCAGCAAACGCTTGATCATGGCCAATTGGTCCGCCGAATCAAGGATCTGGAAGGTTTGCGGCAAGCCCGCCTCGCGGTAATGCGCCCGCAGCAGGCGGTTGCACAGGCCATGAAAAGTCCCGATCCACATGCCCCGCGTGTTGATCGGCACCAGCGACGACAGTCGCGCCGTCATCTCCTTGGCCGCCTTGTTGGTAAAGGTTACGGCCAGCACACCATGCGGCCCGACCTGGCCGGTCGACATCAGCCAGGCAATACGTGTCGTCAGTACGCGTGTCTTGCCGCTTCCCGCCCCCGCCAAGATCAAGGCGTGGACAGGCGGCAGCGTAACTGCTTGAAGTTGCGGGGTATTCAGATTAGCTAGGAGATCAGACATGAATGCTCAAGGTTAACCGGGAGAACCCGGTGTATTGGTCGGACCAATCGGTTGCGTTTGTACAACACCCACTACAAAAGTGAGCATTTTTTCACAGAGAAGCGACGACTGCACACGTATAGTGAACTCAAATATATTGCAGTGCACAAAACTTTAAGCCCACAAGGCGGTCTTACCCGATAAGTAGCTACCGCTGCTTAGCGAATACAGAGAAGGAGAACAGCATGAATAACATGAACGCACCGAAAATCCTGCCGTGGATTGCCCGCAAGGCTGGCATCACTGACGAACTCGCGCTCAAACTATGGCGTCGCGCCGTCAGCGAAGCCGAATACCTGACCGGCAAAACCGAAGGCTCTGCCTACTGGGGCTTGGCGGTAGACCGTTTCCTGTCCATCGTTGAAGACGAAGTTGGCAAAGTCCAATCGTACAACCTGACCCCCGCACCCCAGCTTTCCTGGATGTGGCGTCATCAGTCCCGGATGTCCTTGCTCTCGCTGGCAGCGACGCAGAACGCGTACCGCTACTGGCAGAACACCATGGAAAATATCTACCCGCAAAAAAAAGCGGCGTGACCGGGCGACAGTAGTGTAATACCTGCTGACGTGGAGCGTGCAGGCTCCATGTCAGCGTCTCCCGGTCACGAGTAGTTCAAGCCTGCGAAATCAGCCACGCTGATCTCGTTCCGCCTGCAATTACCCAGTACGCCACGTCACGGTTTCAGTCGCCACCGGCCCATAGAGGCCAGACTAACCAGCGTGTGGCATGGCACCATGGCGTGGACCACGCCTTTTCGAACCGCAGGAGCGCCAGAATGACGCCTGCGGTCAACCGGAAAAAAAGCCAAAAATCCAAAGGCATGCAACCCGCTTTGCCCTCGTCGCCGAGGAGTCGGGATCAACCGGTATAATTCGCGGTTAATCTCCGACTTTCAGCGATAGAACTCAGCACATGCCCATGCAGGACAAATACACCCCGGCCGACATCGAGCGCGCCGCCCAGCAACACTGGGACAAGACCGGCGCTGCGCGCGCCGTCGAAGACACGACCAAGCCGAAATACTATTGCCTGTCGATGTTCCCGTATCCGTCGGGCAAGCTGCACATGGGCCATGTGCGCAACTACACCATCGGTGATGTGCTGTCGCGCTTCCACAAGATGCAAGGCTTCAATGTCCTGCAGCCAATGGGCTGGGACGCCTTCGGCATGCCGGCCGAGAATGCCGCACTGCAGAACAACGTGCCGCCGGCCGGCTGGACCTATTCCAACATCGACTACATGCGCCAGCAACTCAAGTCGCTGGGCTTTGCCATCGATTGGGAACGCGAATTCGCCACCTGCACTCCCGAGTACTACCGCTGGGAACAGTGGCTGTTCACCCGCCTTTACGAAAAGGGGCTGGTTTACAAGAAACTCGGCACCGTGAACTGGGACCCGGTTGATCACACCGTACTCGCCAACGAACAGGTCATCGATGGCCGCGGCTGGCGCTCCGGCGCGCTGATCGAGAAGCGCGAGATCCCCATGTATTACATGAAGATCACCGCCTACGCGGAAGAACTGCTGAGCGAACTCGACAACCTGCAAGGATGGCCCGAGCAGGTCCGCCTGATGCAGAAGAACTGGATCGGCAAGAGCACCGGCGTGCGTTTCGCCTTCCCCTACGAACTCGACGGTCAACCGGAAAAGCTGTGGGTTTTTACAACCCGCGCCGACACCATCATGGGCGTCACCTTCGTCGCCGTCGCTGCAGAACACCCGCTGGCCACGCGCGCCGCCGCCAATAAGCCGGAACTTGCCGCCTTCATCGAAGAATGCAAGAAGGGCGGCGTCGCCGAAGCCGACATCGCGACGATGGAAAAGAAGGGCATGCCGACCGGCATCTTCGTCACGCATCCGCTGACCGGCGAGCAGGTCGAAGTCTGGGTCGGCAACTACGTGCTGATGAGCTACGGCGACGGCGCCGTGATGGCCGTGCCGGCCCACGATGAGCGGGATTTTGCATTTGCCCTGAAATACAACTTGCCGATCAAGCAAGTCGTCGCCGTCGATGGCGAAACCTCCTTCAGCCACGCAGCCTGGGCCGAGTGGTACGCCGACAAGCAACGCGGCAAGCTGATCAACTCCGGCAAATACGATGGACTCGGCTACGAAGCCGCCGTCGACGCCATTGCCGCCGACCTCGCTGCCAAGGAACTCGGCGACAAGAAGGTGCAGTTCCGCCTGCGCGACTGGGGCATATCCCGCCAGCGCTATTGGGGCTGCCCAATCCCGATCATTCACTGCAAGACCTGCGGCGATGTATCGGTACCCGATGACCAGTTGCCGGTCGTCCTGCCCGAGAACGTCGAGATCACCGGTGCCGGTTCGCCGCTCGCCAAGATGCCCGAGTTCTACGAGTGCAAGTGTCCGAAGTGCGGCGGCGACGCCCGGCGCGAAACCGACACCATGGATACCTTCTTCGAGTCGTCCTGGTACTTCCTGCGCTACGCCTGCCCCGACAACACCACGGCCATGGTCGACGAGCGCGTCCAGTACTGGTGCAAGGGCGGTATCGACCAGTACATCGGCGGCATCGAACACGCCATCCTGCATTTGCTGTACTCGCGCTTCTTCACCAAGCTGATGCGCGATGTCGGCCTGATCGGCGACCTCGGCGAGCCGTTCGCCAACCTGCTGACCCAGGGCATGGTCGTCGCCCCGACCTTCTACCGCGATCTCGATGGCGGCAAGAAGCAGTGGATCAACCCGGCCGACGTCGATGTCGTGACCGACGAAAAGGGTCGCCCGACCGGCGCCACGCTGCGCACCGACGGCCAGCCAGTAGTCATCGGCGGCACCGAGAAGATGTCGAAGTCGAAGAACAATGGCGTCGACCCGCAAGCCCTGATCGACCAGTACGGCGCCGATACGGCCCGCCTGTTCATCATGTTCGCCTCGCCACCCGACCAGTCGCTGGAATGGTCAGATGCCGGCGTGGAGGGTGCCTACCGCTTCCTGCGCCGTTTGTGGAAAACCACTTACGATCACGTGCAGGCCGGCCTCGTCGATTCGAAAATCGAGCAAAATTCCCTGTCGACCGCGCAAGCCGACCTGCGTCGCAAGCTGCATCAGACCATGGGCAAGGTGGCCGATGATTACGGCCGCCGCAAGCAATTCAACACCGCCATCGCCGCCGTGATGGAACTGCTCAACGCCTACGATAAGTGCGACCTGTCCGATGCAACCGGCCGCGCCCTGTCACAAGAAGCGCTGGAAACTATCGCCCTGCTGCTTTTCCCCATCGTTCCGCATATCGGCCAGGCGCTGTTTGCCGAACTGAAACCGGGGCTCGATGCCGGTAACCATGCCTTCCCGAAGGCCGACCCGGCCGCGCTGAAGCAGGACGAAATCGAGTTGATGGTGCAGGTCAACGGCAAGCTGCGCGGTGCCATCCGCGTTTCTGCCGAAGCCGACAAGGCAAGCATCGAAGCGGCTGCCTTGGCCTCGGAAGGCGCCGTCAAGTTCATGGAAGGCAAGCCGGCAAAGAAAGTCGTCGTCGTGCCCGGCCGTCTGGTCAATATCGTCGTCTAAGGACAACCGTCATGCGCTCGCTGCTCAGCCTGTTCCTCGCCCTGATCCTCGCCGCCACCCTCACCGGCTGCGGCTTCCATCTGCGTGGCGCAGGCAGCAGCAACCTGCCTTACAAGACGATGCACATCGCCTTGCCGGACACTGCCGACGTCAATATCTGGTTGCAGCGCTACATCAATGCCAGCGGCAGTACCGAAATCGTGACCGACCCCAAGGCGGCCGAAGCCATCTTCCAGCAGCTCGGCGACAGCCGCCAGAAGACCATTCTCAGCGTCAACGCACAGGGTCGTGTGCGGGAATTCCGTCTGCAACTGAACTACACCTTCCGGGTCGTCAACCAGCAGGGGCAGGTGCTGGTAGCGCCAAACGAGATCAATCTGAGCCGCGACATCTCCTTCGACGATTCCAACATTCTCGCCAAGGATCTGGAAGAAAACCTGCTCTGGCGTGACATGAACAGCGACCTGGTCAATCAGATCATGCGCCGGCTGAGCATCATCAAGCCGAAGAACCCCGACACCGAAGAAAACGCCGAGTAATGCTGCTCAAGGGCGACCAACTGGCGGCGCACCTCGAACGCGAGTTGCGCCCGCTTTACGTCGTTTACGGCGATGATCCCCTGCTCGTCATCGAAGCAGCCGACGCCATCCGCGCCAAGTCGCGCCAGCAAGGCTACAGCGAACGCGAAGTGCTCACCGTGCTGCCCCATTTTGACTGGGGCTCCCTGCTCGCCGCCGGCGGCAACCTGTCGCTGTTCGGCGATAAGAAACTGATCGACCTGCGCATCCCCACCGGCAAACCAGGCAAGGAAGGCGGTGCCGCGCTGCAACAGTGGTGCCAGAACCTGTCGATGGACAACCTGCTGCTGATCACCCTGCCCGAGCTCGACTGGCGCGACGAAAAGGCAGTCTGGTTCACCGCGCTGCTCAATGCCGGCGTCACCATCAAGCTGATGGCGCCACCGCTGGCCGAACTGCCGGGCTGGATCGCCGGCCGCCTGCGCCGCCAGCAGCAAAGTGCCGACCTCGACAGCTTGAAGTTCATCGCCGAGCGCGTCGAGGGCAACCTGCTTGCCGCCCACCAGGAAATCCAGAAACTTGGCCTGCTTTACCCGACCGGCCAGCTCAGCATAACGCAGATTCGCGATGCCGTGCTCAATGTAGCCCGCTACGACATCGATGGCCTGCGTGAAGCCCTGCTTTCGGGCGATGTCGGCCGATTGGCCCGCACGCTGGACGGCCTGATGCAGGAAGGAGAGGCGCCGCCGCTGATATTGTGGGCAATGAGCGAAGAGATTCGGGCGCTGACCATCATTCGCGCCGGCATGGATGCTGGTAAACCAATGGACATGCTGCTCAAGGACGCCAAGGTCTGGGGGCCGCGCGCCAACCCGGTCAAAAAGGCGCTGCAGCGCCTATCAACGACTGCTCTGGAAGCGGCGTTGCAGCACGCCGGGAAAATTGACCGATTGGCCAAAGGCATCGGTCATGGAAATATCTGGGAAGAGTTTCTACGGCTAGGCCTTCGCCTCACCGTCGCGAAATAATTAGACGGCCGGCTTTGTGTCGGCAGGAGAATCCGGTTCCAGATCCTCCCAGATGCAACCGCACTCGGCTCGAACGTCGTGCAAACCCGGCTTGATCTCCTCCTGAACCAGGCATTCGCCGGCACATTCCTCGGAAACCACCACGAGTTTCATCTCGGTATCGACCTGGCGTTCGCCATCCCAGAAACTACACGTTGCGCAAACCTTTACTTCGGTCGGCAATATCAATTTTTCAGCCATCTTGTCCCCAACGGAAAGCCCTGTTGTCGTTGCGGATAAGAGTTTACCCGGTTCCAGAAGTTCCCACTTATTTGTCTGGCTATAATGTTCCTTTGCCCAGCACAAAGAACATCATGGACATCAAGCACTACATGCAGACCGTCGGCCGTCAGGCCCGCGCCGCCTCACGCCGCCTAGCCGGCGCCACCACGGCTGAAAAGAACGCCGCCCTACTGCACATTGCCGCGGCCATTCGCCGCGAAAGTGCCGCACTGGTCGCTGCCAATCAGGAAGACCTTGCCGCGGCCCGTGCCGCCGGGCTGGATACCGCCATGCTCGACCGCCTGACCCTTTCAGCAAAAGGTGTCGAAAGCATGGCCGAAGGCGTCGAGCAAGTGGCCACGCTACCCGACCCGATCGGCGAAATGACCGACATCAAGCATCGCCCGTCCGGCATCCTGGTCGGCAAGATGCGCGTGCCGCTCGGCGTCATCGGCATCATTTACGAAGCGCGGCCAAACGTGACTGCGGATGCCGCTGCCCTGTGCCTGAAATCCGGCAATGCCGCCATCCTGCGCGGCGGATCGGAAGCCATTCGCTCCAACCGCGCCATCGCCGCGCTGGTCCATGAAGGCCTCGAAGCTGCCGGCCTACCGGCTGAATCGGTGCAGGTCATCGACACCACGGACCGTGCCGCGGTTGGTGAGCTGATCACCATGCGCGAATTCGTCGACGTCATCGTGCCACGCGGTGGCAAGGGCCTGATCGCCCGCCTGCTGGCCGAATCGAGGGTGCCGATGATCCAGCACCTGGACGGCAACTGCCACGTCTATCTTGAAGAAGAAGCCGAGCCGAACAAGGCGCTGAAGATCGTCGAGAATGCCAAGACCCAGCGCTATGGCACTTGCAACACCGCCGAGTCACTGCTCGTCGACCGCTCCGTTGCCCCTATGCTGCTACCGCCGATCGCCCACATGCTGACCACCAAGGGCGTCGAAATCCGTGGCTGCGCCGAAACCTGCGCCATCGTGCCGAACGCCGTGCCGGCGACGGAAGAGGATTACTACACCGAGTTCCTGGCGCCGATCATTTCGGTCAAGATCGTTTCCGGCATCGATGAAGCCATCGAGCACATCAACCAGTACTCGTCGCACCATACCGAAGCCATCGTCACCGACAACCACCCGAAAGCCATGCGCTTCCTGCGCGAAGTCGATTCAGCTTCGGTCATGATCAACGCCTCCACGCGCTTCGCCGACGGTTTCGAGTACGGCCTTGGCGCCGAAATCGGCATCTCGACCGACAAGATCCACGCCCGCGGCCCAGTTGGGCTGGAAGGCCTGACCAGTCAGAAATGGGTGGTATTGGGCGACGGGCACGTTCGCGCCTGACCGCACAAGCGTAGCATTCATTCGATTCCACGAGTCCCCGCAGCAGCGGGGACAACTTTTTCCGGAGCAATCAGATGGCCAAACCTTCATTCACCTGGGAAGACCCCTTCCTCCTTGACAGCCAGTTGGCCGCCGACGAGCGCCAGGTGCGCAATGCCGCCCGTGACTTCGCCCAGAAGTCACTGAAGCCACGCATTCGCGATGCTTTCCGCAATGAAACGACCGACCCGGCCATCTACCGCGAAATGGGTGAGATGGGCCTACTCGGAGCAACGCTGCCGCCACAGTACGGCGGGGCCGGGCTGAATTATGTTTCCTACGGGCTGATTGCCCGCGAAGTCGAGTACGTTGATTCAGCCTACCGCACGCTGTTGAGTGTGCAATCCTCGCTGACCATGGTGCCGATTTATGAATTCGGCACGGAAGAGCAGAAGCAAAAATACCTGCCCAAGCTAGGCAAGGGCGAGCTAATCGGCTGTTTTGGCCTGACCGAGCCGGATTCCGGCTCTGACCCGTCCAGCGCCACCACTTGCGCCCGCGCCGTGCCCGGCGGCTGGCAAATTTCCGGCCGCAAGACGTGGATCACCAATTCGCCGATTGCCGATATTTTCATCGTCTGGGCCAAGGATGACGAGGGCGCCTTGCGCGGATTCATTCTCGAAAAAGGCATGGTCGGGCTGTCGGCACCGGTCATTCAGGGCAAGGTCAGCCTGCGTGCCTCGATTACCGGCGACATCGTCATGGATGAGGTTTTCGTGCCGAGCGAAAACATGCTCCCCAAGGTCAGCGGCCTGAAGGGCCCGTTTACCTGCCTGAACTCTGCCCGCTACGGTATTTCGTGGGGCGCGCTTGGCGCAGCCGAAAGCTGCTGGCACACGGCGCGGCAATACACGCTGGACCGCCAGCAATTCGGCCGGCCACTGGCCGCCACCCAGCTCATCCAGAAAAAGCTGGTCGACATGCAGACCGAAATTGCCCTCGGTATTCAGGGTGCGCTGCGCCTCGGCCGCATGATGGACGATGGCAGCGCGACGCCGGAACTGGTCTCGCTGATGAAGCGCAACAGCACCGGCAAGGCCCTCGACATCGCCCGCAATGCCCGCGACATGCTGGGCGGCAACGGCATTTCTGACGAATTCGGGGTCATTCGCCACATGGTCAATCTGGAATCGGTCACCACCTACGAAGGCACGCATGACGTCCATGCGCTGATCCTCGGGCGTGCGATTACCGGGATTGGTGCGTTTTGATTTTTGCCCATTTTTTCGCGTCGACCGCAGCAAACACTGCGGCGCCGAGCAATAGCAAGGCAGGCAGCACAAACTGACTGCCTTGCCAGTCGGCGAGTGCGTTTGACACGAAAGCAATCCGGGCAAAGCTGGAAATGGCGGTCACGGCAAAGAAACTGCCCATGACTCGCCCTTCCGCACCGCGGGTTCCGGCCACGGCAGCCTGTTCCATCAGCCCGGCAAAGGCCATGGCCCAACCGGCGCCGCAGAGCATCTGGAGCACAATCAGTCCGCTCAGGCTACCGGCGCTCGCTGCCAGATAGCTGCACACAGCCACCACCAGCATGCCAGCCGCTGCCACCGGCAGCGCGCCAAAATGCTTCACCACCGCGCCAACCGCCACCAGGCAGGCAAAGAAACCAACCCACAGCAAGGGCATCAGCCAGGGCAGACTTTCCTTGGCCGCATGCAGTTGATAGAGCGGCGCAGCATTGGCGAAGGCATGCAGCTGAAAGCCGAAACCTGCCACGCCCAGCACAATGAACAGCGGCAGACAGGCGTTGAAGGGGGCCGGCTGCGGCGCCTCCGCTTCCTCGGCCGGCAGTTCCCTGCCCATGACACGCAGCAGGACCAGCACAGCCATCAGCAGCGCCAATGCCGAGATCGCGAACGGCCACCGGGGATCGGCACTACGCAGCCACAGCCCGAGGAATGGCGATAGCGCCATGGCCAAGCCCATCCCGGCCATATACCAGATCACTAACCCCCGCTGCTGCGCCGCTCTGGCCCGTTTGGCCAGTAGCACCAGGGTTGGCGCACGGACCACCGAGGCCGACACCAGCCAGACCAGCAGGACAAGCACCAGCAACGCCGCAGACACCCCGGCGGCCAGCGGCAAGGCCATGAAGGCCAGCGCCGAAACCGTGGTCAGCACGAGCAGCAGGCGGGCCAGACGATGGAAGACATCGCGCATGCGGTCGGCCATGGCACCAAAGGCAATATCCATGACCGCAAAGATGAGCTGATCGACCATCAGAATGAGCGGCAACCAGCTCGCCGCAATGCCGGCTTTCGCCAACAGATTCGGCAGCATCAATGCGTAGGCCGTCCAGCCCAGGGTAAAGACAAACTGAACGACCGCCAGTTGCAGACCGCCGCTTGCCTTCCCGTCATTTCCCATAGGCGCCATTCCCGTCCCCGCTTCATCGTGCTGTCGTCCGCATGATAATCTAGGCGTCCTAGTGAGAGGATCGTCATGACCGCCCATTCCTACCAAGCCATTGTCACCGCCCCCGGCTTTTCGCTGGGCGTGCAATGTACGGACGATGAAATCACCGGGATCGATTTCCTCGAACCGCGGCCGGAACTGGCACCAAACACGCCGCTGGCGGCCGAAGCTGTACGCCAGCTCAAGGCATACATCGCTGATCCAGGTTTCACCTTCGGCCTGCCGCTGCGCCCGGCCGGCACCACTTTCCAGCGCCGCGTCTGGGAACAGATTTCCGCCATACCCAGCGGCCAGACCCACACCTACGGTCAACTGGCAAAAAGCCTCAAAAACGCACCCCGCGCTGTCGGCCAGGCCTGTGGCTCGAATCCGTATCCGATCGTTGTGCCTTGCCACCGCGTCGTTGCCACCGGCGGTGGCCTCGGCGGCTTTGCCCGCGAACGCGGCGGCTTCCTGCTCGATGTGAAGCGCTGGTTACTGACGCATGAAAATAGCGAACTTGCCCGCAAACACGGCTGATCTTGCCGAGATCGACAATTTCTGTGATGCCCTGTGGCTGGAAGACGGTCTGGCCAAGGCGACGCTGGACAGTTACCGCTCCGACCTCGGCCGGCTCGGCCTGTGGCTGGCTGAAAATGCGCACGAGCCCCTGCTCGATATTCGCGAAACGACGCTGACTGCCTTCATCGCCCACCTCGCAAAGCACACCCGCGCCACCTCGCAGGCCCGTTACCTGTCCACCTTGCGCCGCTTCTACCGCTGGCAAGTCGGCCGCGGCCGTATCGTGACCGACCCGACGCTGAAGCTGGCCAACCCCAGCCGCCCGTCACGCCTGCCCAAGGTGATGTCAGAAAAACAGGTCGAAGCCCTGCTTGACGCGCCCGACCTTGACGCTCCGCTCGGCATGCGCGACCGCGCCATGCTGGAAACGATCTACGCCACCGGGCTGCGCGTCTCCGAGCTAGTCAATCTCAAGCTGCACGAAGTCAGCCTCGCTGACGGCGTGCTGCGCGCCCTTGGCAAGGGCAGCAAGGAGCGCCTGGTGCCGCTCGGCCAACTGGCCATCGACTGGATACAGCGCTACCTCAACCAATCCCGGCCGGAAATCCTCAAGGGACAACAGAGCGACGACCTGTTCGTCACCGCCCGCGGCAGTGCCATGACCCGGCAGGCCTTCTGGCAACTGATCAAACGCTACGCGCTGATCGCCGGCATCGCCCCGGAAAAGCTGTCACCGCATGTCCTGCGCCACGCCTTCGCCACCCACCTGCTCAACCACGGCGCCGACCTGCGCGTCGTGCAGTTGCTGCTCGGCCACGCCGATATTTCGACGACGCAAATCTACACGCACGTCGCGCGGGAACGCCTGAAAACGCTGCACGCAGTGCATCACCCGCGCGGCTGAACCACCTCATTTCCAGGATCATGCACCAGCGTCTATCATTGGATAGCGCATTTGACGCCCTGCCCGCTTCAATGAAAGGATCTCTCAATCATGAACAGCTCACTGCTATTGCTGGGTCGCAGCAGCGGCTTGCTCGGACTCGCCCTCTGTCTGATCAGCGGCATCACACGCCTGGCGGGGGTACACTGGCTGGCCGGCTTCGAGACGCTCACGATACTTCAGGCCGGCATCGGCGGTATGGTTCTCGGCTGTTTCTGCCTGCTCCTGGTCCTGACCCAAAATGGCGGCAATACTTAGGCGCCACCATCGTTGAAATTTTGCTCAAATTAATTAACCGGCATTTGAACCATGACCAAACCCGACCACGCCCCGGAAACCCAGGCCACCAAGTTCCTCAAAGCGAATAAGGTGCCATTCTCAACCCACTTGTACGACTACGAGGAGCACGGTGGCACCAAGGTCTCGGCGCGCGAACTGAATGTCGACGAGCATGCCGTCGTAAAAACGCTCATATTTGAAGATGAAAACGCCAAGCCGTTGATCGTGCTGATGCACGGTGACTGCAAGGTATCAACCAAGGAACTGGCACGGCAGATCGGCTGCAAGTAGGTCGAACCGTGCAAGCCGGAAGTCGCCAACCGCCACACCGGTTTTCTGGTCGGCGGTACCAGCCCCTTTGGCACCAAGAAGGCGATGCCGGTGAATATCGAGAAGACCATCCTCGATTTGCCGCTGATCTACATCAACGGCGGGCGGCGCGGCTTTCTGGTCGGGGTGCATCCGCACGACATCCTGCGTACCTTGCAGCCCAAAGTGGTCGAAGCTGCGCTGAAGGCTTGATGCTGCAACGGCAGCAGGCTCTGCCACGGTCAACCGGAAAAAACAGCCTAAATTGAAATTTTCCATCCCTCTCCTGCTCACGCGGTGAGGCGGTCAATGGCTAGAGCGAACGTTCGATGATGACGCCAACGCGCTTGACGCCGGGCATCATGCCCAGCTTGGCGACGGAAACGCGCACCCAATGGACGGCGAAGGTTTCCAGCACGTAAGTCGCCACATGCTCGGCCAGTGCTTCCAGCAAATTGAAATGCACCGCGGCCAGATCGGCCCGCAGGCGGTCCACCACCACGGCGTAATCAACCGTGTCGCGAATATCATCGCTGGCCCCGGCCGAGGTGGTCGACACGCCGATCTGCAGTGAGATCTCGACCGTCTGCGGCATGGCCTTTTCGCGCGGATAGATACCTATCCAGGTTTCGGCGCGCAGTTCTTCGATGAAAATGATGTCCATAGGGCGGTCGACCGCAGCGGCGGTGTAAAATTTGCCGCGATTGTACCTCAGCGACCAAAGTCACCTAAGCGACCCATGCAAATAGCCCTCGTCCTCGTTGCCGCCTACCTGCTCGGCTCCGTTCCCTTTGCCATGATTTCCTCGAAGCTCTTCGGCCTGGCCGATCCGCGCACCTACGGTTCGGGCAATCCGGGTGCCACCAACGTGCTGCGCAGCGGCAACAAGAAGGCCGCGCTGTTCACGCTGTTCGGCGATGCGCTGAAAGGCTGGGTAGCCGTCTTCATTGCCCAGCAGATGGGTTTCAGCAACAGCGTCATCGGTCTTGTCGCGCTGGCTGTTTTCCTCGGCCACCTCTACCCGATTTTTCTCAAGTTCAAAGGGGGAAAGGGCGTGGCGACTGCCGCCGGCGTGCTGATCGCCCTCGACCCCCTGCTCGGACTGGCCGTGGGCTGCACCTGGCTGCTAATCGCCTTCGCCTTTCGTTATTCCTCACTGGCCGCCGTCGTCGCCGCCGCCATGGCACCGGTCATCTCCGTGCTGATGCACGGTGGCAACAGCCAGACCGTGGTCGTAGGCATTCTCGGCATGGCCCTGATCGGCAAGCATTGGCAGAACATCCAGCGCTTGATGGCGGGGCAGGAATCGAAGATCGGCAGCAAGAAAAAGGGCTGAGCAAATGTTCAGCCCAATCACGCCGGGCACGAAAACTACCCGGCCTCGGTTCAGTACTCAAACTAGGTCAAAGCGATCAAGATTCATCACCTTGTTCCAGGCGGCCACAAAGTCGCGCACAAACGCCGGCTGCGCGTCGCGGCAGGCATAAACCTCCGCAAGGGCCCGGAGCTGGGAGTTTGAACCAAAGACCAGATCGACGATGGTGCCCGTCCACCTGATTTCACCGGTCGCCCAATCACGCCCCTCGAGCACGCCTTCTGCGCTGGCGGACTTCTGCCACTTTGTATTCATATCGAGGAGATTGACGAAGAAATCATTGGTCAATGTTTCAGGTTGCAGGGTGAACACACCGTATGCCGAATGACCGACGTTCGCATTCAGGGCGCGTAAACCGCCGATCAACACCGTCATTTCAGGAGCAGTCAGGGTCAACAACTGCGCTTTGTCGATCAACAACTCGGCGGCCGATCCCTCCTGTCCCTTGGCAACGTAGTTGCGGAACCCATCGGCGACAGGCTCCAGAACGGTGAACGAATGGGCATCGGTCTGCTCTTGCGAGGCATCCGTGCGCCCCGGCGAAAAGGGCACCGACACGTCGTGGCCGGCCTTTTTCGCTGCGGCCTCGACGGCGGCGCAGCCACCCAGAACGATCAGGTCGGCCAGCGAAACTTTTTTGCCACCCGATTGCGCGCCGTTGTAGTCCTGCTGGATAGCTTCCAGCTTCGAGAGTACCTGTGCCAGTTCAGCCGGCTGATTGACGACCCAGTCCTTTTGAGGCGCCAGGCGAATGCGCGCACCATTGGCCCCGCCGCGTTTGTCGCTGCCACGGAAGGTGGCCGCCGATGCCCAGGCGGTCGTCACCAATTGGGAAATGGATAGGCCGGAGGCGAGGATTTTGGTCTTCAGGGCGGCGATGTCCTGCGCGTCGACCAAGGCGTGATCAACGGCGGGGACGGGATCCTGCCAAATGAGCTCTTCTTCGGGCACGTCCGGACCAAGATAGCGTGCACGCGGCCCCATGTCGCGGTGCGTCAGCTTGAACCACGCCCGGGCGAACGCGTCTGCCAACTCTTCCGGGTGCGCATGAAAATGCCGCGCAATCGGCTCATAGATAGGGTCGAAACGCATCGCCATGTCCGCGGTGGTCATGATGATCTGCACCCGCTTTGATGCATCGTCGGCGGCTGGCGCCTGGTTGCTGTCGGTCGCAAACTTCGGTGTCCACTGCCAGGCGCCCGCCGGACTCTTCTCCACGACCCACTCATTGCCGAACAGCATGTCCAGATAGCTATGGTCCCACTTCGTCGGGGTCGGCGTCCATGAACCCTCCAGTCCGCTACTGATCGTCTCGCCCCCTTTACCGGAACCAAAACTGCTTTGCCAGCCCAATCCCTGCGCCTCAATGTCGGCGGCTTCCGGTTCCGGCCCGACGTGAGTTGCCGGGGCGGCGCCGTGGCATTTGCCGAAGGTGTGGCCGCCGACGGTGAGTGCCACGGTCTCGTAGTCGTCCATCGCCATGCGCGCGAAGGTCTCGCGAACGTCCCGTCCAGACGCCACCGGATCCGGATTGCCGTTCGGGCCTTCCGGGTTAACGTAGATCAGGCCCATCTGCACGGCAGCGAGCGGATTCTCGAGTTCCCGGTCGCCAGCGTAGCGCTGGTCATCCAGCCACTTTTTCTCGGCGCCCCAATAGATCTCTTCTTCCGGTTCCCAGATATCCTGACGTCCCCCGCCGAAACCGAAGGTCTTGAACCCCATCGACTCCAGAGCGACGTTGCCGGCAAGGATCATGAGGTCGGCCCAGGAGATTTTCCGGCCGTACTTCTGCTTGATTGGCCAGAGCAGCCGACGCGCCTTGTCGAGATTTACGTTGTCCGGCCAGCTGTTGAGAGGGGCAAAGCGCTGGTTGCCACTTCCCGCACCGCCGCGACCATCGCTGATGCGGTAGGTACCGGCGCTATGCCAGGCCATGCGGATGAACAAAGGGCCGTAGTGGCCATAGTCAGCGGGCCACCAGTCCTGTGAATCCGTCATCAAGGCATGGAGGTCCTTGACGACGGCATCCAGGTCGAGGCTCTTGAACGCCTCGGCGTAGTCGAATGCCGCGCCCATGGGATCAGACTTGCTAGAGTGCTGGTGCAGGATGTTCAGCTTCAGCTGATTGGGCCACCAGTCTGCGTTCGAGGGTGCTCCAGCTACCGTGTTTTTGCGAACGTCGCCCGAGAACGGGCACTTTGATTCGGCTGACATGACTCTCTCCTCTAGTTGTTAATGATTATCTACATGGTCCAGTTTAGGAGTCGGCGATTAAACAATCCAATAGCATTTGGTAATCTGCCCCATAGCAGGGACTGACGGACTCACAAGCCCGCCAATGGGCGCGGGAGCGATGCGGCCGGCGCCAAAATACCTGGCATCTCCCGCTGACTGATGAACCAAAGTGGCGCTCACCAATCAAATGGTTCCTCCGCTTTCAAACACAAGGAAATTTAATGACCCAAACCGTCACCCTCGGCGGCAACGCCATCAACATTGCCGGCGCCTTCCCGAAAAAGGGCGATAGCGCCCCTGCCCTGTCGCTGGTTGCCAAGGATTTGTCCGACGTCACGCTGGCCAGCTTTGCCGGCAAGCGCAAAATCCTGAATATTTTTCCAAGCATCGATACACCGACCTGCGCCACGTCCGTCCGCCAGTTCAATGCCAAGGCCAATGCCCTGCCCAACACCGTCATCCTCTGCATCTCGGCCGACCTGCCCTTCGCCCAGAATCGCTTCTGCGGCGCCGAAGGCTTGGACAATGTCGTGACGCTGTCCACCATGCGCGGCCATGAGTTTCTCGAAGCCTACGGCGTCGCCATCACCAGCGGCCCGCTGGCTGGCGTCGCTGCCCGTGCCGTCGTCGTGCTCGATGAGAACGACAAGGTCATCCACAGCGAACTGGTCAGCGAAATCAAGTCCGAGCCGGATTACGCGGCAGCACTGGCCGCCCTCTGAGGTGAAATCATGCCTTCAAGCACTTTCGATGAATTCAAAGCCCATGCCCTAGCTGACGGTTTCGACGAGGTGCTTGAACGCAGTTGGCCGGCTGATGCCGTGCTCGACACGCACACTCACCCGTTCGCCCTGAAAGCACGGGTGGTGCGTGGCGAAATGTGGCTGACCATTGCCGACCAGACCCGGCATCTACGCCCCAGGGACGACTTCGCGCTCGAATGCGAGGTAGCGCACGCTGAACGTTACGGCACCGAGGGCGCCACCTACTGGGTGGCACGACGCAACTAGGGAAGGACGGCGATGGCCAGCAAATGCTGCAAGAGCAAGCCGCCCTGCAAGGACTGCCCGAAGCGCAAGAAACAGAAATCTAAGATTGAGGCGGGTTGCTGCGGTCAACCGGAAAAAAACAGCCAAAATTGAAATTTTCTATGCTGGCTTCACGGCCGACATCTCCATCAGCGGCCAGCGCGGCTGAATGGAAAAAGCGCCCGCTTCCTTGGCCGGCGTGCCGGCCTGAAGACGCAGGCAACCAGCCAACGCAATCATCGCGCCGTTATCGGTACAGAATTCCAGTTCCGGGTAGTAAACCCGGATTTTCTTGCGCCTGGCTTCATCGTCCAGCGTCGCCCGCAATTGCTTGTTGGCACCAACGCCGCCCGCCACCACCAGTTGTTTCAGCCCGTTCTGCTTCATCGCCTTCAGCGATTTCTTGACCAGCACCTCGACAATGGCCTCCTGAAAAGCCCGCGCTGCATCGGCCTTGAAGGTGTCGCTCATGTCGTCGGCGTGCTCGCGAACCAGTGTTAGCACCGCCGTCTTCAAACCGGAAAAGCTGAAACTCAGATCGCCGGAATGCAGCATCGGCCGCGGCAACGCATAAACCCCCGGCGTTCCCTGTTCGGCCAGCTTCGACAACAAGGCGCCGCCCGGATAAGGCAAGCCGAGCAGCTTGGCGCTCTTGTCGAAAGCCTCACCCGCTGCATCATCCAGCGTCTCACCGAGCAATTCGTACTCGCCCACCGCAGTCACACGCATCAACTGCGTGTGCCCACCGGAGACCAGCAAGGCGACGAACGGGAAGGTCGGCGGCGTGCTCGACAACAGCGGTGACAACAAATGACCTTCAAGGTGATGCACCGGAATCGTCGGCTTGTCGATAGCCACAGCCAGCGCCTCGGCAAAAGCGCAACCGACCAGCAGCGCGCCGGCCAGACCGGGGCCACGTGTGTAGGCCACGGCATCCACATCATCCAGCGAGCGATTGCCCTGGGCCAATGCCTCGCGCAGCAAGGGCACGACGCGCCGGATGTGGTCACGCGAAGCGAGCTCCGGCACCACGCCGCCGTACTCGGCATGCATCGCCACCTGTGAATGCAAAGTGTGCGACAACAGCCCGGCGGCACTGTCATAGAGCGCGATGCCGGTTTCGTCGCAGGAAGATTCGATACCAAGGACTAACATGGGGCCGCATTTTAACACTTGGAGCGACAAGGTTTTTTCGCATATACTGTTTGGCTGTCCGCAAACTAGCGGAAACAATTTTGCGCGCACTGCCTTTCACTTGACCTGGCAGGCGCCTAACGGAAGGGGGTGATTTATATGCCAAACGTTCGTGTCAAGGAAAATGAGCCGTTCGAAGTTGCTATCCGCCGCTTCAAGCGCACGGTCGAAAAGACTGGTCTGCTGACCGAGCTGCGCGCCCGTGAGTTTTACGAAAAGCCCACCGCCGAGCGCAAGCGTAAGGCTGCCGCTGCTGTCAAACGCCAGCACAAGCGCCTCCGTAGCCTGACCCTGCCGCCGAAACTTTTCTAATCAGAAAATTTTCGCCGCACAAAAGAGCCGCCAGCCTCAACAGCCGGCGGCTTTTTTCTTTGAATTTCCGAAAAGAAAAACCATGAGCCTCAAAGCACGCATCACCGAAGACATGAAGTCGGCCATGAAGGCCAAGGAAACCGCCAAGCTGAGCGCGATTCGTCTGCTGCTCGCCGCCATCAAGCAAAAGGAAGTCGACGAACGCATCGAACTCGACGAAGCCGCCGTCAATGCTGTCATCGAAAAACTGGTCAAACAGCGCAAGGACAGCGTCACCCAGTACGAAGCGGCCAAGCGCCAGGATCTGGCCGATGTCGAGAAGGCCGAAATCACCATTCTCGCCGCCTATCTGCCGGAGAAAATGAGCGCCGAAGAGACGGCTGCGGCAGTTGCCGCCGCCGTGGCCGAAACCGGCGCCAAAGGCCCGGCCGACATGGGCAAATTGATGGCCGTCCTCAAGCCGCGCCTCGCCGGCAAGGCCGACATGGGCGAAGTCTCGAAACTGGTCAAGGCGGCACTGGCTGGCTAAACAGCCGTGATCCCGGATTCATTCATCCAGGATTTGCTGGCCCGGGTCGACATCGTCGATCTGGTGGACGGCTATGTGCCGCTGAAGAAAGCAGGCGCCAACTACGCCGCCTGCTGCCCCTTCCATAACGAAAAGTCGCCTTCCTTCACGGTCAGCCCAACCAAGCAGTTCTACCACTGCTTCGGCTGCGGCGCCCACGGCACGGCGATCAGCTTCGTCATGGAATACCAAGGTCTGGGCTTCGTCGATGCCGTCAAAGACCTCGCCACCCGCGCCGGCATGCAGGTGCCGGAAAGCGAAGGACGCAGCTTCAACGATGAAAAGCCGGGCCAGACGCGGACGCTGATCGAAATCATGGCGCGCGCTGCCCAGTACTACAAGGACCAGCTGAAAAAGTCGCCACAAGCCATCGACTATTGCAAAAAGCGGGGACTGACCGGCGAAATCGCCGCCCGTTTCGGCATGGGCTACGCGCCGGATGGCTGGCAAAACTTGCAGGAAATCTTCCCGGACTACAACAGCGACGAACTGAAAGTTGCCGGACTGGTCATCGAAAACGAAGCAGGCCGCCGTTACGACCGCTTCCGCGACCGCCTGATGATCCCCATCATCAACCCCAAAGGCGACATCATCGCTTTCGGCGGACGCATCATCGATCAGGGCGAACCGAAGTACCTGAACTCACCGGAAACGCCGCTTTTTGAAAAGGGCCGCGAACTCTTCGGCCTGCCGCAAGCCCGCCAGGCCCTGCGCGAAACCGATACCGCCATCGTCACCGAAGGCTACATGGATGTCATCGCGCTGGCCCAGAACGGCGTCGGCAATGCCGTTGCCACGCTCGGCACTGCCACCACAGCAACTCACGTCACCAAGCTGCTGCGCCAGGTCGACCGCGTGGTCTTCTGCTTCGACGGTGACAACGCCGGCCGCAAGGCCGCCTGGCGCGCGCTAGAAAACTCGCTGGAAGCACTGGCCGACAACAAGCGCCTCGCCTTCATCTTCCTGCCCCAGGAACATGACCCCGACAGCTATATTCGCGAATTCGGAAAAGAGCAGTTTGACCGGCAAGTCACTCAAGCCATGCCGCTCTCCGACTTCCTGCTGCGCGAGCTCGCCTTGCGCTGCGACCTGACCAGCTCTGAAGGCAAGGCGCAGTTGATCTACGAAGCCAAGCCATTGCTGCTCAAGCTGCCGACCCCACTGCTCCGCCTGCAGTTGGTCAAACGATTGGCCGAAGCGAGTGGCTTTGCCCAGGCCGAAGTCGAACGCCTGTGCGAACTGAAGTCTTACATCCCGGCCGCCCCCGCCAAGGCCAGGCGTACCGCCCCGTCGCTGACCCGCAACTTGCTCCGTATCGTTCTGCACAAGCCACAATTCGCCAGCCAGCTGCCAATTGACCTGCTGCCGGACACCCCGGAACGCCCGGCACTCATACGCCTGCATCAGCTGGTCAGCGCCAGTCGCGACACCGCGGCAAGCTACGCCGGTCTGCGCGAGCAACTGCGCGGCCTGCCGGAAGAAAGCGTCATTGAAAACGCAGCGTCGGAACTTCTCGGCCTGCCGTTTGACGAAGAAGGTGCTGAAAGTGAATTTCGCGACACCCTGGAAAAGCTGCAGGAAGGCGACGAGAAGCGTGCCTTCGCCGAATTACAGATCAAAGCCCAGCAATTCGGCGTGGCCGGACTCAGTGCCGCGGAAAAACAGGCTTATATACAGTTCCTCACAACCAAGGCAAGTCGAGGCTGATTTGTGGTAAAATCTACGGTTCTCTCGAATTCTATGGATCGTGTTCATGGTTAAGGCAAAAGACCCCGTGAAGGAAGCACCGAAGGCGCGCATCAGCAAGGCCAAGGAGAAGGCTGCCGAAAAGGCGCTGCTTCAGGGCCAAATGGCCGAAACGCCGGAACCGCTTGACGCCGAAGCGCGCAAGATGCGCCTCAAGGCCCTGATCAAGCTGGGCAAGGAGCGCGGATACCTGACCTACGCCGAAATCAACGACCACCTGCCGGACGATGTCGTCGATGCGGAAAGTATCGAAGCGATCATTTCCACATTCAGCGAAATGAGCATCCAGGTTTTCGACGAAGCGCCGGCTGCCGAAGACTTGCTGATGTCCGACACGGCTGCCTCCGGCGCCGATGACGAAGAAGTCGAAGCGCAAGCCGAACAAGCACTGTCGACGGTGGATTCCGAATTTGGTCGCACCACCGACCCGGTCCGCATGTACATGCGCGAAATGGGTACGGTCGAACTCCTCACCCGCGAAGGCGAAATCGAGATCGCCAAGCGCATCGAGGAAGGCCTGAAACACATGATCCAGGCGATTTCCGCCTGCCCGACCACCATCATCGACATTCTCGACATGGCCGCCAAGGTCGAGTCTGAAGAAATGCGTATCGATGAACTGGTGGATGGCCTGATCGACCCGAACGCCGTCGAAGAAGTTGCTGCACCGGAATTGCCGGAATCCGACGATGAAGACGAGGACGACGAAGCCGCTGACGACGAAGGCGGCGCTGGTGCTGCTTCGGCCTCGCTGCTGCAACTCAAGACCGATGCACTGGAGCGCTTCAAGCTCATCAAGGGTGTGCATGTCAAAATGCAGAAGTTGCTGCCGAGCAAGGGGCCGCACGACAAGGCGTATCTCAAACTGCAACTGCAGATTTCCGATGAGCTGCTGAATATTCGTTTCACCTCGAGATCCATCGAACGCCTGTGCGACAGCGTGCGTGGCATGGTCGAACAAGTTCGTGGCTCCGAACGGAAAATCCAGAAAATCTGTGTTGAACGCGTCAAAATGCCTCGTCCGCACTTCATCCAGTCCTTTCCTGGCAACGAAACCACGCTGGAATGGGTCGATGCCGAGATTGCGGCTGCGCCAAAGAACTATCTAGCCATCCTGACTCGCTGCGCACCGGATATCAAGGAAGAGCAAAAGAAACTGCTCGCCCTGCAAGAGCGCATCGGCATTCCACTCAAAGACCTCAAAGACATCAACAAGCAGATGTCCACCGGCGAAGCCAAGGCCCGTCGCGCCAAGCGCGAAATGACTGAAGCCAATTTGCGCCTGGTCATCTCGATTGCCAAGAAATACACCAACCGCGGCTTGCAATTCCTCGACCTGATCCAGGAAGGCAACATCGGCCTGATGAAGGCGGTGGACAAGTTCGAATACCGTCGCGGCTACAAGTTCTCCACCTACGCTACGTGGTGGATTCGTCAGGCCATCACCCGCTCCATCGCCGACCAGGCTCGTACCATTCGTATTCCGGTGCACATGATCGAAACGATCAACAAGATGAACCGGATCAGCCGTCAGATTCTGCAGGAAACCGGCGCCGAGCCTGATCCCGCGACACTGGCCAAGAAGATGGACATGCCGGAAGACAAGATCCGCAAGATCATGAAAATTTCCAAGGAGCCCATCTCCATGGAAACGCCGATCGGCGACGACGATGACTCTCACCTCGGCGACTTCATCGAAGATTCTGGCACCCTGGCACCAGCCGATGCGGCGATGTACTCCAGCCTGCGCGGCGTCACCAAAGAAATCCTCGACACGCTGACGACGCGAGAGGCCAAGGTTCTGCGCATGCGTTTCGGCATCGAAATGAATACTGACCACACACTGGAAGAAGTCGGCAAGCAGTTCGACGTTACCCGCGAGCGTATCCGTCAAATAGAAGCCAAGGCACTGCGCAAGCTGCGCCATCCGACCCGTTCAGACAAACTGCGTAGTTTCATCGACACCAACGGTAGTTAAGCTTTCCGGGCCTGTAGCTCAGTTGGTTAGAGCAGAGGACTCATAATCCTTTGGCCCACGGTTCAAGTCCGTGCGGGGCCACCAAATAATCAAGGACTTGGCCATGGCCAAGTCCTTTTTTTCGACGACAGTCTTTATTCAGGCTCCCTATAGGCTCCTTTGAAATGGCCACCAAACCGCGCTATTCGCTAGAAACCATTAAAGCCAATTTCTCCGCCGGCTTCGAGCAATGGCTCCCCCCCGCCGCCGCTGCTGAAATTATTGGGATGACCCCAAAATGGCTTGCTGCGGTGCGAGAAGGACGCAAGGACATCAAAGGCCCACTGTATAAGAAGCTCGGAGAAGGCCGCACGTCCCCCATTGTGTATCCGCTTAGCGAACTCTTAGCGTGGATGGCTACCATTCCAGCGCAAAAGAGCACCCTTGAACGACCGATTGTTCAACATGAGACTTTCGGGCGCTTCATGTCCGATGCCACACCCACCGACCGCTGGCTGTTTGTCATCAGCGAAGACAGGCGCAGTGCAACTGAGATATTCACCGCGCTCTTGGGCAGGCCGCTTAAATCGGAAATTCAATTGCAATGGCTAACGCGCGCAGAGTATGCCAGCCGGAGGTTCGCTAGGGCCCACCTCCACTTGGATGCCGCTACGCTGGAACAGTTGACTGCCTTAGGCAACGGCGACCCTTCTGTCGGTTTGGCCGAGCTTGCAGGACGCGCACTTCCCACGATAATGTAACGGGGCAATTAGCCGTTCTGGGAACGCCTTCATTTATGATGCATATAAGAAAGCCACCGTTCCTATGGACACTCTGCATACGCGCTGGCAATATGCGTTTGTATTTGAGCGGATACCGCTACCTGTCCAGACCTGTCGTACCAAGGCCTGTCGGGCCTAGACAACCTAATAAAGGGGCTAGCCACGGGCTGAGCTGGGCCGCGAAGGTATCGCAAACTCGTATGCAGCTTGTACATGTGTCGTATGCAGAACTGCCATATGCGGGTATCTCGTATGCAGAGTGTCCATAGGAACGCGATGTTCAGTTCGCATTTGCGGTCGATGTAGCGGCTTGCCTATATATTAGGCGCCATCCTCTTGTGGAACTGGTTCTCAAAGTCGTCGTAGCTCAGTAACTCATCGATGGTATCGAATCCATAGTGGCTCAAGTCGATACTGGTGTATTGCATCTGGTCGTCGTCAGCCAAAAAGCTGACACCAACGCGTTGTTGCGATTGCGGCAATCCCCGCACCCTCGCATAGGCGGCCATCAATCGGCCTTGTGCGGAGAATTCCCATCCGGCAAAGACTCGAATGAGTGGCCACCTTGACGCTTGCTGGCTCGCCGTCAGAATGAGTTTGTTGAGCGCACGTAAATTAGTCAGCGCATATTCCGGCGCCCCCCATTTCAGCATCAGTTCATAGTCCTGCTCAACCACCCCCATCAGGTAGCTCAGACAGGAGGCACTATCCTCGAGAAAAAGAACATCTACGTATTCGGCAATTTCCATATTGGTGAGGTTGCCAACTTTGACGCTGGCTCGCCACACCACAGCCTCGCTATCGCTAACTGGCGCCAACTTTTGTGGCTCGCTGATGGCGAAGGAAAGCGGAAAAACGAACTGCGAGAAAGCACTGATTTGCTCAACCATACCTCTGACTCCTAAGACAAATTTTGTAAGCAACTTACACTCGGCTTAGCAGGAATGAGGGGACAGCCAATTGTTTGCAGGCTGCACAATTCGCTGCATAACGATGCGTCGTTCTCCACCTCCGCCCGCAGTGCTGAATACCCTGAATGTCAATCAGCGTCCAATAGTTTCCAGTTGTCAGCGTCCAAATTTTCCCAGTTGCTCAGTCTGATTTGACTGATTTTTTCCGCTGTTTGAAGCGGTAGGAATCGTTGCCGGTTTCGAGGATTTCGCAGTGATGCGTGATGCGGTCGAGCAAGGCCGTGGTCATTTTTGGATCGCCGAACACGGTCACCCATTCACCGAATGACAGGTTGGTTGTGATGATCAGCGAGGTCTTCTCATAGAGCTGGCTGATCAGATGAAACAGCAGCGCCCCACCCGACACCGGGAACGGCAAATAGCCAAGCTCATCGAGAATGACCGCATCAAACAGCACCAACTGTTTGGCCAAGGTGCCGCTCTTTCCCAGTAGTTTTTCCCGCTCGAGTTGGTTTACCAGATCCACCGCATTGAAGAAACGCACCCGTTTTCGCTGATGGATGGCTGCAACACCGAGCGCAGTTGCCAGGTGGGTCTTCCCCGTCCCTGTGCCACCGACCAGAATCAGGTTGTGGGCGCTCTCCATGAAGGTGGCAGTCGCCAGTTGCTCAATCTGCGCCTGCGGCAGTGGCGTCTCTGTCCAGTCGATGCCCGTGAGATCGCGATGAATCGGGAAGCGTGCTGCTTTCATCTGGTAGCGCAGGCTGCGTACTTGCCGATCCGCCTGTTCAGCGTCAATCAAGCGATCCAGCCAGGCTTCCGGCTGCATCGGCCGGCGTGTGCCTTCTGCCAGCAACTCGGACCACGCGGCTGCCATGCCGTAGAGGTGCAGGGGATTTCAGTTGGGCCAGTCGGTCAATGGACATACTGGCCTCCGCGCAGACGGTCATAACGACTGCAATCAGCCTGCGGTTCGACCTGCAAACGCAGTTGTTCCGGCAAACTGATCGCCTTGGGCTGCGGTGGCGCGGTCAGCCGCCTCAGTTCATTCATGACGACGGCCGCGGTAATCACGCCGCCATCCAGTGTCAATTCGCACGCCACTTGCAGGGCTTCCAGCCCGACTTCGCGAGCAGCCAGTAGCAGTTCTACAAAGGCCCGATCACCTTTCGGCTGCTTCAGCACACGATCTCGCACCAACTGAATCGGCACCGGCAAATCCCAGCCGATAAATGGGGCACCATTACGCAGCGACCCCGGCTTCTTCTCAAGTACCGGCAGGTAATGCCAGGGGTCGCAGATCAGTTGATCACGCCCGAATCGCCGTTCATGGTCGGCAATGACTTTGCTCTCCGCAACGATCCGTACCTTGTCGGCGTATAAACGCACCGAGACTACCTTGCCAGCAAAGTCGGCCGGCACGCTGTAGCGATTTCGCTCAACGCGGACCAGGCAGGTGCTGGAAACGCGCATCATCTGTTCGACGTAGCCATCGAAGGTGCTGGTGATAGCCCGCAGGCTGGGGCCTTCCTGAAGAAAGCAGTCAGCAATGGTGCGGGTCGTTTCGACCGGATGCTTGCGTTCCGCCAATTCCCGGCAGCGGGTGGCCAGCCAGTCGTTCAGCGCTGCAAAGCTCTCGAAGCGGGCTTTCGGCGTGAATAGCCATTCACGCACGTTGCCGACCTGGTTCTCGATTTGTCCTTTCTCCCAGCCGGAGGCTGGCGTGCAGGCCACCGGTTCGAACAGGTAGTGGTTGGCCAGCGCCATGAAGCGGCGATTGAAGTGCCTATCCTTGCCGACCAGAATGGTGTCGACCACCGTCTTCAGATTGTCGTAAATCAGGCGATTGGGCACGCCACCGAAGAAGGCAAAGGCGCGGTTGTGGGCATCAAGGACCATTTCCTGTGTTTCGCAGGGATAGGCGGCAACAAACATCTGTCGGCTGTAGGCGAGCCGGAAGTGCGCGACCTTGATGGTCAGCGCAGCGCCGCCGATCTCGACGTGTTCCTGGCTCCAGTCAAACTGGCAGGCGTCACCGGGGGCAAAGACCAGCGGGACGAAGGCTTCCTTGATCGTCGGCCTCGTTTGTGCCGACTTCCACTGCTTTACGAAGCGCTGAACGCTGTCGTAGGCGCCGCGATACCCCTCGGTCTGCAAGCCTTCAAAGAGTCGCTGGGCGGTGCGCCGTTGCCCCTTCGGAAGGTGGCGCTCGGTGACCAGCCAGCTTTCCAGTACCGATTGGAATGCACCCAGTTTCGGGGCTGCTTGTTGCTGACGAACGTGGACCGGTTCGACCTCGGTAGCCAGGTGCTTGCGCACCGTCGGACGGGATAGTTTCAGGTCACGCGCAATCGAGCTGATGCTCTCGCCGCTGACCCAATGACGACGCCGGATTTCGGCTATGACTTCCATGTTTAACACCCCAGATTCCCCGGCTAAAACGCCGGCAGGTTACACAACCCAGGGTGGCAACTTTTGGACGCTGATCACCCCGGAAATCTGGAAAGTTTTGCACGCTGTTTTACAGTCATAGGCAATTTTGGAAAGCGGACATCCAGAAAAGTGAAGCTAACTAGATAGCGCGGCTTTTTGCACAGGCCCGGTTGAGCGCCTGATTATTCGACTGGCAACAACAAACGTAACGTAAAGTGCAAGAAAGTACCAACCGTAGACCCACAAATCGTTCCAGAGCACCCGGCCAAAGTTTTGCTGCACGGTAGCGACTTGCGTGGAACTTGATGTGGATGCGTCAACTACTCTGAGATAGCCAAATATAAAATCTATGGTTGGAACCCAAAGCGCTGAATAGCATAAAGCTCTCGGGAATCTAAACTTGTGAAGTACGGCACCGACAATGACTCCCGCCAGAACGCTGCAAGTGAATGCGCGCATGACATTGGCAATCAATACCGCTGCTTCGCCTCCACGCATTTTCAGGGCCATTTTCCCCAGCGGCGACTCTAGTATGAACATGAATATATCAGCTGTCGGCAGAACGCCCGGGAGAGCAAAGCCGACTTTTATGACAAAGCCAACTAGGGCGCCCAGTGTCACAGCAAGAAGCCATGAGAGAAGAGTTCTAAGTCGCATAACAGATAATCAGGCGCAGCAACGTCAGGGTTGTCGCTGAGAATACGGACACTATAGAGTCTCCCCTAAGATTTTGAATGCCATAGAGATTATCCCGTTCGGGTTTCCTTATCAATCAACAATTACCCGGACCGCACCAGTGTCCGCAATGGAGCGATTTTTTTAGAGGCCGTTTGTGGCCGGGTTGAGGCAGTACCGCCGGCAATTTGCTCGCCGAAAACCGGTCATTGAGCGAGGTCTGACAATGCCCTCGCTCTTCAGATTTGATGGCGACCTCGACCGGCGGCTCGTGGCCGATTGGGTGAGTTCGCCAATGGCCGCTTTGTGGCACTCCAATTCGAAAAACCTGGGTTTGGCTGACTGGCCGCTATCGGGAAACCGCTACGGCGGCAGCTTTGGGTCGAGCGCTCTCGGTGGCGAGTGGCGCCTTACCGGAAGCGTAATTTCACTGACCGCTTGCCATAGTTGAATCCGAACCTTTCGCGACCGGTTGCGGACTTCCCTACCACTCGACTAAATGTCGGCTCGGCAACATCGAAGATGCATGCGCTCTAGTGTTGCACTTATAACTTCAGCTGCTCATGAGCACTGGGCTCGCCAATCCATCTAACCAGAAGCGCCTTGCGCAGCAAGCCAGGCTTGGAACTGTGCGAACTGCTCGCCGCTAACCTCAATTTTAGGCATCGGCGCTTTGATTACACCAGCCTCGACTAGTAGGTTATCTTCGTACTGCTGATAGATAGGTCGAATCTTCGCGATGCGGGCTTGAATGTAGTACTTCGATGCGGTGTCATCTGCCGCGTGGTTGAGCGCTTTGCGGACGCTTTTATCACCCAAACCAAGCTCATTAAAAATCGTACCGAACGTGCGCCGGAGGTCGTGCTCCGAGAAGTCGCGCCCGCAGGCTTTGACAACGGCCGTTACAGCGCTATTCGTAGCAACGATATGCGACAGCACTCCTTGCCGATTGAGTTTGTGCGACGGAAACACCCAGGGAGAAGGCTCAGCTCGCTTCTCGTTGATGTCATAGCGCCGCTCCAGTATCAAGCGTGCGTATCGAGTCAGCGGGAAAACATGCTTAAGACTGTTTTTCGTATCCTCAGCGAAGATGCTGACAATACCATCCTTCAGATTTATGTTGTCCCACGTCAGCGACATCGTCTCGCCTCGCCGGCCACCCCACAGCAAAGCAAGCTGCAAGTAATCAGCGATAACGTCCCTCGAGCCCCATGGCTTGACTTGTTGCCGAAGCCCCTCTACCGCGACCCACCAGCTGGCTAGGTCGCCTTCGACTGTAGCGACAATGTTAGTCTTCGCGCGAACGGCATACCATCCCTTGCGGAGCTTGTTGAGCTCCTCAAACGGATTGCCCACCTTAGCGTTGAGTTGATACTTAAGCGCACCGAAATTGTAGGCTGCGCGCAGGTAGCGCAGGTCTCGACCCGCTTGAGTGCGGCCACCGTTCGTTGTGTGGCGCTTAGCTTTCTTTGCTGCGGCATCGTAATAATCCGCTAGATGACTGCCGGTCAGCGCCACAAGTGGAAGGGAGCCTACGGCATCTGCCTCGATACGGTTCAGGCTCCGATTCCAATCCTGGGTGGTTAATGGTTTTGGCGGATTGCCGCCAGTCGATTTGTCATCGATGTACTCATACAGACACTTGGCGACCGTGAAAGACTCTTCAGCGCGCATCTTGCTTGTTTCGCGTATTTGCTGGCGCTTCTCGAGATTTGGGTCAATTCCTTTAGCTATCTTTGCGACCACGTCGGCCACCAACGAACATGCCTTCGTGTAAGTCATGTCGGGGAAATCGCCCAACTTATACTTGCAAGGAGAGTCGCTGAGCTTCTTCTGCACAATCCAAGCCTTTGTGCCGCCAGCATTGACGCGCAGTCCTAAGTATCGCGTTCGTGAGTCCCAGAGAATATAGTCCCCCTTAAGTGGTAACGGGGCATCCCGCGCGACCGCGGGCGACATAGGGATTTTCGCGTTGCGTTGGGCTATAATCTTGGGTTCCACTTTGTGCCTATTGCTAATTGCCAACGGTTAAAACGAAGCCTAGTTTAGCAGGCTCCGCACCAGGCTCCCAATAGGCTCCTTTAAGTTGAGGCAAAGTGAGATAAATCGGGGTTAATTGAGGTAAGCAGGTTGAGCCAAAATTAGCCCGCACGAATTTGCAATACATTGATATTTAACAATAAATTGTTAATTATCAAGCACCGAAAAGTTTTCGGGCCTGTAGCTCAGTTGGTTAGAGCAGAGGACTCATAATCCTTTGGTCCACGGTTCAAGTCCGTGCGGGCCCACCATAAAAACAAAAGGGGTTACAGAAATGTAACCCCTTTGTTTTTCCCTTGGCTCAACCAAGGTTCAACCGCGTTTTTTGGAAGTCGCTTTAACGGGTTCAGCCGCACCGCTTCCTCCAAGTGCTCTGGTTACGCACTTTCAGAGCAATCGGCATCTGCCAAAGATATCGCCAACAAGATTGAGTTGATTGCTCAGGGCAGCGATCAAAGCGCGCAATCCATCCGCAATGTGGCAAGCGCCTCCTTGCGGATGAACGAGCTTTCTGAACTGCTGAAATCGATGTCATCCCGATTCCGGATCGCACATTAGCGCTTGTGGCGGATCCGAAACCTTATGGATCGGCGAATTTATATTTGCTGAGTAGCGCAGAGCGTTGTCTCCTGATTTACTGTTGTACTTTGAAGCTCATCCTGCCCATTTCGTACAACACGAAGGAAAAATGAATATGTTTTCATTTCTACCGCTAACTGCCTGCGCCAGAAAATTGTTCGCCATGACACCTCGACAAGCGGTGTGTATGAGCGTGATGACCGTTGCAGTAATGGCCTCTTCTCATCCTGCGCATGCTGCCAACAAATCAAAGCTAAGTACCTATCAATCGGGAAAACCTGTAGTCGGCTTGCCATGTGAGCAGTTACCGACGCGAACAGCCGTGCTGATGGGCGGCGGAGCTGATGTCAAGCAGGCTTTCTCGTGGATGATCGAGAAAATCAATCAGTGCGGCGCCAGCAAACTGGGCAATTTTGTGGTCATTCGCGTACGCGGAAATCCCGCGTATGACAGCTTTATCAACAAGCAGGGAGCACTGGCCTCCGTGCAGACACTGGTCATTCCGACACGGGAAACTGCCGACGATCCCGAATTGGATTCCTATATCCAGAACGCCGCAGCGATCTGGATAACCGGCGGGGATCAAGGAGACTATTACGCCACCTGGAAGGGAACGCGCCTTGAACGTCTGGTTCATGAACAGGTCAAGCAACACGGAATTCCCATCGGTGGGACCAGCGCGGGGATGATGATACTCAGCGAATTCAATTACCTTGCGTCCCCGAATTCGATCACCTCCGCTGACGCACTTGCCGATCCCTACAAAACCGACGCCATGACATTGGCCAAGGACTTCTGGACTGACAGTGACCCCATCAACGAACCATCACCGTTTCCACTCCTCAACGCTACGGTGACCGACTCACACTTCGATACCCGCGATCGAATGGGTCGACTGACCGCCTTCCTTGGACGAGTTATTGCCGACGGCTGGGCTGCGCCAGGAGATGCTCGTGCGGTTGGGGTCGATCAGGAAACCGCGCTATTGCTGGAATATAACGATTCCAAGACGCAACTTCCGGTGATGCCAGTCATCCTCTCGAATCCGGGCGTCAACGGCTCGGCCTATATTCTTGGCGCCGGAAAGACATCAGTCCTCAACATCGCACCGTCCCAGTTCACTTTTACCAACATACAAGTAACCAAACTCTCCGCCGGACGAACCTTCAACTATCTGCTTCACGTGAATGACGGGGTAATGACTTCGGAGAACAACGGAGGAAGCCTCTACTGACTACGACCGGACGATTGCAGCCAATTGCACAAACTTTCGTCGGGTAAGACAACCCGGCGAAAGTACAAACCCAACAGCATCCGGATTGCCCTTTATGGCTCTTTCAAATCATTTCTGGGTGCAGCCGGATCGAAAAACTCCCACGCGGCGAATACTTCCAACAGAAAGTTGGATGCAAGGCACGGCTATTGGCCCCATATCGAGTTCGGAATATAATATTGGGTTGGGCGCGCGGAGAGATGACGATCATCTCTGATGAAATCCCTCCACTGCAAATCGCTTGATCCCAATACTTCGTCAGGCACGCTCAAGCCGTTGCGGGCCAGCCAGCGTAGCAAACCCTGAAGCCAATTCTTTCGGGGCTTGGCCCGTTGTTTCAAGGCAGCAAGCACTTCGAAAGGCAGCGATTTCGAAGTAGCAGTTTTTTACCGGTATTTTTAGTAAAGGTTCTCGATATGAACACCGAATCCATTCTCACTCACCTGAAAAAGCACGGCCAATTGCTCGACGCAGAAATCGCAAAGGGTACAGGGATTGCCTTGGCGGATGTTCGTCTCTCACTGCAGGAATTGTCGGCGCAAAAGGCCATATCCACTTGCAGCATGACCGTTTTCAAGGATGGCGTCCCGACCGAGGGCACGTTCTGCCGGATCGCCGGCTATATGCCATCTGCCGCGCCGGGTCGCAAGCCGGGCGTCAAGACCTAAAAATTCGGTCTTATCGACCGATTTTCGCCCTTACTCGTCAACCCGGCCACGCTGCATTTTAACGAGGCCCCGCTTCACCTTGCTTTCAATGCGTTTTCTCTGAGCGTTACGGCTGGGCTTTGTTGGCCGACGCAAGATCGGAACAAAAGCAGCTGATGCAATCAGCTCGCGCAGGCGCACCAGACCGTCTTCCCGATTGCGTTCAAGGCTGCGGTGCTTTTGCGCCTTGATGACGATGACACCGTCGCTGTTGATTCTCTGGTCACGCATGGCCAGCAACTTTTCCTTGATTTGATCCGACAGCGTAGACGCCGCAATATCGAAACGCAAATGGACCGCGTTGGACACTTTGTTGACGTTTTGCCCCCCTGCTCCCTGCGCTCGAATGGCCGTAAATTCAACTTCGTTTTCATTCAGAACAAGGACGGCCATTGGGTTTTCGCTGACGAGAGGCGGGAGAGATAAACAGTATGTCGGACAATCGCATCTTACTATCCGCAACCGACAATATTGAACCCCGTCTCCCAAGCCCCTCTTCGAGCCAAATGACGGGACGTTCCCGCATCCAGGCGAACTCAATGTCAACACCGGGCAGATAGCGACGCTAAAACAGCTCTACTAATAGCTATTCAGAAGCCTTGGCGTTTCACCTGGCATCGGGAGTCACTTACTTTTTGGCGTCCAGCTGGTCATAGACTGCCGTTGCCACCTTGGCCAGCTCGCCTTTGGCAATATTGGCCGACAGGGCATAACCAAATTTTTCGTCAACCCAGTAAAAGACGTTGATCTGGCCTTCGCGGGCAAAGCGGAAGCCGGTTTCCTGCTTGCCGGCAATTTCGGTGCTGACATACAGGGTCATGCGCTGGCCACTGGCGTCCTGATACATGAACTGGGCAACTGGGCCTGCGTTGCCGGGAAGCAGGCGACCACCAACCATCTCGTAGCCAAGCGCCCCGAGTTTCGGCGGTTTGACCGGCGTCCCCAGTCGCTTGGTCAGCCACTTGACGAGCGCCTCCTCCTGATCGCCAGTCACCTCAACCGGACGACGGACATCGGGGCTATAAACCACATGGGCAACAGCCGCCTGCCTGAAGAGCGGCACCGTCTGGGCCAGATGCTCGGTGCTCTGGTATTGGCCATGGGCGAGCCAGCCGGCAATGCCGCTGACAACTGCGATGAGCACACCAGCGGCCAGCCGTTGGGCCAGCAAAAATTTCAAATTCGGCTGTTTTTTCCGGTTGACCGCAGCAAGCATCGGCTGAGCCGCCAAAGCCTGCAAATTGTCCGGCAGCTCCTCGTCAAGCACCGAATTGAACAAGGCCTTGAGCGCCTGGTTCTGAGCCTGATAGGCGCGAGCGCGGGCAGCGTCTGCCGGATATTCGGCGAGATAAGCCTCGACCTCGGCCCGACGCTCCGCCGTCAATGCGCCATCAACGTAGGCGTGCAGGTCATCTTCAGTGATATTGAGCGGGCTCATCGCACGACCCTCAGGTTGGCACCAATCTGGCGACCGTCCATGATCTGGCGCAGCCGCTCCCGCCCACGCGACAGGCGGGACATGACGGTGCCGATCGGAATTCCCAGCGTTCCAGCAATGTCGGCGTAACTCATTTCTTCCAGTGCGACGAGCAGCAGCACTTCGCGCTGGTCGTCGGGGAGTTGGCGAAGAGCAGATTCAAGGTCCATCACTTCAAGTTGATCGGTTTGGGTGGCACGCGTCGGAACATCGCAGGCATCCTCATCGAGCGAATGCGTCGGCAACACGCCACGGCGTAGCTGATCAACGCGCAGGTTGTGCATGATGCTGAACAGCCAGGCCCGCAGATCGCTCCCCGCCCGCCATTGCGAAAACCGACCCCAAGCGCGTTCAAGCGTGTCCTGCACGAGATCGTCTGCTGCCGCACGTTCACCCAGCATCGCCCGCGCATAACGACGCAGGCGAGGCATTTCGGCGAGTATCGCGCGGCTGTCCATTGGCTATTTATGGTTTGGCGACATGCCAGACGTTATTGAAGCCGTCACCCGTCTTGTCGCCGGCCTTCATGTCCTTGGCCCAGTGGTAAAGCGGCTTGCCCTTGAAGGCCCACTGCTTCTTGCCATCATCGCGATTGACGATGCTGTAGTCGCCGCTCGCCGTGTCGCCATCCATCGCGAACAGCGGTGGCCAGTTGGTGGCGCATGGGCCGTTGCACATGCTCTTGCCGCTTCCGGCTGCATCCTTGTCAAAGACGTAAAGTGTCATGCCGTTGCTGCCGGTGAGCATGTCGCCGGAAACCATGGCGGGCGACGCAGCGTGCCTGCCGTAGCCAGAACAGGCCGCCAGAGTTGTCGATACGGCCAGGACGAGAAGCAGATTTTTGATTTTCATGATGATCTCCGTTGGATTTGGGGCGCTACACCCACGTATACGGAGAGCATCTTCAATTTATTCCATCAAGGCGAGCGAGGCGCCACAATGAGGTCACCTCGGCCGCCCGCGCGGCATGCAGCGGATCGCCCGCATCCTGTGCCTTCGGATGCTTTGGTCGGGTATCCAGGCGAGCGATGACTTTCAGGCCGGCCGACTTTATCCAGTCAAGCAATTCATCCCGCGAACGCAGGCCCAAATGTTCGGCGATATCGGAAATAATCAGCCAGCCCTCGCCGTCCGGTGTCAGGTGCTCGGCCAGCCCGCCAAGAAAACCGCGCAACATACGCGACGCCGGATCATAGACGGCGTATTCGATCGGCGACGTTGGCTGCGCCGGCACCCACGGCGGATTGCACACCACCAGCGGCGCCCGGCCCTCGGGGAACAAATCGGCCTTCAAAAGGGTGATTGCTGCGGTCAACCGGAGTTTTTCGATGTTTTCGAAAGCACAGGCCAGCGCCCGCTCATCCTGATCGGTGGCAATCACCTGCTTGACGCCACGTCGGGCCAGCACCGCAGCGATGATGCCGGAGCCGGTCCCGATGTCGAAGGCCAGTTCACAGCCCGCCGGCAGCGGCGCCGTCGCAACGAGATCGACATACTCGCCACGTACTGGCGAAAATACAGCGTAATGCGGATAGATGCGCCCCTGCACCGCCGGTACCGGCACGCCTTTCTTGCGCCATTCGTGAGCGCTGACCACCGCCAGCAGCTCACGAAGCGACACCACCGAATCCTCATCACCTGGCGGCCCGTAAGCCTCGATACAAGCCTGCCTGACATCCTGCGCCCGGCGTAGTGGGATCACATAATCAGCACGCAGCGGGACCAGCAACATGGCGAGCGCCTGCGCCCGCCTCCCCTGGCGCAGGCGATGCTGATCAAATGCCTCGGCCGGCGTGTTCGGTGCCTGTTGGCTACCGGCACGCGGCCGGCGATCAGCCCGCTGACTCATAGCCTGAAGCAGGCGGCGAGCATTCTGCCAGTCGCCTCGCCAGAGCATGGCGTTGCCCGCGCACGCTATTCGCCAAGCCGCATCGGCATTCAGTTTGTCGTCGACCACAACGACTTGGGCATGAGGCGGCAACCCCGCTTCGGAGCGCCAGCGGGCATTTTTCGTCCCGCCTCCTTCCATCCAGGCCAGCACAGGAAATGTTGAGCTATTCATGGCGGCATTGTAGGGCAGAAGGATCACTTTATCGGCGTGGCACGGCAGATGCCAGACCTCGCGAAATTCGAATCTTTGTGAAATATTCGACCCGTGAAATCGCCACCCGCCACCACAATGACAACAAGTTAGCGCTGCCTTCGTAACTCTCACTGACAGGATCTGCCAAGTGGCCATTTCAAGCAGTTTCATTTCCGGCAATACCATTGAATCTGCCTCGCGTTTTTTCGCTAGTGGCGCGCAGATGCCTGCGCCCAGGCCAATGATTACGCAGCCGCGCACCTCAACACTTGGAAAAAAAAGCCAACTGGCAATGGCGCGACGCCTTGACCAGTTGCAAGCAGCGCTGGGCGAACCCGAATTGACGCACGAGCAAGCAGCGACGCCAGGCACAATGCCGACACCATCCGGACACGGATTTGGAGCAATCACACTGCTTCTCACAGCGCTGCTCTCGGCGATGCTGGGGCCGGCGTAATGGGCTTGGCAAACAACCAGCACGCACCTGCGGTAACGACCCAGCCAGTCGCCGTTCACCCCATCGAAACACAACAACCCGAAGTAATGCCGGCCCGGGCGAGTATTACCGCCGCACCGAAAATCCCGGACGAGCAACAGGTTGGCCAACTGGTGGAAGAATGGCGCAGCGCTTGGCAAAGCCGCGACATCGGTGGCTATTTGAAGGCTTATGGCACCGGATTCTCCCCTTCTGATGGCAACTCACGAGATGCATGGATTACTGCAAGACAGAATAAGCTGGCAACGGGCGCAGCGATCGACCTCAAGATAAACGACCTCAAGATCGAGCGTGTCGATCAGCGACAGTTCAAGGCAAGTTTTCGGCAGGACTATGCATCCGGCAGTTATCGCGAAATTGCCCGCCCGAAAACCCTGCTGATCGTCCGGGAAGGCGATGAATGGAAAATTGTCAGGGAATCGCAGGAATAAGCCGGCAAGGAATCCGTTCCCTACGCGTCATGGCGACTCAATTCAGATAGCGGCTTTCGTCTTACAATCAGACGCAATTCACTGCGCTTGACGAAAGCCCACCCATGAAATTCGAAGGCACCGAAACCTACGTCGCCACCCGCGACCTGACCCTGGCGGTCAACGCCGCCATCGCCCTGCAACGCCCCCTGCTCATCAAGGGCGAACCGGGCACCGGCAAAACCCTGCTCGCCGAAGAAGTAGCGCGAGCGTTGAACATGCCGCTCTTCCAGTGGCACATCAAATCAACCACCAAGGCACAGCAGGGCCTGTATGAATACGATGCCGTCTCCAGATTGCGCGACTCGCAACTGGGTGATCCGCGCGTCGAGGACATTGGCCATTACATCGTTCACGGCGTGCTGTGGCAGGCCTTCGAATGCGATGAGCCATCGGTCGTGCTTATCGACGAAATCGACAAGGCCGACATCGAGTTTCCCAACGACCTGTTGCGAGAACTCGACCGCATGGAATTTCATTGCTACGAGCTTCATCGCACCATCAAGGCCAAACACCGCCCACTGATCATCATCACGTCGAACAACGAAAAGGAGTTGCCGGACGCCTTCCTGCGTCGCTGCTTCTTCCACTACATCAAGTTCCCGGACAAGGAGACCATGCAGCGCATCGTCGCCGTGCATTTTCCTGTCCTCAAGCACGAGTTGCTCAAGGAAGCGCTGGAGGTGTTTTTTGATCTGCGCGACGTGCCCGGCCTGAAGAAAAAGCCATCCACCAGCGAACTGATCGACTGGCTAAAACTGCTTCTAGCCGAAGACATCCCGCCGGAAGCCCTGCGCGCCAAGGAAGCGAAGGACGCCATCCCGCCACTGCACGGCGCCTTGCTCAAGAACGAGCAGGATGTTCATCTCTTTGAACGTCTAGCATTCATGGCGCGTCGCAAGCAACCTTAAATGCTGGTCGATTTCTTCCTCCACCTTAAAGCCAGGCAGCTGCCGGTCTCGACCAACGAGCTGCTGTCGCTACTCGAGGCGCTGGAAGCGCGTCTGGTGAGCGGCAGCCTTGACGATTTCTACCTGCTGTCGCGCGCCCTGCTAGTCAAGGATGAAGCCCTGTACGACCGCTTTGACCGTGCCTTCGGCGAATATTTTAAAGGTATCGAGGCGCTGCCGGGCTTCGATGCCCTGGTGCCAGAAGAATGGCTCGAACTGGCGGCACGCCGCCACTTGTCGGAAACCGACCGGGCTCGGCTACAGAAACTGAGCTACGAAAAAATATTCGAGCAGCTGAAGGAGCGCCTGGCCGAGCAGAAGGAACGTCATGCTGGCGGCAGTAAATGGATTGGCACCGCCGGCACCTCGCCCTACGGGCACGGCGGTTATAACCCGGAAGGCGTCCGTATCGGTGGCGAATCAGTCGGCAACCGGACGGCGATCAAGGTCTGGGATCAACGCGAGTTCCGCAATCTCGACGACTCGCTTGATCTCGGCGTACGCAACATCAAGGTCGCGCTGCGTCGGCTGCGCCAATTCGCCCGCAAGGGCGCAGCAACCGAACTTGACCTGGATGGCACAATTGCCGGCACCGCGCGCAACGGCGGCTGGCTCGATCTTCAGTTACGCCCGGAACGCCACAGCGCCATCAAGGTGCTGCTCTTTCTGGATATTGGCGGCTCGATGGATGATCACATCGAGGCCTGCGAGGAACTCTTTTCAGCAGCGCGCACCGAATTCAAGCACCTCGAACATTTCTACTTTCACAATTGTGTCTATGAAGGCATCTGGAAGGATAATCGCCGGCGCCACAATGAGAAACTGTCAACCTGGGACCTTATTCACACCTACGGCCCCGACTACAAGCTGATCTTCGTCGGCGATGCCAGCATGAGCCCCTACGAAGTCGCCCGCCCGGGGGGCAGCGTCGAACACTGGAACGAGGAAGCGGGTGCTGTCTGGCTGGAGCGCATGGTGAACACGTGGTCACGCGCCGTCTGGCTGAACCCGATCGCCGAAGCACACTGGAATTTCACGCCCTCCATCACCATGATTCGCCAACTACTCGGCGAGCGGATGTTCCCCTTGACCATCGACGGCCTGGAGCGCGCCATGCGCAGCCTGTCAAAATAAGCAGAATTCAGTGGAAAGCCGGCCGATAAGCCGGGTTCTGTTCCCCTCTTGCGAGGTTCGGCAATCATTCCTCTAGGCCTGCCGTCACCGACAGGCTCAAGCAACCTACCCGGAAGCAGCGCGGGCCACGCCTCAGCTTCCCTATTTGGTCTTGCTCCGGATGGGGTTTGCCATGCCGCTGAACGTTACCGCCAGCGCGGTGAGCTCTTACCTCGCCGTTTCGCCCTTACCTGATCCCCTTGCGGGGCCATCGGCGGTTTATTTTCTGTTGCACTTTCCGTTGCCTTGGGTCTTGCGACCGTATAGCACCCAGTCGTTAACTGGCATCCTGCCCAATGGAGCCCGGACTTTCCTCCCGATACTTTCGTATCCAGCGATTGCCTGGCCGACTTTCCGGGGCGGATTATACGCGGCTCGATGCAAATGCCGCCCCATAAAGCACAAGCTCGTTCATTCGGCGCCGACTTCCGGCGTTCGTGAAACATTTAACAACAAAATTCGGATCCCGTGGATATGATCAAGTCAATTCAGTTTTTTCGGCAACATGGCCACAATCAGGTTGGACTTCACTATGCACAGCGCACTAAGACGAGCTATCGAACGCGCCGACATCCAGGCGGTTAATGTCGCTATCGAGCATGGCGCAGATATTGAAGAAGCGGACATGCACGGCGACCCGGGATTACCGCTCAGAACTGCATGCTTCAAGGGACACGCCAGCATTGTAGAAACGCTGATCAAACATGGCGCCAACATCAACGCCCCCAATGGCCAAGGTCCCGGTGGTCCAATCCGGATGGCTGCCAAAGGACATCATATGGGGATCGTACATTTGCTGATGGTACACGGCGCCGAACTCCCCGCAGACCTGCATTTACCGCTCAACGACAGCGCTGAAAGACGCAAACGTATTGACCGGCGCAAGCGCAACCAGGGTGCTCCGCTTGGCTTTACGGAACGCCGTCGAGCGCAGGAGCGCCGTGCCACGTCAGTCCATGAATTAACGCTGACTGACTTGCAATGGGACACCTACTTCACCCAATCGCAGCCTTTGCCAACACATCACACTGAGCAAATCGACGATAGCGTCTCGATGCTCTTCGAACGCGTGCGCGACTAGCCTTGTTGTGCCCCTAGACCGGCAAGGCGGTCCGGTATAGCACCTTCCTGAGCACAAAACTGGTGTGAACACCTGTCACCCCCGTAATTCGGGTGATTTTGTTGAGCAGCAGATCCTGATAACCGTCCATATCGCAAACCACGACCTTGAGCAGGTAATCCGACTGCTGGCCGGTAATCAGCAGGCACTCAAGTACCTCCGGAATCCCCGCAATGTTTGCCTCCAGGTTGGCAAATCGCTCTGGGGTATGCACATCCATCGAAATTCCTATCAGTGCCATCAAGGAAAGCCCCAGTTTTTTCGCATCCAGCAGGGCACGGTATCCGGTAATCAAGCCAGACTCCTCCAGCATCCGCACGCGACGCAAACAAGGCGATGGCGACAAGCCGATTCGATCAGCCAGATCCTGATTGCTGATGCGTCCATCGTCCTGCAGGATGGCAAGAATTTCTCGATCGTAGCGATCAAATTCCATAAATTGCTCAATAAATAATTATTAAGCAATTATCTGCCATATTAGTTATTTTTTATAGGCATATTCGCAATCATCTGTCGCTCGCTTTGGCCTAATATTTCGTCATCGTAAAACATTCTTCGGAGCCTGCCATGATCGCCCAGCCAGCCACCAAATACACTGCCTTCCCGCCGATACAACTCAACGTGCGCCAGTGGCCAAACTGCATCGTCACCAAGCCGCCGATCTGGATGAGCACCGACCTTCGCGATGGCAACCAGTCGCTTTTCGAGCCAATGAACGCCGAAAAGAAAATGCGCATGTTCAAGATGCTTTGCAATATCGGCTTCAAGGAAATCGAAATTGCCTTCCCCTCTGCCTCCGAAACCGAGTTCGGCTTTGTGCGTAGCCTCATCGAGGGCGGCCACATTCCCGATGATGTCACCATAGAAGTCCTCACTCAGGCGCGCGAACACCTCATTCGTCGCACTTTCGAGTCGCTCAAGGGTGCGAAGAAGGCCATCGTCCACGTCTATAACGCCACCAGCAAGACCTTCCGCGACAATGTCTTCGGCATGAGCAAGGCCGAAGTCGTGCGGATGGCTGTGGATGCCGTCCAGCTCATTAAGGCACAGGCTGACGCCATGCCGGAAACGGAGATCACCCTCGAATACAGCCCGGAACTCTTCACCGCCACCGAACTCGATTTCGCCAAGGAAGTCTGTGACGCCGTTACCGAAGCTTGGGGAGCCACGCCGGAGCGTAAAGTCATCCTCAACCTCCCGACGACGGTGGAGATCGCCACGCCCAACATCTACGCCGACCAGATCGAATGGATGCACCGCAATCTTGCTCGCCGTGACAGCGTCATCATCAGTCTCCACCCGCACAACGACCGTGGCACGGCAGTCGCAGCCGCCGAACTCGGCCTCATGGCCGGTGCAGACCGTGTCGAAGGCTGCCTCTTCGGCAATGGCGAACGCACAGGTAATGTCGACCTCGTCACCCTCGCCCTCAACATGTACACGCAAGGCGTCCATCCTGGACTCGATTTCTCGGATATCAATGCCGTTGCCCGCACCTTCGAACACTGCAGCCAGCTCCCGATCCACCCTCGTCATCCTTACGTCGGTGATCTCGTATTCACGGCCTTCTCCGGCTCCCACCAGGACGCCATCAAGAAGGGGTTCTCTGCTCAAAAGGCGGATGAGCAATGGTCAGTGCCTTACCTTCCGATCGATCCCGCCGACCTCGGCCGCAGTTATGACTCGGTCATCCGCGTCAATAGCCAGTCGGGCAAAGGGGGTATCGCCTACTTGATGGAAGCCGAGCACGGCATCGTCATGCCACGCCGCCTTCAGGTCGAATTCTCTGGCGTCGTCCAGCAACACACCGATGCTCACGGCGGCGAAGTAAGTGCCGATGGCATCTGGGCCATGTTCGCCAAAACCTACCTCGACGCAACGTCACCCATTCATTATCGCGAGCACCATCTCTTTGAGCAGGGGCACAATCAGGGTATTCGCCTGAACATCGAGATTGACGGTATGCCACACATCCTGACCGGAGAGGGTAACGGTCCGATCAATGCGGCGGTCCACGCCCTCCAGAGTGCCGGCATCAACATTCAGGTACGCAGCTATGAGGAACGCTCAATGGTGCCGATGGGAGAAGATGGGAATGCCCGGGCATGTGCTTTCATGGAAATAGCAGGCAAGAACAGTGGCGAATGCTACGGTGTCGGGGTCGACAGCAATATCGTCACTGCATCAATCAAGGCCTTGCTCAGTGGCGTCAATCGCCTCGGCTCATCGCAGATTCGCCAACCACAACAACAAGCCGCCTGACCCACTTTCAGTCCCTTGCCAAAACATGGCAAGGGATTGAATATTCGGCGATTTTCAGCATTTCCGCTTGCCACAAGAAAGATCGGCGCGTAAGATTCAGGATTCGTCGTTCTGCCCGCGTAAATGCCGTCCCTCTGCCGCACCGCCAATTCATGTATTTTGGCACGCTGAAGTCATCATTTCCCCGTCGCAAAGCGCTGTTTTATTGTTGGCCCCAGCGCTTCCGGACACCCGGATCTCTGGACGCCATAACTTTGGGGAAATAAATGGTCCGCATCCAGTTCGCAATTGATCTTCACTATGAACTGGGGTTTCAAGGCGCAGATTTCGTATTCAATATTCATGCAGCCAAAACTGCCAGCCAGACCATCGTCAGCGAACAGCTCGTGGTCAGCCAGCAGGTGCCGCACACCATCCAGACCGATCCGTCCACCTGCACGCGCTACCTGCGCCTGACTGGCGCACCTGGCCCACTGCATATCAGCTACAAGGCGACACTGGACATCAAGCATCAGGTCGATCTTCCTGACTTGATTCAGGAAACGCCTATCGCCCGACTCCCGCTATCGGCGCTGACCTATATTTACCCGAGTCGCTACTGTCAGTCAGACCGACTGGCGGCGCTGGCGATGAGTGAATTCGGACACCTTCCCAAAGGCTACCGTCGGGTCGAGGCGATTCGCAACTGGGTTAACAAACATGTCTCCTTCAAGGGGAATACTAGCAGCTCAACCACGGCGGCACTTGATACCCTGATTGATCGCGTTGGCGTCTGCCGCGACTTCGCGCACCTGATGATCACCATCTGCCGCGCCCTCAACATCCCGGCCCGATTTACCACAGGCATCGACTACGGCGCTGATCCGGCGCTGGGTCCGACCGATTTCCATGCCTACGTCGAAGTATTCCTTGGCGACCGCTGGTATCTGTTTGATCCCTCAGGTACGGCAATTCCGATGGGGTTCGTCCGTTTGGCAACGGGACGCGACGCAGCGGATGTATCTTTCGCTACAATATTCGGTGGCGTGCTGTCACCGCCGCCGGTGATCGCCATTTCTGCGATTACAGAAACCGGCCAACCGTGGGAACTACCGCGCCACAGGCATGAGGCATTGTCCACCGATGCCGCTGCAGTCGTTACCCCCTGAGCATTATTTTCGATTACTGGAGAAGAACACTTGGCAAAAGAAGAACTACTTGAAATGCAAGGCGTCGTAGAAGACGTCCTTCCGGACGGTCGTTTCCGCGTAACGCTGGAAAACGGTCACGTGATGATTGCCTACACCGCCGGCAAGATGAAGAAAAACCACATCCGTATCCTGCTCGGCGACAAGGTAACACTTGAACTGTCGCCTTACGACCTGACCAAGGGCCGTATCACTTTCCGTCACATTGAAAACCGCGGCGCCCCAGCCCCGCAGCGCCGTCGCTACTAAGCAGTCGCCCCGGCGCCCGGCTTGCCGCGGCGTCC